>CAJWOT010000069.1 GCA_913044215.1 uncultured Rhodospirillaceae bacterium | reverse complement strand
CGATTTCGTTATGGCCAACCGAAACCGGTTCCCCTTTGCCGATATCGTTGATGCCGTCTTCTCCCTTGACCAGCTCGACGACGCGTTCCGAAAAGCGTCAGAGCGGGAGGTTCTGCGCGCAGCCATCGTCCCGTAGAAAATTTGCCGGGCGCCTGTATTGACGGAACCCTGTGCGGTTCCCAAAAATAACGCATCGAGGGTTTGCAAGGATAAGGGGAGGGCAAGCGATGGACGATGTGTCATCCGGGCGAACGGTCATTCGCGAATGCATGCGGATCGGTGGCCGAAAGGTCGACGCCGCTGATGAAATCGAAGTCCGCTATCCTTACACCGATGACGTAATCGGCACCGTACCTGCGGGTACGGCGGAACACGCGGCGGAGGCCTTCGATATCGCGGCCCGGTACCGTCCGACCCTGACACGCTATGAACGGCAGCAGATTCTCTTCAAGACGGCCGAACTCATTCGGGAGCGGCGCGAGTCGATAGCTGATGTCCTGACCTTGGAGCTCGGTATCTGTAAGCAGCATGCCTTGTACGAAACCGGTCGGTCCTATGACGTGTTCACCTTGGCCGGGCAGCTTGCCATTCTGGATGATGGACAGATCTTCTCCTGTGACCTGACGCCGAACGGGAAGGCGCGGAAGATTTTCACCAAGCGCGAACCTGTCGGCGCGGTTTCCGCGATCACGCCGTTCAACCATCCGCTCAATATGGTGGCGCACAAGATTGCGCCGGCAATCGCCACGAACAACTGTTTGGTTTGTAAACCAACGGAATTGACACCGCTCACGGCGATCACCCTGGCGGATCTGCTGTACGAAGCCGGGCTGCCGGTGGAGATGTTTCAAATCGTCACAGGGATGCCAGAGGCGATCGGCGACGCGATGGTGACCGACCCGAACATTAGCGTGATCACCTTCACCGGTGGCGTGAAGGTCGGCAAACAGATTGCGGAGAAGGTGGGGTATCGGCGCGCTGCGTTGGAATTGGGCGGGAACGATCCGCTTATCGTTCTGAACGACCTGGATGAGGCGGGGCTGGAGAAGGCCGCAGCCATAGCGGTCTCCGGGGCGACCGCGAATTCGGGGCAACGCTGTACAGCGGTCAAACGAATCCTCGTTCAGGAAAGTGTGGCCGACCGCTTCGTGCCGATGGTATTGGAGAAGGCGAAGGCGATGCGGCACGGCGATCCGCAGGATCCTGAGACGGAACTCGGCTGCGTTATCCATGCGGATGCGGCGGCGATGTTCGAACGGCGGGTCGTGGAGGCGGAGAAGGCTGGCGCGAAGGTGCTCTACAATCCGGGACGCAAAGGTGCGTTGCTGCCGCCGATTACGGTCGATCACGTGCCGCATGACAGCGAGTTGGTCCGCGAGGAAACGTTTGGACCGATCGTTCCCATTGTCCGCGCGCCAGACGATGACGACGCGCTCATGGTGATCTCGAACGCGACCGCCTTTGGATTGTCGGCGGGCGTATGCACAAACCGCCTCGATCGGGCGACCGCCTATATCGAAGGGCTCGACGTGGGTACAGTGAATATCTGGGAAGCGCCCGGGTACCGGATAGAGATGTCGCCGTTCGGTGGGATCAAGGATTCCGGAAACGGTGTGAAAGAAGGCGTGTTGGAGGCGATGAAGTTTTTGACCACGGTGAAAACTTGGTCACTTCCTTGGCCCGTTTGAATTCGAAATTGCGGCATCTGTGTTCGCACTTTTGCGACGCCGATATCGCCCCATTTGCAGCGGCAATCGTATCCGCTCTGTTAAATCGGCGTAACGATCAGGCCTGCGTCGGCAGATTGGACTCCGCGTCCGGGTCCAGCGGATAGACCGGGCGGCGGACATTTTTCCACGGGAAGAGACTGTAGTCCGAGGTGCAAGTGCCGGGGCCGGATACCATGACGATGTGTTTGGCGATAGGTTCGAAGCCGGCGCGGAAATGCTGGCGGCTCTTCAGCAGTACGTATTTTTTTTTCGAAGGGTCGATGCCGGCATGGGTGAAGGCGCCTACGTCAAAGGGCTCGTAGCGGCCTTCGCTGACGACGATTTCGACCTTGCCGGTGTCGAGCACGGCGCAGCGGCCGATGTTGAACTGCACGCCGGTGAACATCGGCCCGGTGATCGTGAAGTTGCCGTCGGTGATGCGCCGAACCGTGCCCGTCACCTCGAGCGGTTCGCCTTTCAGGTCCATCGCCGGCATGTCGACCTTGCCTCCGAGTTGGACGGTCACGGTCGCGCTGATGCCGGCCTCGATCAGTTGCGCCACGGTCGCCGGGTCGCAGAACGGACCGGCGCAGACATCGTCCAGATCCTGGTGGATCACCTCGGCCAGCACAGCCATCACGTCCTGATTGCCGCCTGATCCGGTATTGTCGCCGTGATCGATCAGAATCACTGGGCCGCCGTCGAGCGCCTTCGCTTCGCTGACGGATTTCTCGATCGGCTCGACCGGGAAGACGAACTCGTCGCGCCGCTCCCAACCTTCCTGCATGATGTCGTATAACAGCCGCTCTGCGCCGTCCTTGTCGCCATCCGCGACGACGATCGCGCTCAACCCCACATGCGGGATATCGGCCAGGGGGAAGCAGCCGAAGATCGAGGCGTTCAGCACCTCGCCGGCATTTTCCGCCGCGATTGCCTTGGCATAAATGTCCTTCATCGGCTGCATCGAGGGCGCGTGCCGGTTCATGTGGGTGAGGACCGGCAAGGAGTGCCACGCCATGACCGGGTTCACTTCGCCGTTCAGCGCCCGCACCAGGATGCGGCCGGCACGTTCACCGGTTTCATACATGTCGATATGCGGATAGGTCCGGTAACCGGCTATAACCGTTGCATTGTCGACGATCGCTGCCGACAAGTTGGTGTGGAAATCGAGTGCCACGGCGATCGGCAGGTCAGGCGCCGCGGCGCGGATGCGGGTCAGCAGATCCCCTTCGCCATCGTCATGCTCCTGCGTCACCATCGCGCCGTGAAGGTCGAGAAACAGCGCATCGCAGCCCTTCTCGATCGCTTCGATGATCGCTTCGGCGCAGAGATCGATGATTGCGCCGGGCGCCGGGGCGCTGGGATGGGCATTCGCGGCAATCGGAAAGACCAGCTCGGCACCTTCTTTCTTTGCGATGTCGATATAGGCGGCGACAGGATTGTTCGTGTCCGCATAGACCCGGTACGCCTCATCGCCTCGCGCCGGACCGTCGGTCGGGCCGACTCGCCCGAAATCCGCCACCGGGGTCGGGATAGGTGAAAAAGTATTGGTTTCATGCCGCATGACGGCTGTGACGAAGCGCCGTGTCATCTCGTTTTCCTCTCCGGGATTGCCCCGTCGCAATTGCCGTGCGGGCACTCTAGTGGCGGCCGAACAGGACGGCAAACATTCGAGATTCTGAGCTGGTTGTGTTTCCGATCGCGTGCTCCCAAATAGGCGCGCAGAGTTATACCGCGCCGTCACGTGGCGCCGCACAGACAGGGTTACTTCTTTGGACAGCTACAAGATGACGGCGTTTCCGGTGGATCCATTGCCGGAGATCGACGGATTTTCCAGTTTGCTCGCCATTTGGGATGGGAAGCGCGACGGGACGTTGTTGCCACCGAAAACCGCGTTCGGCATCGAAGATTTCGGTGCTTGGGTCGGGCGCATTGCGATTTCCGAATGGGAAGACGGCGACAGTCGATTTCGCTTGTTTGGAACGCAGTTCGTTGACCTGTTGGGGCGCGATTTAACCGGCGCACTGCTGTGCGGAACCCTGATGCCGGATTTGGTCGAACCGCCGAAGCGCCATTTCGCGGAACAGCGTTAAGGCTCGCGGATCGGGCATGCGACCGGTTACGTCCCTGCCCCCGGCCGTGAGTTCATCGCCTTCAACGTTCTCGATCTGCCGCTATGGGATGAACAGTCGGAAGTCGGCTTCTTTCTGCACGGTCTGATTGTCGGAGAATTAGTTGCGCCTGGCCCGCCTGAATAAGTGCAGGCCAGTGCGCGGCAGCAAGAGATCGCGTGCTTCGCAATAGAAAGATTTAGGTATTAAAATACCTCCAGCATCCTTACGATAATACTGCTTCGGAAGAGTTCTTAACCGTTTCCGACGTAAGAACTCTGAGCGCGGAGTGGCTGAATCGTGGGGGGCGATTTGTCAGCTGGACCGTCGTTAAGGGATGCACAGCGTCGGCTGCAGGACGCGTTGCGCTTCGCTGTCGAACACCATAATGCCGGCCGTTTGGATCAGGCAGAAGATATCTATCGAGAGATACTTGATATCGAACCTGAGAATCCGTCGGCCTTGCATCTGTTGGGTGTGATCGCGCATCAGGTCGGCGAAAGTGAGGCCGCCTGGCCATTGATTCAGCAAGCTACAAAAGTTGCCCCAAACTATGCCGAAGCGCATGCGGATCTGGGCTTGGTCTTTAATGCACTTGGCCGTGTCGAGGAGGCGATTGCCAGCTATCGGCAGGCGGTGTCCGTCAAACCGGGCAACGCTGCCGCCCACAATAATCTCGGCAACGCGCTGTTCGCCATCGGTGATTTTGACAATGCCATCGAAAGTTACCAAAGCGCCATTGCGCACCATCCCGGCTACGCCAAGGCGCATAGCAGCCTTGGGCTGGTTCTGCATCGGCTGGCGCGCTCGGAGGAGGCCATTGCACATTGCCGCGAGGCAGTCGATCTCGATCCGACAAATCCGGATACGCTTTGCAATTTGGGCATAGCCTTGCAGGGCAATTGTGAATTGGACACAGCGATCGAATGTTTCAAGAAAGCGTTGGCGCTCGATCCCGAAAATCCGGAGGTACTTAATAATCTAGGCAATGTGCTGCAGGAGACCGAGCGCTTCGACGAAGCCGTGTCTCGCTATCGCGAAGCGCTGACCCACGCCCCGGACTACGCCGATGCACGAAAGAATTTGGGTAACGCCCTGCACGCGATGGAACGCTACGAGGAGGCCATAGAGGTCATTGAGCAATTGATCGCAGCGGATCCCTCTAACCCGGACGCCCATAACGATTTGGGGCTGGTAGAGCAGGATCTAAGCCGGTTCGACAGGGCTGCAGCACATTTCGAACAAGCGCTTGCAATCGAACCGGGTTACGCCAACGCACACAGCAATCTTGCACTGGTCAAGAACGCGCTTGGTGAGCCGGAAGAGGCCGTCGCGCATTTCGATACCTACCTGCAGATGATGCGCGGACCGGAAGCCGACACCAGCGACTTAGAACTGTTCCGCTTTGTCTCGGAGGCGAAGGTCTCCCACGATATCGAGCAATACCGGTACCTCGCGGAGCAAGGCAACAACCGCTTCGATGAATTGGCTGAAATTTTCGAGACGTTGCGCGACGATATCGATTGGCCCGAGGGAGACGAATTTCGTGTGCGGCTCTCGGAGGCGCAGTTCGGTCGCGTGGCGGATTGCTACAACAGGCCCTTGAATAGGGTCGATGCGCCGAAAATTGACGGGTCGACTGTGAACGACTCGCTCGATACGGCATCGATCACCCGGGATTATTTCGAGAATGCACCGGGAATGACCTATTTCGATGACGCGTTGACCGACGAGACACTGGCTCTACTGCGTCGATATCTGCTGGAAAGCACGATCTGGTTTGATACGAAGCACCGCGAAGGGTATCTCGGTGCAATGCTGAACGACGGGCTCGCCTGCCCGTTGGTGCTGCAGATTGCAGAGGATTTTCGGCAAGCCCTTCCGGAGGTTTTTGGAGACCATCGGTTGCTGCAATGCTGGGCATTTAAATATGACAGCAGCCTGAAAGGGATCGAAGTTCATGCGGACGCTGCAGCGGTCAACGTCAATTTCTGGGTGACACCGGATGCGGCTAACCTGTCGCCGGAAAGCGGCGGTTTAGTCGTCTATAAGGCGGAGGCGCCGCTGGACTGGCGGTTTACCGATTACAACGCAGATCAGGCGCGTATCCGGCAATTTCTGGTGGAAAACGATAGCGGGAAGATGGTCGTACCGCACCGGCAGAATCGAGTGGTGCTGTTCAACTCCGACCTGTTCCACGAGACGGACCGGTTCACCTTCAAGCCGGGTTACAAGAATCGCCGTATCAACGTGACGATGCTGTTCGGCCGGCGACAAGACGGCTAGATAGCTTAGACGGGCTCGAACAGCAGTTTCAGGCGGGCGCTCTGTGCGCTGTTGATATGCTGGCGGGCGGCACGTTCGGCGGCCTCGGAATCGCGGGTTTGAATTGCGTCGGCCAAGCTGCGGTGTTCGCGATGCGCCGTTTCGGCCCGTCCCGGCACCGCCATCGTTGTGCCGCGCATCAACGCCATTGAATCCCGCAGCGCGTTCGCCGTCTTCAAAAGGTATCGGTTGTGCGCGGCGCGGAAAAGGGCTTGGTGGAATTGCAGATTGTGTGTTGCCAGCCGGTCCGGATCTTCGAACAAGGCGCTCTCGCGGTCTAGCATATCGAGCAGTGCGGCGATTTCCGCGTCCGACGCGTGCCGGGCGGCGAGCCCCGCGGCCGTGCCTTCCAACGCCTCGCGCATCGCGTACAGCTCCATCACCGACTGATGATCGAGCTGCACCACGACCATACCGCGATGCGGTTCGAAGGCCAGAAAGCCATCCGCTTCCAACCGGCGCAGCGCCTCGCGCACCGGCGTCCGGCTGATCTCCAACTGCTCTGCGATTTCCGCCTCGCGGACCCGCGATCCGGGCGGCAATTCGCCCTCACGGATCCGCGCACGCAGTGCTTCGTAGGCAAACTCGCCAAGGGACGGGAAGTCTCTCTTGGCGAGCGCCGGTTGCGTCACCTCAGCCGCCCTTTACCTGCGCCGCTGCGCTGTTGCCGGCGAGCCGTCCGAAGATCGCGCCGGACATCAGGCCGGTACCGCCGGGATAGTTGAAGCAGAACATGCCACCGACCAGCTCGCCCGCCGCGTAGAGGCCCGGAATCGGGTTGAGCTCGGTGTCGAGCACGTTGCCGTCGTCGTTAGTGCGCAAGCCGCCGAATGTGAACGTGATGCCACAGGTGATCGCATAGGCCTCGTAAGGCGGTTCGTCCAAGGTGTTGGCCCAGTTGGTTTTCGGCACGTCGAGTCCGGTCGTGCCGCGACCATCGAGAACGGCTGGGTTGAACTTCACGTCGGTCTGGACGGCGGTGTTGTATTCCTTGACCGTTTTGATGAACTGGTCCGGGTCGACGCCTTCTAGCTTCGGCGCCAACTCCTCGATCGTGTTGGCAGTTACTTTGGTCACGCGGCGGATGCTGTACTCGTCGCGCAGCATGTCGATGACTTTTTGATCGAAGACCTGCCAGGCCATCATGCCCGGCTGATCCATGATCACGCGGCCATATTTTGCGTAGGTGTAGTTGCGGAAGTCCGCGCCTTCATCGACGAAGCGCTTACCGGTCGCATTGACCATGATGCCGAGCGGATAGCTGTGCTTTTGGAAATTGTCACCGACGGTCAGGTCGCCGGTCTCCGGTGCGTTAAGATCCCAACCAACCGCATGGCAGCCCGACCAGTTGCCGTGCGGCATGGCGCCGATATCGAGCGCCATCTGGATGCCGCCACCGGTGTTGAAGCGGGTGCCGCGCACCTTGACAAGTTCCCAGCCCGGGCCGAGATATCGGGTACGCATCTCCGGGTTGGCCTCGAATCCACCGGAGGCGAGCACAACGGCGCCGGCATGAATTTCGCGCACCTTTCCCTTGTGCTTGACCCGCAGCCCGTAGACTTTTTCGTCGTCATAGAGCAGCGACAGGCCCTTCGTCTCGTACAGGATTTCGATCCCATTTTCTTCGGCTGCCTTGGTTTCCAGCTCGATCAGCCCTTCACCGCCGCCCCAGGTCTCGACGCACAAACCGCCCCAGAAGCGGTACTTGCCGTCGACTTTGAAAGCTTGCCGGCCGTAGCTCGGCTGGAATTTGACGCCGCGGCTTTTCATCCACTGCACCGTCTCCAAGCTTTTGGTGACCAGCATTTCGGCCTTGTCCGGGTCGGCGCGATACTGGGTTAGGCGGAACAAATCGTCGTAGAACTGGTCCGACGTGTAAACGCCGAAATCAGCATTGTCGATTTCGTCCTGATTGAGATCCAGCACCGTCGTCAGATCCTGCAGGCCATCATGGGCGAAACGGATGGCGCCTGCCGTATAGCGGCTGTTCCCGCCGGCTTCTTCGAGCGGCGCCGCCTCGATCATGACGACCGACGCGCCATTCTCCTGGGCGGCCAAGGCAGAACAAAATGCGGCATTGCCGGCACCCAGCACGACGACGTCATAGGTTTCCTGTGACATGGAGCTCCCTCCCGAGACGATATTGATTGTGTACAATTGTATACAATCAATATCGCGGCAGAGCCAGCTGGCGTCAAGGCCTTGGGCGGGAAGGTGACAATAATACGGTCTCGGAAGCCGTGGCGTCCTAGATTTGTCCGAGCGTCAGATACGCGATCGCCAGGATCGCGAACCAGGACACGAGGTAGACCGGAGTTCGCAAGTAGGGTAGACCCGCGATATAGACGAACGCGTGACCGACCTGGGCATATGCTGGACACGGCATTGCCGATCATCGAGATCGCTGAACGCAGTGGCTATCAGTCCGAGGCCGCGTTCGGGCGGGTCTTCAAACGCGCTTTCGATCTATCGCCGGCGCGGTACCGGCGGACTGCCGCCTAGAGGGGCCCCTCAAGTCTTCCTTGCGACGAGGAACAACGCCTTGCGGGAGCCCGGCTGCCATTCGTGTTCGATCCTGAAACCGGCCGCTTCGATGTCTCGCGCGAGCAGCTCCGCGAGGTGGCGCCCGGTATCGAAGTCGATGTGCTGCCGTCCAACGAAGTGCGCGACCTGCGCCGGCGCGAGGCGGATATCGCCATCCGGCATGGCCGTCCCAACCAACCGGACCTGATCGCGAAGCTGCTGGGCGAAACCGAGGGCGGGCTCTATGCCGCGACCCGCTATCTCGACCGGTACGGCCGGCCGGCGACGCCGGAAGATGTCTCGGACTCCGAGTTTATCGGCTTCGACCGACCCGGCCAGTTGATCGCCTATCTGAACGAGATGGGCGTCACCCTGACCAAGGACAACTTCAAGCTCCTCACAGAGAGTGGGGCCGTCGCGTGGGAATGGGTGCAGCAAGGGCTGGGCATCGGGGTCATGGCCGACATCATCGCGGACCGGACGGAAGGTGTGGAACGCATCCTGCCCGAGTTGCCGCCGGCCATGATCCCGATCTGGCTGGTCACCCACTGGGAGCTGCGCACCAGCCGCCGCATCCGCATCGTGTTAGACGTGCTGGCGGAGACACTGAAGCTGCCGCGCTAGTCCCTCTCGCGCAGTAGTCGCGTGTAGGATTTCTTGTTGGCGCCGTCGACCAGCAGGCTTGCGCCGTTGACGTAGCGGGCCCGGTCGGAGGCCAAATAGACGATCGTGTCGGCGACCTCCCAGGCATCGCCCCATGGGCCGTCCTCGCGGACGATGGTCTCGCGGCGGGCCAGGGCGGCTTCCGGATCGTACGCATTGCCGGCGGCTTCGCGCTCCCATTTCTCGAAGCGCTCTTCCGTGACAACGACACCGGGGACGACGCAATTGACCCGAATATTGTGCGGCCGCAGCTCGTCGGCGAGGTCTGCCGTGAATCGCAGTTCGGCGGCCTTGGCGGGGCCGGTGCAGGTGGAGCCCGGCGGGTTGGCCGTCTGATAGGCGGTGCGCCCGGCGACATTCACGATCGCACCGCCGCCCGCTTCGATCATCATCGGGACCAGGCGCTGCGACAGGCGGAACTGAGCGAAGAAGTTGATCGCCATGCCGTATTGCAGCTCGTCGTCGGTGACCTCCAGAAACGGCTTGTAGGTGCCGGTTCCGGCATTGTTGATCAGGATATCGGCGCGGCCGTGCCGGTCCGTTAGCCAGCCGGTGAAGCGGTCGAGATCGGCGATTTTAGCGACATCCATCGCGAAGGTGTCGACAGTTCTGCCGGTCTCGCGTTCGATCTCGGCGCTGGCCTCGGCCAGCGCCGACTCGCGCCGCGCCGCGATGACCACCGTGGCGCCCTCGCGCACCAGCAGATACGCGGCCGCGTAGCCGATGCCCTTGCTGCCGCCGGTGACGACGGCAACCTTGCCGTTGAGGTCGAGGTCCATCTATGCCGGGCTGCCGTAGATGATTTCTTCCTGATCGAGCGGGGCGTAAAAATAGGAGCCCGGCCGGAAGTCGTAGCCGAGATCGCCGAGCAACCGGCGCTGCCGCGGCGTGCATTGGTCGGCCACCTTCGAGATGGAATCGAAGTCGTACCAGCGCACGAACATCTGGCAGTAATTGTAGAGCAAGGTTTTGCGCGCTCGGTTGGAGTGGTTCGGGGCCGGGCCGTGCCACAGCGCATGGCTGAACAGATAGGCGTCGCCCGCCTTGCCGGTGAGCTGCACGGCGCCTGGCGTGTGTGGATTGAGCTGCGAATTGTCCTCCGGGAAGGGACGCAAATGGCTGCCCGGGAAGACGGTGAAATTGCCGCTGTCCTCGCTGTTTACGTCGTTCAGCAGGTACATCGCCTTCATGGCAAGCGGGCGGCTGGTCTCGGTCACGCGAATGCGGCGCAGCGCCTCGCCGCCGTCGGTATGCGTGTAGCCGGGGAAGGTGTTGGTCGCGGCGCGGACGATCGCCTGCGACATGCTGAACAGGATCCACGGGCCCATGATATCGACGATCAGGTCAAACACGCCGGGATGGTCGATCAGGTCGATGAAGGCCTGGTCGTAGGTCAGCAGATCGCGCCGGTCCATGAAGCCTTCCGGATCGAGATCGTCCGCATGGTCGAGCCATTTGTAGTGTCCGCGCTGCAATTCGTCCGGCCGCGGTTCGAAGCCCGGCAGCTGGCGGACCTCGTCCAGCTTGGCACTGAAGAACGAGACCTCGTCGGAGTTCAGGGCGCCCTCAAGCTGTATGTAGCCGTCCGTCGCCCACTTGATACGCTGTTCCTCGGTCAGGGTCTTCACGTCGCTGCCTCCTCGGATGATTCAAAGACCGGTTCTTCCCCCGGCGCCGGGGTCGCGCCGAAGCCGCCTTTCTTCAGGATCGCTTCGCGCCCGCCATGTTTTTCGACCAGGGCGCGTTGGCTCGCCTTGGCGCTGGCATCGACCGCTTCCGGATCCAACATGTCGCGCAGCGCCCGCTCGAACGCCGAGATACGATCGGCTTGCGCCGGATCCTGGCCCAGATCGGTCATCTCCTCCGGATCGTTCGCGAGATCGAACAGCTCCGGCGGCAATCCCACATAGTGGACGTACTTCCAGTTGCCCTGCCGCAGCATGAAGGCGCCGGTCACGGCACCGACCGCGTGATACTGGCTCAGCACGATGCGCTCGGCGTCGTCCGGTTCCCCGGCGATGTCGAACAGGGACCGGCCGGTGCGGTCGTCCGCCGCCATCTCGGCGCCGGTGCTGTGGAAAATCGACTGGTGGCAATCCACATGGCTGACCGGTGTCGTACAGACCTGTCCCTCGGGAATGTCCGGCCCGGCCATGATCATCGGGACGCCGGCGGATTCCTCGTACTGGTTAGATTTGCCCCACAACCCGCGGGCGCCCAGATTGTCGCCATGGTCGCTGGTGTAGATCACGCGGGTGTCGTCCGCCAGCCCGACCGCGTCGAGCTTCGCCAGCACCTGCCCGATATTGTCGTCCAGAAAGCTGGTCATGCCGTAATAGGAGGTGATGGCGATGCGGCGCGTTTCCTCGGTGAAGAAGTCGTCATAGATCTGGCATCCCCTGAGCGCCTCGGCCCAGGGATGACGGACATAACCGCTGCCATCGCCCCCTTTCGGCTGTGGGATTTGGTCGAGCGGGTACATCTCATAGAATTCCGGCGGCGCGATCAGCGGGAAGTGCGGGCAGACGAAGGAGACGAACAGGACCCAGGGCTTTTCGGTATGGTTCGGTGCTTCGTTCTCCAGCCAGTCGAGCGTGTGGCGCGTGATGTCCCGGTCATAGTCCAGGTAGGTCGAGTTGCCGGGGCCGATCTGCTCCGACAGGGCGCGGCATTTATTGCGGACATGCAGCGGTTCGCGCACGCAGCCGGAGATGTCTCCGATCCCCTCGACCACATGCATGGGGACGATCTGTTCGTCGAAGCCGGTCGGCAGGTCGGCGTTGCGGTAGTGCAGCTTGCCGATCGAGGTGACCGCATGGCCCTGCCGCTGCAACTCGTGACCCCAGCCCTCGACCCTTCCGTCATAGGGATGGCCGTTGTCCCAATAATCGTCCATCTCATGCACATGCCGGCCGGTGGCGAAGCTAGCACGGGCGGGGATGCAGATCGGCGAGTTGGTGTAGGCCGCCGTGAAGCGCGTGCCGCGCGCGGCGAGCGCATCCATATGCGGCGTTTTGATCAGCGGATGGCCGTTGCAGCCGAGCACTTTCGGGTTGTGCTCGTCCGACATGATGATCAGCAGATTGGTCGGTCGCATGGCGCGAACCCCCTGTCGCGGCGGATGAAACTCAGATGCCGCATAGGTTAGCCGCGCACCTCCGCGAGGTCCAACGGCGGGATGCGTGAGGTGTGGGTTATGGCGGGGTGTTTGGAAATTAATTTTGCGCTTGATTATTCAAACGTTTGACCAAAAATATGCGGAATCGAGGGCCGCATGGAGAATTCGCCGTGACGTCTGAAGGGATCATAACGCCGCAATTGCCCGACCCGCCGGACCCGGCCAAGCGCGGGCGCGGGCGGCCGGGCGGTGACGATAGCCGCGCGCGCATCCTGTCGAGCGCCGGAAAGCTCTTCGCGTCAAGAGGTTACAGCGGCGTGTCGATGCGCGAGCTGGCCCAGGCGGCGAAGGTCAATCTCGGCGCCGTCAATTATCATTTCGGCGGCAAGCGGAAGCTCTATCACGAAACCACGATGCGGTTGATCGAGGATATCGGCCCGCATTTCGGTCCCATCATCCGCCGCCTGCGCGAGGCCGTCGGCGCCGCGGCCGGTGACCGCGACGCGCTGGCGTCCTGCGCCGAGCGTTTCCTGCGCGACATGCTGCACGCGGTGCTGGGCAAGCGCTCCATGCGCTGGCAAATGGCCTTCCTGCTGCGCGAATTCCACCAGCCCTCGCGCGAATTTCCGATGATCCTGGAAGAGCGTATCAGCCCGATGCATGACGCGGTCGGCACGCTCGTCGCCGCCGCCCTGCGCCGCGACCCGGATGACGCGACCGTGCGGCTCGGTTCCCAGGCCCTGATCGGCCAGATCATGTCGTTCGGCGCCAGCCGGACCGTCGTGTGCGCCCGGCTCGGCTGGAGCGACTACAACCGCGAACGCATCGACATCATCGCCGACACGCTGATCCCCGCCACCTTGGCCTCCCTCGGCCTGCCGCCGCGCCTGGCCGAGGCGCAAGGAACCCCGTCATGAAATTGCTTCTGAAAATCCTTATCCCGGTCGCCGTCCTTTTCGTGGCTGCCGCGGGCGCCTACGCCCTGGTCAAATCCAAGCCGGAGCCGGAACGCCGCGCCGCCGAAGAGAAGAGCTGGGTCATCGAGGCCGAAACGGCGCGCATCGCCGACGAACGCCCGAACCTGACCCTGTTCGGCGAGATCGTCGCCGGGCGCAAGGTCGATATGCGCCCGCTCGTCGCCGGCCGCATCGTCGCGGTGGGCCCGAACTTCGTCGAAGGCGGCATCGTCGCCAAGGGCGATTTGCTGGTCGCGATCGATCCTTTCGACTACGAGGCCGACGTGGCCGAACGCAAGGCGGAACGCGACGAGGCGCGCGCCCGGCTGCGCGAGATCCAGGCGGAGTATAACGGTGTCAAGAAGCTGATCACGCATGACAAGGCGCAGCTCGACATCCGACGCCGCGACGTCGCCCGCCGCGAGAAGCTGCGCGGCTCTGGCGCGTCGTCGGCGAAGGCGCTGGACGATGCGCGCCTCGCCCTGCTGGACAATGAACAGCGACTGACCGACCGCGAGCGGGCGGTGGCGAGCTGGGGTGCCAAGATCGCGCAGCAGCGCGCGACCATCGCGCGGTTGGAGGTCGCGGTGACCCGCGCCGAGCGCGATCTGGAGGAAACGAAGCTGGTCGCGCCGTTCGACGGCTTCCTGCTCAATGTCGAGGCCGAGATCGGTAAGCGCATCGGTACCGGCGACCGAGTTGCCAACCTGATCGATGCGGGCCGTCTCGAAGTCCGCTTCCATGTCAGCAATGCGCAGTTCGCGCAGCTGCGCACCGATGGCGGCTATGTCGGGCGCGCGGCGCAGGTCTTCTGGCGCGGAGACAAGAAGGCCAAGCCGTTCGAGGCGACGCTCGAGCGCGAAGGCAGCGAGATCGACACCGCCAGCGGCGGGGTCAGCCTCTACGCGCGGCTTAACGATATCGGTGCGACGACGGTGCTCAGGCCCGGTGCCTTCGTTCGGCTCTTAGTCACGGGCCAGAAATACGCCGGCGTCGCCCGCCTGCCGGAGACGGCGTTGTACGGCCGGGACACGCTGTACGCCGTGGTCGACGGCCGGCTGCAGGCACGCCAGACGGAACTGCTGGCGCGCCTCGGTACCGACGTCCTCGTCCGCGGCGGTGTCAAGGATGGTGACATCGTCCTCACTACCCGACTGGCGGAGGTCGGCACCGGCGTGAAGGTCACCCTGCGATGAGCGAGACGGTCGAACCCGAACGGTTTTCGCTGATCCGTCTGTTCGCCAGCCATCGCACGGCGGCGAACCTGCTGATGATCTTGATGATCCTGGTCGGCATCTTCGCGCTGCGCCAGATCAACACGCAGTTCTTTCCCGATTTCGGCCTCGACATGGTCAGCATCTCCGTCGAATGGCGCGGCGCCAGCGCGGAGGATATCGATTCCAATATCATCCAGGCCCTCGATCCCGAGGTCCGCTTTCTCGACGGGGTACGCCGGGTGCAGTCCTCCTCGGTCGAGGGCAATGGCCAGATCGTCATCGAGTTCAATGCCGGGACCGACATGCAATCCGCCTTGTCCAATGTGGAGACCGCGGTCGGCCAGGTGACCACCCTGCCGGAGGATAGCGAGACGCCGGAAATTCGCCGCCTGGTGCGGTACGACACGATTTCGCGCATCGTCATCTCCGGCCCCTATCCGGAAGCCTCGCTGAAGGAGATCGCCAAGCGGCTGCGCGACGATCTTCTGAACAGCGGCAGTGACAAGGTCGATCTGTTCGGCGCGCGGGACGAGGAAATCTGGGTCGAGGTAACGCCGCAGCGTCTGCGCGAATTCGATCTGACCCTGGGCGATATCGCGGCGCGGATCGAGGAGACGTCGCAGGATTTGCCGTCCGGCGACACGACGGGTGCCGCCGAACGGCAGATCCGCAGCCTTGGCTTGCGCAAGGACGCGCAAAGCCTGGGCCGGATTGAAGTGCGCGCCCTGGAAAACGGCGAAAAGGTCCGCCTGCACGACATCGCGATCGTGTCCGAACGGTTCGAGGAGGGCGGCAAGACGGCGCGGCGGCTGGGCCACACCGCGATCGAGCTGCATGTCCGCCGCGCCACCAATGCGGACGCGCTGAAGGTCGCCAAGCAGGTTGAAGCCTATCTCGACCGCATCCGCCCGCAGCTGCCGCCCAATCTGCGGCTCGAGCAGTACGACGTGCAGTCCGACCTGATCAAAGGCCGTATCGATCTGTTGCTGGTCAATGGTGGCGGCGGGCTGATCCTGGTGCTGCTGATCCTGTTCATCTTTCTCAACACGCCCACGGCCTTTTGGGTCGCGATGGGCATCCCGACTTCGCTGTTCGCCACCGTGCTGGTCATGGAATTGTCGGGCCAGTCGATCAACATGATCAGCCTGTTCGGCCTGATCATGGCGCTCGGCATCATCGTCGACGACGCGATCGTGGTCGGCGAGCACGCGGCCGCCCGGGCGCGCAACGGAGAAGCGCCGCTCGACGCCGCCGTCAACGGGGCGAAGCGCATGGCGGCGCCGGTGTTCAGCTCGTCCCTGACGACGATCGCCGCCTTCATCCCGTTGCTGGTCATTTCCGACATCATCGGCCAGATCATCCGCGCGATACCCCTGGTGGTCATCGCCGTGATCATCGCCAGCCTGATCGAATGCTTCTTCGTGCTGCCGGGCCATATGCGCGGCGCACTGTCCTGGAACGCCGGCCGGCGCTCGCGGCCGCGCGTGTGGTTCAACGCGAAGTTCGATGCCTTCCGCGACGGCCCGTTCTTCCGGCTGGTCAGTCTGGTCCTGCGCTGGCGCTACGCGACCCTGGCGGTCGCCGTCGGCGCGCTGATCCTGTCGATCGGGCTGATCGCGGGCGGCCGGGTCGGGTTCGTCTTCTTTCCCTCGCCGGAGGCCGACCGGGTCTATGCCAATGTGCAGTTCACCGCGGGCTCGCCGCGCGAAAAGACGATCGCGATGCTGGAAGAGCTGGAGCGTGGCCTTGCCGAAACCGAGCGCGAGCTGACCGATGGGCAGGGCGGGCTGGTCCGCATGGTCCTGTTGAAGGTCGGGTCGTCCGCGGGCGTTCAAACGCCGCTGCCCGGCGCCGGCGACCATTTGGGCGGGATCATCCTCGAACTCGCGCCGTCGGACGAACGC
>CAJWOT010000068.1 GCA_913044215.1 uncultured Rhodospirillaceae bacterium | reverse complement strand
CGGAACGGATCGCCCCCAGCCTCTTGATCGCCGATGCGACCACTCTCGATATGAGTGCCGATATCCGTCGGCGCGTCGATCTCTCGAATTCCGGCGCGGCGGGCTGGATCGACTGGGACCGGCTACTTGATCCAGACGAGGCCGAAATTCCGGATGATCGGCCTTTCGCCTTCGACGAAATATCGCTGATCACCGTTTCCAGCGGCACCAGCGGGATCGCCAAGCTTTGCGAGTGGCCCGAAGCAGCGCAAATCTGCATGGGGCGGGTTATCGGTGAACGCATGGGGTTCCGGGACGACGACACGGTCGGGGTCTTCGCGCCAATGGCGGGCGCCGCAGGCCTGCTGGTATGGACCGTTTCGGCAACTACACCCTGCACCTTCGTCTTTCCAAGCAGCTATCACGCGGACCATTTGCTCGATCTCGCCGAGCGGCGGCAGATCACCATCGCCACGACCGTGCCCGTCATATTGGCGCGGCTGGCCCAGGAAGCTTCGGGATCGCATGATCTCAGCGCGCTGCGAATGCTCCGCGTCGGCACAGCGGCGGCCGATGTGGACGCGGCGCGCACGTTCGAGACACGCACCGGCTGCAAGGTGATCACCGCATCCGGCGCTATGGAATGTCCCGGATTCGGCCATGCCAGCCCTGAAGAACCCATCGATCGGCGCCTTGACGGTTCTGTCGGCCTGCCCCTGCGGTGCTGCCGGTTGCGCATCGACGACGAAAACGGCGCCGCGCTGCCGCTGGGTGCGATTGGGCAGGTCAAGGTTTCCGCCCCGTTTGCCTCCTCCGGCTATTGGCGGGACCCACCGGGCACCGAAGCGGTGTGGCAGGACGGTTGGTACGCAACGGGCGATATGGGGCGCCTCGACGAAACCGGTCGTCTTTCGTTGCTGGGCCGCATGAAGGAAACCATCAACCGCAGCGGCCACAAGATTCTGCCCATCGAGATCGAGACGGAAATCGCCAAGCATCCCAGCGTCTTCGCTTGCGCCGTCGCCGGCGCACCGGACCAGGAATATGGCGCGGTACCTTGGGCGTTTGTGCAGTTGCGAGCCGGGCACGATCTTGATTCGGCTGTGTTGGCGGACGGTTTGCGGGACAGCGGCATGGCGCGCTACAAAATACCGGTTCGCTTCGTCGAAGTGGCAGAACTGCCGCGCATAAACGGCAACAAGGTCGACAAACAGGCCTTGCTGGCGATGGCGCCACCAGCATGACAGGAGATCGCAGCGTGCAGGACTATGCTCATATCACCGTCGAACCCGCTTCTCGCAATTGCGGGGCGTTCATCGCTGGTATCGACTTGAAGAAACCGATAACCGAGGCCGTTTGCCGCGAGATCCATGCGGCACTGATGCGGCATCAGGTCGTGTTCTTCCGCGATCAGGACGTGACACCGCTGGAACAAACCACGTTCGCGCGGCACTTCGGTCCGCTGCGGATCAAGCACCGCTCCGCCTTCGAACTGCATGACGACACGCCGGAGGTCTCGGTCATCGTCAACGACCGGGCGCATCCGCCCTATATCGACCACTACCACGCCGATGGCATGTTCCGCGCCGAGCCGGAATTTGCTTCCATGCTGAAGGCCGAAGCGCCACCGGCGATGGGCGGCGACACGATTTTCGTCTCCCTGACGGCGGCCTGGAACGGGCTGTCGGACGCGCTGCGCGCGACCCTGGACGACAAGATCGCGGTCTATGACTTCATGAAGCTGCACTCGACTCCAGAGAAGGCGCGCAACTGGACCGGCCCCAGCCGCGAGGGGATGATCAAGTCACGCGACGAAAATCCGCCCGTGCAGCATCCTCTTGTCCCAAAACACCCCGTGACCGGCGAGCGTTGCCTGTATTTCTCGGAAAGTTTCACCGCCTCGATCCTGGGCCTCAACAAATATGAGAGCGAGGCGATGCACGCCCTCCTCACCCGCCACTGCGCCAAGCCCGAGTTCCAATATCGGCTGCAATGGCGCAAGGGCACCATCGCCATGTGGGATAATCTCTCCAGCCTGCACTATGCGGTCGCGGACTACTGGCCGGACACGCGGATCATGCACCGTCTGACGATCCTGAAGGATGCGATCGGCATGAAGGGTGCCGTGGCGGCGGAATAATCGACCGAACTTAAGCGGCCCGTTTTAAACTTCCACGATCTCCGACGGTGAGCTGTACTCGCCGGGAATATTGGCGGCAATCCAGGACGGATCGTCCTGCCGCGGCAGGGTGAGCGCCGGTTCGCCCTTGCAGCTAAGCCGGTACAGCAGCCGCGCGTCCTCCGCCCGGTCGATGCCGGTCTTGATCGGCGGCGACGTGTGCAGGGACATGTAGTTGTTCCAGATCGTCACGTCACCCGGCCGGTGCAGATGGTCGTAGCGGAACTGCGGCTGCAGCACGTGCTTTTCCAGCCGGTCGAGAAATTCGCGCGACGCTTCCGAACTCATGCCCTCGACCTCAATCGGCGGCCGCACGCCAG
This sequence comes from uncultured Rhodospirillaceae bacterium, assembly GCA_913044215.1. GTDB lineage: Bacteria > Pseudomonadota > Alphaproteobacteria > UBA8366. Next base: position 14,155 of record CAJWOT010000068.1, on the reverse strand, counting down.
GCCGGGACGCCCAGACGGGGCTGTGCAGCGATTTCACGCCGGAGCGTGGATCGGTGCGCACAAGCGGTGCCAAAAACCCTTCGTCCCCCTCGTTCAGGCGGCGGCGGACCTGGATCGTCTCCAGCCTCGCCTGCTCGTCCGGCGGCAAGGCGGCGAACGCCGCCGCCGTATCCGCGTAGGAGGTTTCGCCGTCCAACGGCAGATCCTTGCGCAGCGCCATCAATTCGTCGTCCGACCCGGGGAAATAGGGTTCCGGTCCGGACACCACCGGCCGTTCGACCCAGTGTCCATTCGACGCGTCGCGGGCCACCGGCACGTGATGCACCAGGAACATCGAGACATAGATGGGCAGCGGTTCGTACTCGATATCGGTATGCCAGGATCCGCCATCCTTCAGCCGAGACTTGTCGCGGTCGCCGTCGCCGAGCAGGTTGGTGGCCACCAGCACCGCCGGCGATTCATGCGGCATGCAGGCGACCTGGCCGGGCAAGGTGGAATCGGCCGCCGCGACCTTACGGTCCGCATAGGGCCGGAACTCGATGGCGCCATCGGTCGCCCCGTCCTGCTGAGCCGGCTTGCCGCCGCGCAGGAAGTTCGACGGATGCGCGACCGGCGCGCCCCAATAGTTCGCGAAGCGTTCGAAGGTCGCCAGAGAGAACCGGTCGAGGTCCTGCCCAGCGAGGCTCAGCAGCCGGCATTGGCTGAGCGTGTCCAGCAATAGTTCGACCTGCGCCGGCGTCAACGGTTTGGTCAGGTCGATACCGGACAGGCGAACGCCCATGCCGCTCGCGGCAAGCGGGCTTTCGACCCCGACATCGTTGCCGAATGCCGTCGCGAAACGGTCTTCAAGCGAAGTTGCGGATGTCTCGAACGCGGTGTCTGGCATGGCGGACGCCCTTCAGTTGGAGAACAGGCTTCGACCTGCGAACCCACCGGGCCCGCGGCAAGTCATTCGACGCGAATTGTGCAACACCGGACGAGGAATGCCAAACCGACGGCCCGTGGATCATTTATTGGACCGGAAAACGCCGCTTGATCCCTCGACAGGGTTATGGTCGGTTCGCGCCGGCGGCCGGTGCAACGGGCCGCTCAAGCGAAGAAACCCGATCGTCCGATGACCCCGATGTCTGCCGATATCCCACCCGCGCGCGGCGGCCTCAGCCTGCCGGCCCTGGTGCTGGCGCGGGTCTGCACCTCCGCGGTCTTCATGACCTATCCCGCCTGTCTCAGCACACTGCTGGTCGCGTGGGAGATGAGCGCGGCGCAGGCGGGCCTCGTCCAGGCCTCGTTCACCGTGGGGTTTGCCCTGTCTCTGCTCGTCGCCTCCGCCCTGTGCGACCTGATCGGTGCCAGGCGTGTGTTCAACATCGCGATGGCCTTCTCCGCGGTGGCCGCACTGCTGTTCGCCCTGTTCGCGCGGTCCTTCGACAGCGCGATGATTTTCGTCTGCCTGGTCGGCCTATCGCAGGGCGGCACCTACACGCCCGCCATCATGCTGGTCGCGGCGAATGCCGATCCGGCGCGCAAGGCGTCCGGCGTCGGCTGGGTCCTGGCCGGCATGTCGGCCGGCTACGTCATCTCGATCTTCCTGTCCGCCGCCATGATCGAACGGTTCGGCTACGAGGCCGCTTTCTTGGCCACGGCGGCCTTCACCGTTGCGGGATGGGGCTTCGGAATCTACGCGGTACGGGTGGCGCGGGACCGCGACGAGACCGCGGGCGGCACGGCGGCAACGGCGGCCGCGCCCACCCCGAGGCGGCAGGCGACGCTGCTGATGCTCGGCTATATCGGCCATTCCTGGGAGCTGTTGGGTGCCTGGGCCTGGGTCCCCGCCTTCCTGGCCGCCGCCATCCTCAGCCGCGGGAAGATGTCGCCGATCGAGCTCGGGCTTTGGACGGCGCTGGCATTGCACCTGACCGGCTTCTTTTCCTCCTTCTTGTCTGGATATGCGGCCGATCGCTATGGCGCACGGCGCGTGCTGATCGGCTTCGCACTGGTCGGCGCGCTCTGCTCGTTCGCGATCGGCTGGCTGGACGGTGGGAGCGTCGCACTGTTGATCGCGGTGACGGCCGTCTACGGATTCGTGGCGATCGGCGATTCCGCCGTCCTGTCCTCGGCCATGACCGACGCGGTGCCGGCCGACCGGTTGGGTCGCATATTGGGATTGCGCTCGATCCTCGGCATGAGCGCCGGCGCCGCGGCGCCCGCCGTCTTCGGTCTGACGCTCGACCTGCTGCCGCCGGACATCGCCTGGGGTTACGCGTTTTGGACCCTCGGCGCCGGCGGCTTCATCGCCTTCATCTGCGCGCTTGGCCTGAAACGCTAATCGTTTTTGTAGCTGACCAGCCCGACCGCACCCTTCGCCGGCCGTTCCTTGATCGCGTCCTCGTTCGGTTCCGTGCCCCAGCCCGGCGTGTCGGGCACAACCATGTAGCCATCTTCGATCGGTGGCGCGTTGGTGAAGATCTCATCGTCCCAAGCGAGCCGGTCGATATCGATCTCCATGATCCGCAGGTTCGGTACTGCGGCGGCGAAGTGGACATTCATCATAGTCGACAGGTGGCCGTAGAAGTTATGCGGGGCAACGTTCATCTCATGCGCCTCTGCCGCGGCGGCGATCTTCATCGACTGCCAGACTCCGTTCCACACCGCGTCGATGATCGCCACATCCATCGACTGCGCCTGGAAATAGGGCAGGAACTCGCGCAGCCCCAACAAGGTCTCGCAGGAGCTGATCGGGTGCGGGCTGTGGTCGCGGATATAGGCGAGAGCGGCCGGGTTGTAGCTGTCGATTTCGATCCAGAACATGTCCATATCGGCGATCTCGCGCAGGATCTTGAGATAGCCCTCGGTCTTCATGTTGAAATTGAGGTCGAGCAGAATGTCGATATCCGGGCCCGCTCCCTCGCGCATCGCTTCCAGATGGGTGCGCAGATCGCGCAACTGCTTGCGCTCGACATTGAGGCCCGGCTCGAAGGGTACGCCGAACCCCGGCCGGTAGCCGCTGGGCTTGCCGGTCGCGTCATAGTCGAAGGTATTCGTCTTCAAGGCGGTGAAGCCTTTCTCGCGCACCTCCGTCCCCATCGCCTTGACCCCGTCGAGGTCGGTGATGGCGGGCGGGTAGTAATCCGGCTGGTTGATGCGCCAGGTGGCGCAATGCGACCAGTAGAGCCGGATGCGGTCGCGCACCTTTCCGCCGAGCAGCTCGTAACAGGGCACGCCGAGCGCCTTCGCCTTGGCGTCGAGCAGCGCGTTCTCGATCGCGCCGAGGCCTTCGGCGACGACCCCGCCGGCGGCCGGCCGCGTGTAGCAATAGAGCTCGGCGTGGATGCGTTCATGCGCCGAGACGTCCTGCCCGACCACGCGTGGTCCCATGCGTTCGATCACCGTCGTCACGCCTGGCGAGCCGAAACCTTCATCATACTCCGACCAGCCAACGATCCCTTCGTCGGTCGTGAGCTTCAGAAAATGGTAGTTCCGCCAGCCGGCGTCGCAATGCAGCGATTCGAGTGCGGTGACTTTCATCGGTTTCTCCCTGTGCGCCCGCGCAGTCGACGGCGCGGCTCCGGTGCGTATGATAGGCCAAATTAACAACCGGCGAGAGGGAGAGACATGGCCGATTACGAATTTCTCAAGGTCGAGCGCGACGGCAAGCTGACTATCATCACGATCAACCGGCCCGAGGTGTACAACGCCCTGCACCCGCCGGCCCATTTCGAGTTCGACGAGGTCTTCAACAATTTCCGCGACGACCCGGACCAGTGGATCGCCATCGTCACCGGCGCCGGCGACAAGGCGTTTTCCGCCGGCAACGATCTGAAATACCAGGCCGCCGGCGGCCCGCGCGAGCGGCCGGACAGCGGATTCGCCGGGCTGACCAGCCGCTTCGATCTGGATAAGCCCGTCATCGCCGCAGTGAACGGCTTCGCCATGGGCGGCGGCTTCGAGATCGCGTTGGCCTGCGACCTGATCATCGCTGCCGAAGGCGCCGTATTCGCCCTGCCGGAGCCGCGCGTCGGTCTGGCCGCGCTGGCCGGCGGGCTGCACCGCCTGCCCCGCTTCATCCCGCGCAAGCAGGCGATGGGCATGATCCTGACCGGCCGCCGCGTCCCCGCCGCGGAAGGCAAGGAGCTCGGCTTCGTTAACGAGGTCGTATCGCAGGACGAACTCATGGCGACGGCGCGCAAATGGGCCGAGCTCATCATGGAGTGCTCGCCGATGTCGATCCGCGCCTCAAAACAGGCGGTCTATGCCGGTCTCGACAAGCCGAGCCTGCAGGAAGCCATGCTGTCGGATTATCCGGCCGTCAAGGCGATGCGCGAGAGCGACGACTTCGTGGAAGGCCCGAAGGCCTTCGCCGAGAAGCGCCCGCCGAACTGGAAGGGTGCGTAACAAGACAAGGCAGAAACGGACCCGACGGGGACGCATCATGGAACGAAGCTTCCGGTTCGCGTCCCCGCTGGTCTGCACCGTCTTACTGTCAACCTTTCTGGCGTCGCCGTCGCAAGTGCATGCCGATAGCGACGACGCGATGCGCTACGTTGTTTACGAATGGCACGAGCGGCTGCCCCTGATTGCAAAGGGACATGGCCAACTGATGCAGTATTACCGCGCGGAGCGCCCCCGTGCCGGCACGGAATCGCGGCTGCCCCTCGCCGTCGCCGTGCGCGACGCCACGAGACATCTCAGCGAGGTCCTGCAAAACTACGATGACGCGCCGTCGGCGGCGCATCGAGGGGCCGCTCTCGAAGGGGTCGCGCGGTACTGCCAAACGCTGCGGGACGCGGTGAAGCCCGGTCAGTTCACCTTCGTTCCCGTGCTGGAAATCGCCACGATCGGCAGCGCGGACGCACGTTTCGCGAAGGTCGCGACCCATCTGCTGGCCGACCATTCCGAAGCCGAACCCTGCCAGGGCTTCCGCGAGGCCGGCACCTACGGCCCCAATGACGATCCGGTGCTTGTGTATCGTTCCCTGTCAAAGGACTGGACTTCGTTCGCAAAGGAGCTCGAGTCAGGCCTGTCGGGCGCGCGAAAGCGGTGGGCCACGGTCGGGAACACGAAGACTAGACGTCATCTCCTCGATACCCTCGAGCGTCAGACGCCGCTCACGTCCAACGCGTTCGCGCTGATGGCGAAGAATCCCGGTCGGTCAGAGGAGTTCTACCTGTTGGAACGCCTGCAGGCCCTATGCACCTTGGCTGACCGGATCGAGGATGAGAACGGCGCGTTTCCCGGCCTCGATATGCCGCTGGCACTGCTTCCATTTGTCCCGATAACACGAAGTTTTGGCGAAACCTTGGAGGATATCGGTCGGCGGATCGAATGCGCGCGTGATCCGTTGGGCACGCCAGAAAGGACCCGTTGAGAGAGCCGTTCGGCGGGCGGGCGCTCTTGTGCTACACTTTTGCCAAAGGAGGGTGTGGCATGGCGACGGACTCTTATATCTTTGCCGGGCTGGGCGGTGAAACCGCCCCGGACCGCGAAGTTCACTCCGGTCTCTATCGGCTTGCGGCGGGGAGCGAGAGCTGGGAGCGAGCCACCGAAGGGCTACCGGACCAACCCGCGATCCGCGCGCTGACGGTCCATCCTCAGCACCCCAACGTCATCTACGCCGGCACGCAGGAAGGCCCCTACCGTAGCGACGATTACGGGAAAAGTTGGACGAAGGTCGGCGTCCCCGATCGGGGACAGCCGGTCTGGTCGTTCCTGTTCCACCCGCGCGATCCGGACGTGATATTTGTCGGCTACGAGAATTGCGCCATCTACCGCAGCGATAATGCCGGCAAGAGCTGGGCGCCTCTGCCGGTCAGCGTCCGCTTTCCCGACATCACGACGGCGCCCGGCGCCAATCCGGTGAAGCGCGTGCTGATGATGGCGGCGAGCGAAAGCGAACCGGACCTGCTGTATGGCGCGATCGAAGTGGGCGGCATCATCCGCTCGACCGATGGCGGTGCCAGCTGGGAGAATCTCAGCGAGGGCCAGTATGTAAACGACGACACGGTCGACATGCATGGCGTGCTGGCGAGCCGCTGGCGGCCGGGCACGGTCTATTCCGTCGGCCGGGCCGGCATGTTCCGCAGCGCTGACGCCGGCGACCATTGGAGCCATGTGCCGCTGGAACCACTGAACGCCAAGGGGCAGATCTATTGCCGCGACATCCGCGAGGTGCCGGGCAACCCGCGCAAGATCTGGGTTTCCGCCGGCGGCAACTTCCAGAGCGACATCGGAGTGCTGCTGTACAGCCGCGATGGCGGCGACAGTTGGGCCCGGGTCGATATGGGGGTGAAGCCAGGCGCGACCATGTTCAAGCTGGCCTTCGACGAACGGCACCCCGACCGCATGGCGTGTGCCACCAATGGCGGCGAGGTCTTCGGCAGCGACGATGCCGGCGAGAGCTGGAAAACTCTCCCCGCCCTTCCGGAGGGCCATTTAATCTACGCGCTGGCGCGGGCCTGACCGCATGTTCTTCGACCTCAGCGACGAGCAGAAGCAGCTGGTCGGGCTGTGCCGGGAACTGGCCGCCGATTTCGCAACGCGAAGCGGCGATCACGACCGCGAGGGCAGCCATCCGCACGAAAATTACGACCGGCTGCGCGAGGAAGGTTTCCTGGCGCATAATATCGGCAAAGCGTTCGGCGGTGGCGGCGCCGGCCTGTTCGACCACACCTTGGCCTATGAAGCGCTGGCCGAGGGCTGCCCGGCGACGGCGCTGGCCTTCAACATGCATGCCTCGATGGTGGGGCCGCTGACCGAAAGCGATTACGTGCCGGACGACACGCGGCGTTTCATCGCCAAGCTGGCGGTCGAGGACAAGGCGATGATCGCCGGCAACTTCTCGGAAGCGACCAGCACCTCGCTGATCGGCGAGCGCCATCTCGGCACGATGGCGAAGAAGGTCGACGGCGGCTGGCTGATCAACGGCCGCAAGATGTTCGCCTCGATGCTGCAGGCCGCCGACTATTGCGCGATCCTGACCTATCCGGAGGGCGAGACCGACCCCCGCGCCGGGCTGTTCATCCTGATCCCGACCGAGACCGAAGGCCGAAGCGTCATCGAAAACTGGGACGTGCTCGGCATGCGGGCGACGCGCAGCGACTCGATGGTACTGAAGGACTGCTTCATCCCGGAGCGCAACGCGCTCTACCTGACCGACAATATCCAACCCTTTCGGGCAGATCAGGCACACTGGTTCTGGGCCTCCTACACGCCGGTCTACCTGGGAGTCGCGGCGGCGGCCTACAAGGAGGTGGTCAAGGTCCTGAAGGACCGCAAGCCGCCGGGCTACACCCAGTCCCTCGCCTACCATCCGGATGCGCGGCGCAAAGTGGCGGAGATGGCGGTCGATATCGAGGCCGCGCGCCTGTTGGTCTACAACTCAGCCTGGATGCTCGACAGCCAGGGTCCGACGCCCGAAAGCCTGGCTGCTCTGTTCCGCGCCAAATACATGGTCGGCGAAATGTGCAGCAAGGTGACAGGCATGGCGCTGCGGCTCGGCGGGGCGCACACCATCTTCAAGGGATCGCGCATCGAACAGATGTTCCGCGACGGCGCGCTGGCACCGATCCAGGCGCCGCAGGCGGACTTCTGCCTGCTCAACATCGCCATCCACGAGCTCGGTCTCGACCCGGCGGACCTCCCGCCCGCCCTGACGCCGGAAGCGAAGGACAAGCCGTCGCCGGCGTTTTAGCGACTGGCTGCGTTCAGCCCCGCGATGTAGCCCCAGGTCAGGCACGGTCCCAGGGTCGTCCCCGCTCCGACCCCTTTTGACCCGAACGAATTGGCCATCACGTTGCCCGCGGCGTAGAGACCGGGGATCACACGATCGTCCTCATTCAGCACCTCCGCCCGCTCGTTGGTCCGCGCCCCGCCCTTGGTGCCGAGGAAGCTCGCCTTGAAGGGCATGGCGTAGAACGGCGCCTGCTCGATCGTCCCCAAGGTCGGGTTCGGCTTGTGGTTGGGATCGCCGCCGCGGTTACGGTCCCAGGTACTGGCGCCGCGGCCAAAATCCTCGTCGACGCCGGTGCGCGCGAAATCGCTGAAATTGCGCGCCGTTTCCACCAACCCTTCCGGGTCGACATCGATCTGACGGGCCAAATCCTCCAGCGTTTCCGCTTCGAACCGATTGCCCGGCACCGTCTTCTTTGGCATGGCGTGCGGATACTTCGTGGCGAACTGATGGTCGTAGATTCGCCAGGCCGGCAAATGAGCGGGGGTCCCCGTCTCCGGATCCATCTCGGCAAAGGCGAGCCCGACGTTCATCTGCTTCTCGTTGACGAAGCGCTTCCCGTGCCGGTTGACGATCATGCTGTGCGGCAGGAAGTAGTCGGCCGCCGGCAGCCCATGCGGCTGTCCTTCATAGGTGATCGGAGTCGCGCCCATGACCAGCGCCTGGTCCATCTTGTCCAGACGCGCGCCGACGGCCGCCGCCATGCGCTGCCCGTCGCCGGTATTGGTCCGCGGACTGGACGTCCATTCAACCGGTCCCGGAAAGTGTTCCGCCATCATCTCCGGGTTCCATTCGAAGCCGCCGCTCGCCAGGATCACGCCTTTGGCAGCGCCGACAGAGACGGTCTCGCCCGCGCGCTCCACCTCAAGCCCGACGACCGCGCCGTCTTCTTGGATCAGCCGCTGTGCCGGCGCTTCCAGCCAGATATCGATACCCTTGTCGAGACAGCCCTTGAGCAGCCCGATCGCCAGTGCGTTGCCCTTGGTCCGCATGTTCATCAGATGGCGCCAGGCCATCCGCGGCGCGTAGCGCAACGCCCACCGCTTCGGATTGGCGTAGAAGAAGGTGTCGACCATTTCCTCGTAGTTAAGGCGGATGTCGAAGCTCGCCGGACGCACCTTGTCGCGCCATTCGCCGAGAATGCCGATACGGATCGGCGCCGCCGACACGTTGCGGCCAAAGGGCAGACCGCCGGGCGCTTCCGCGTAAGGGTCCGGGTCGCGGTTCGGGTTGAAGCGCAGCGGCGTCTCCGTCTCCAGAAACTTCAACATCTCCGGCACGGTATCGACGAAGGCGGTCCAGAGCGGCTCCTCGGTATTGTGCCAGCCGTCCGGCGACACGGCGCGGATATAGTCGAGCACGGCCTCGCGGCTGTCGGTCACGCCCATCTGCGCCTGGTAATGGTGCTGTGGCGCCCAGATGCATCCACCGGACATCGCGGTGGTCCCGCCGGCGACGGCGCCCTTCTCGGCGACCAGCACCGACGCGCCAAGCGACCGTGCCTTCAGGGCGGCACTGAGGCCCGCCGCCCCCGTTCCCACGACAACGACGTCATATTGAGCGTTCTGACCCACACCTTACCTCACTCGATCGATCCCTATCGTAAGGATATGGGGAAGTACTACGATGACTGGCAGGAGGAACGCCATGCCGAAAATCACCGCCGTCCGATCCTGTACCGTCCGCATCCCGCTGGACAATGCCACGACCTTCGCGACGCGGCAGGTGCTGGCGCGCGAACTGACGCTCGTGGAGGTTGAGGTGGACGACGGTCACAAGGGCATCGGCTTTACCTATGGCGGCAACCGGGCCGGCGGCATCGTCACCGAGGCCGTCCGCACCCTGCTGGGCCCGATGCTGATCGGCGAGGACCCGTTCCGGGTCGAGGGGCTGTGGGAGGCCATGTACCAGGAGGCGCTGCTGCAGGGCCGCGCCGGGTCCGTCATGCGCGGCCTCAGCGCGATCGACATCGCGCTGTGGGACCGCAACGCCCGCGCCGCAGGCCTGCCGCTCTACAAGATGCTCGGCGCCCATCGCACGGATTCGGTTCGCGGCTACGCCAGCGGCGGTTATTACCTGGACGGCAAGACGCCGGAGATGCTCGGCGCCGAGATGAAAGGCTATGTCGATCTCGGCTTCGACGCGGTGAAAATGAAGGTCGGGCTACTGGATCTTGCGCAAGAGGAAGCCCGCATCGCCGCGGTGCGCGACGCCATCGGCGGCTCCGTCGAACTGATGCTCGACTGTTCGAACTGCTGGACCGACATCAACACCGCGATCCGCTTCGTGCGCATGTTCGAGGAGTACGACCCCTATTTCGTCGAGGAGCCCTTCTCGCCCGACGATCTGGAGAACCACGCGCGGCTCGCTGCGGCAACGGACGTGGCGATCGCCACCGGCGAAATCGAGGCCGGCCGCTGGCGCTTCAAGGAGATGCTCGACAAGGAAGCCGCAACGATCCTGCAGCATGACGCGATCTGCTGCGGCGGCATCACCGAATGGCGCCGCATCTCGGCCATGGCGGCGGGGTACGGCGTCAGCGTCTGCCCGCACGCCTATCACGAGATGCACCTGCACCTGGCCGCCAGCACGCCGAACGCCTTGTTCGTCGAAGTCTTCACCGACGACCAGATCGTCAACTTCCGCCGACTTCTCGACACCCAGCCGGCGGTCGAAGGCGGTCGGGTGATGCTGCCGGACACACCCGGGCTGGGCTACGACTATCTGCCGGATGTCGTGACGGAATACGCCGTCGATGCGTGGGCTTAAGCGTCTCCGCCCCGCTCTTCGTCGAAGATATCCTTGACGAAGTCGCGCGATTTCCAGGCCGGGTCCGGCGGCGTGTAGCCTTCGCGCGGCGTGTACACGGAACCCTCTTCCGTTGCCATGGTCGGGATGTAGCGCGGGCAGTTGGTGAAAATATGCTCGGCCGTCATGCGGATGATACGCTTGGCGCCGGGCCGGCCCTCGCGCGCGGCGGCGCTTCCGTCGAGCACGGCATGCCCGTTCACGCGGAGCCGTGCCGAACCGTCGAAGCGGGTGCCGTCGAAGCGGATGAACAGCAGCCCGACTCGCGGATTTCGAACGATGTTGCCGAGGCTGCGATACATCCGGTTGCCGTCATAATCCGGCCACTCCAGCACATTGTCGCCGACGATGCGCACGAAGCCGGGATCGCCGCCCTTGAAGGAGCAGTCGACGCTTTCCGGCGTCGCGGTGGACAGGAAGAAAAAGGACGAGGTCTCGATGAACTCGCGGTCCGTGTCCGAAAAGGCCGTGCGCATGCGGTTGTCCGCCAGCCGGTCCGGGACGGCGCGCCCCTCGAAACGGTCCTGCAATTCGCGCATGCCGGGATGGAAGAAGCTCATGAAAGACCTCGATGGTTAGTTGCTGACCCAACGGTCGACGGCGCCGATCAGACCGTAGCAGGTCTCGATCGTCGGCACCGGGACACCCAGGCGTTCCGCCTCCGCGATCGTGTGTCCCAGGGTTTCGTGGATTTCCAGATGCTGTCCCCGCTCCACATCCTGCAGGGCCGAAACGCGGTGCTGCGGCGCATTCTTTTCAAACGAACGGCCGATCTTTTGCAGGAAGGCGACCGCGTCGTCCTGGCTGCCATCGACGATGTCACCGCAGGCGACCGGCGGATCGTTGGAGAGCGGGATTTCGAGCGCCCGCGCCAAGGCGGCGGTTTCGCGCATGATCTTCGCGGCAACCCGAACGGCCGCGGGCTCGGACAGGAACTTGTAGGTTTCGAGCCGGGTCAGGACGGACAGTGCCATCATGCCGGACCAGTTGACATATTTCGACCATTCGTCGGTTTGTATGGTCTCCGATACCGCCGCGTTGACCCCGGCCTCGTTAAGGCTATCGGCGATCGCCTGAGCGGCGGCAGAGGGGCCGCTGGGCAGCGCGCCCACCGACAGCAGTTGGTTGACCGTATACTTCACGGCCCCGTCGCCAAGCAATTCACCGCTGACCATCGCGATCGAACCCAGCACGGCGTCTTCTCCGAACACCTCGGCAAGCTGCCGGTTCTTCAGGACCCCGTTCGCCACGGAAAAAACGCCGCCGACCCGCATGTGCCGCAGCGGCGCGACGGCGTCCGCGGTCTGATAGGTCTTGACTGTCACGATGACGACATCCGCGCCGCCAAGCGCCGCAGGATCGGTTTCGACCCGGCAGGGGATCGTGTCCTCGACCAACCCGCGGAGCGTGATCCCGTTGTCCCGGAGATAGGTTGCCCTCGCGCCGCGCGCCAGCATGGTGACGTCCGCACCGGCACGAATGAGGTTGCCGCCCAAAATGCTGCCAAGCGCGCCTGCTCCGACGATGACGTATTTCATAAAAGGCCTCCTGCGGTTCAGCTGAGTGTATGCGCGCGGATCGTTGCGTCATAGCGCGGACCGGATTAAGGAGTAGTCACGCGCTAGCCAGGGAGACTGATCCATGCCAGACAATTTCTTCAACCTCGAGACGCTGGAGGGCGGCATCGAACGTATGCTCGCCGACGGCGTAAACACCAACATCTTCGTCGGCGATCAGGCGATGCTGTCGGTTGTCAAATGCGATCCGAACAGCCAGGGGTCAATCCACAGCCACCCGCAGGAGCAATGGGGCGTCTGTCTGGAGGGCAGCGGCTTCCGAATTCAGGACGGCGAGGAGGTCCCGTTCAAAAAAGGAGACTTCTGGCGCACGCCCGGCGATGTCGAACATGGCGTCCGCATCGGACCGGAGGGTGCGACGATCCTCGACGTTTTCGCGCCGCCGCGCGACGAATACAAAAAGGCCGGCAGCGGTTTCGGGGTCTAGATGAGCAACGATATCACCTTCGCCGATGTCGAAGCCGCGGCGGAACGCATTTCCAGCCGCGTACGCCGCACCCCGTGCCTGCGTTCGCGTTTCATCCGCGATCCGCTGCGCGCCGGCAAAACCATGCTCAAGCTTGAATGCCTGCAGGTCACCGGCGCCTTCAAGGTGCGCGGCGCCAACAACGCGATCCTGCAACTGAGCGACGCGGAACGGTCGCGCGGCGTCGTGACGGCGTCCGGCGGCAATCACGGCATCGCGGTGGCCTACGCCGCGCACGCTTCCGGCTGCCCTGCGGTCATCTATCTGCCGGAGACCTCCGGCATGGACAAAGCGGAACGCGCCAGAGCATGGGGCGCGGAAGTCGTGCGGGTCGGCGAGGTCTGGGACGACTCCGAGCAGGCCGCGCTGGAGCGGGCGGAGAAGGATGGTCTCACCTACATCCATCCCTTTGCGGATCCGGCCGTCATCGCCGGTCAGGGCACCATCGCGCGCGAGATGTTGAAACAGTCGCCGGATATCGACGTCATCGTCGCCGGGATCGGCGGCGGCGGGCTGATAGCCGGCATTGCCATCGCGGCCAAAGCGATGAAGCCGGATATCAAGGTCGTCGGTGTCGAACCGGTCGGTGCCCCGACCTTATCGACGAGCCTCGCCGCCGGGGAGGTCACGACCCTGGACAAGATCGAGAGCGCGGCCGGCACGCTATCGCCGAAGCGCAGCGCGCAGATCAATCTTGAGATCATCCGCGACAAGGTCGACGAGATCGTCCTGGTCACCGACGACGAGATGCGTGACGCTGCCAAATGGCTGTGGTTCGAGATGAGCCAAGGTGTCGAGCTCGCTGGCGCCGCGGCCCTCGCCGCCATCCGCACCGGAAAGGTTAGCGCCCCTGACGATCAAATCATCGCTGCCGTCGTGAACGGTAACGGTACGGCAGGGATCACGTAGGTGTTAGCCGTGATTTTACACTTAGAAAATTGTTGATTGCCGATTAAACTAACCGCACGGGGCAGACAGCTAGTTTGATCAAGCATGTGTGGGCCAACCGCACAGGGAGACAGTTATGCTCTTTCGGCAACTCTTCGATTCCGAGTCTTGCACCTACACCTACCTGCTGGCCAGCCGGCCGAGCGGCGAGGCGTTGATCATCGATCCAGTTCTGGACCGGGTCGACCACTATCTCCGCCTGCTCGAGGAGTTCGACCTCGATCTGGTCAAGGTCGTCGACACGCATATCCATGCGGATCACATCACCGGCATGGGCGCGCTGCGCGACAAGACCAAATGCATCACGATCATGGGCGATCAAAGCGCCGTCGACGTGGTGTCCATGCGCGTGAAGGAAGGCGACCAAATCACCGTCGAAGGGATCGGCCTCGACGTGATCTACACACCTGGGCACACCAGCGACTCCTACAGCTTCAAGATGGCGGATCGGGTCTTCACCGGCGACACGCTGTTCATCCGCGGCACCGGCCGCACCGACTTCCAGGGCGGCAGCGCGCGCGACCAGTACGATTCGATCTTCAACAAGCTCCTGAGACTGCCGGAGGATACGCTGGTCTACCCGGCACACGACTACAAAGGCGAGATGGTCAGCACCATCGGCGAGGAAAA
>CAJWOT010000067.1 GCA_913044215.1 uncultured Rhodospirillaceae bacterium | reverse complement strand
AATGACGACGATGGAGCGGGGCAGTTCCTTGAGGTTCAGAATGTCGTCGCTGGTGAAAATCTTTTGGCCGTCGAATTCGACATGGGAGTCCTTTGTCGTTTGCGTGCCGACGGCGATGACCACCTTGTCGGCGGTGACATCCCAATGCCCATGCCCATCCAGACCCGATCGCCGCACCGTATGCGGATCGACAAAGGTGCCTTCGGCCTTCAGCAGATCGACCCGATTGCGCTTTAACTGGTGCCGGTTCACGTCCAATTCGTTGGCAATAACATTGTCGGTGCGCACGAGTAGGTCCGACATGGTGATATCTTTTTTCACGGTATAGGACGCGCCGTAGATACTCCGCTCGCAGTATCCGGACAGGTGCAACATGGCTTCGCGCAGCGTTTTGCTGGGAATCGTACCGGTATTGATGCAAGCGCCACCGACCACGGCTTTATGCTCCACGATCGCCGTTTTCTTGCCCAGCTTTGCAGCCTGCATTGCCGCCCGGTGACCGGCAGGCCCCGACCCCAGTACCAGCAACTCGTAGTCTCGCTATGTCATCCACCCGTTCCTTTGCCCGAGTACGTCTCTACGCACATCCTCGCTAAGATACCGCGGCATAGGACGAAAAATGGTTAACAAAACACTTCGATGCACGAGGTTGTCGTCCGGCTGCTATAGTTCGGTTCCCACCTGTTGCACGGTCCGATCGCATTGCTGTCCGAACTCGCCCCTTTCGCCGGTTTGCCTTATTGGGCCATCGCCTGCGTGTTCGCAGCGCATTTTCTCGGTTTCTTTATCCGCGGCGCCTTTGGATTTGGATCGAACATGCCGATCGTCCTGTTGACGGCATGGTTGCTGGATCCGCATCACGCAATTCTGCTCGTCGTCTTTACCGCCGCGTCCGCCCAGATTCATCTCTTTCCGCAAGGGTTCGGGGCGGCGGACTGGCAGGTGACCAAACCTTTGATCGTGGGCATGTTCCTCGGTGTCGTGCTCGGGACCTGGTTGTTTACGGTTCTCGCGGCTGATTGGTTGTTGCTGGTGATGGGCGTCGTCATCACGGTGATCGTCGCGATGGATCGCATGCGGTTATTGGAGCGGATGACGCGGTGGATCGATCTTCGATCTCGCGCGGTGACGTCATCGCTCGCGCTTTTCTCAGGTACGGTCGGTACGGTCAGCGGCGGCGGCGGACTTTATTTCTTGGTCGTCTATTTGAAGCTCGCCTGTAAGACCGCTGAGTCTCTCCGGGGCACGAACTTAATTCTTTCCGGATTCTTTATTCTGATTCGGGTGCTGTTGTTGCTGCCGACTGGTCTCATCACCGGTCAATTGCTGGCAGAGGCGGCACTTCTCCTACCGGCTGTGTTCTTGGGCACCTGGGCGGGAACGCGCGCCTTCCATCTGACGGAGCCGCGGCGATTCTACGATGCGTTGCAGATCCTGCTGTTCTTGGCGGCCATCGCTTTGATGGTGCGCGGCGTTATCAAGCTGGTTTGAACTGGCCCCTACTTCGGTCGGGATTTCAGTTGGCGTTGCAGGCGCCGCCAGCGGGCGACATTGCGGTTATGTTCGCGCAGCGTCTTGGCAAAGGTGTGCCCGCCCGTTCCGTCGGCGACGAAATACAGCTCATTTGTGCTGGCGGGCTGTAACACGGCGGCCAGGGACGCGGCACCCGGGTTTGCGATCGGGCCGGGCGGCAGGCCCTTGATCACATAGGTGTTGTAGGGATTGTCCGTCGCGAGGTCCTTGCGGGTAAGCGGCCGTCCCAGCGGCCCTTTGCCGCCGGTGAGCGCATAGACAACGGTCGGATCCGACTGGAGCCGCATGCCGCGGCGCAACCGATTGATAAAGACCGCCGCGATGCGGGGCCGCTCCTGAGGGGAGGCGGTTTCCTTCTCCACGATGGAGGCGAGGATCGCGGCAGCCTGCGGGTCGGCGAGCGGCAATCCTTCGGCGCGCCGTTGCCACAGCTTGTTCAGTGTGTCGTCGCGCGCCTTCGTCATGCGCCGCACAAGGGCGTCCCGGGTGTCGCTGCGGATGTAGTCGTAGGTCTCCGGCAGTAGGGACCCTTCGGCCGGGATGGCGGACAGCTGCCCGTCACGGGCCGGCGCTGCCTCGATCAGTTTGACGACCTGCTGGCTGGTCAACCCTTCCGGGATCGTGATGCGGTGAACCACCACGTCGCCCTTGCGGATTTTCTCCATCGCGGCCGCCGGGCTGATGCGCGCCGGAAAGGCGTACTCTCCGGCTTTGAGGTCGCGATGCGCTTCCGTCCAATTCGCCTTTGCGACAAATAGCAGGGGATGGTGCAGAACCCCCGCCGCCTTGAGTTGGTCGGCGATCGCGCGCAGGCCGGCGCCACGCTCGATGACGATGACCGTGTCGCGTGCAAGCGGTCCCGGTTCCTGGAATGTCTTGTTACCCCAAACAACAATGCCGCCGGCAAGAAGCGCGGCGGCGATGACGAGGACGGCGAGGGCGCCGAATGCGCGTTTCATTACGCGTTCTGTACGTCCGCGAAGATCAGGCTGGCGTTGGTGCCGCCGAAGCCGAACGAGTTCGTCATCACGGCATTGATCGGCCGTTCTTTCGGCTGCAGGGGGACGAGATCGATATCGCATCCCTCCGACGGGTTTTCCAGGTTCAGCGTCGGCGGTGCGACGTTGTCGTTCATAGCCTTGATCGACAGGATCGATTCAACGCTGCCTGCGGCACCCAGCAAATGACCGATCGCAGACTTTGTCGACGACATGGAGAGCTCGTAGGCATGATCGCCGAACAGCCGCTTGACGGCGCCCAGCTCGATCTCGTCACCCAGCGGCGTCGAGGTGCCATGCGCATTAATGTAGTCGATATCGGTCGGATTGTATTCGGCGTTGCGCAGCGCAGCCTTCATGGCCCGGAATGCGCCGTTGCCGTCCTGTGCCGGCGCGGTGACATGGTGGGCGTCGCCCGACATGCCGTAGCCGACGACCTCGGCGTAGATCTTGGCGCCACGCTGTTTCGCGTGTTCCAACTCTTCCAAGATGACGATTCCGGCGCCTTCGCCCATGACGAAGCCGTCCCGATCCTGATCCCAGGGACGCGAGGCTTGCTGTGGCGTATCGTTGAAGCCCGTGGAAAGGGCCCGGGCCGATGCGAAACCGGCGATGCCTAAGCGGCAGATCGCCGCCTCGGCGCCGCCGACGACCATGACGTCGGCATCGTCCCACTTGATCATGCGGGCGGCGTCGCCAATCGCATGTGCGCCGCTGGCGCAGGCGGTGACGACCGAATGATTCGGTCCGCGGAAGCCGTGTTCGATGGAGACATGGCCCGACGCAAGGTTGATCAGATTCGCCGGAATGAAGAAGGGGCTGAGGCGCCGCGGTCCCCGTTTTTCGATCAAAACGGCGCCTTCGGAAATGCCGGGCAGGCCGCCGATGCCGGACCCGATCAGGACGCCGGTGCGCTCCTGCTGTTCCTCGGTCTCCGCCTTCCAACCGGAATCTTCGACGGCCAGTTTTGCAGCCGCGATCGCGAAGATGATGAACTTGTCCATCTTGCGCTGGTCTTTTGGTGTGACCCAGTCATTCGCGTTGAATTCGCCTTGATCGGTCTCGCCTGGCGGGACGTGCCCGGCGATCTTGCACGGCAGATCGGACACGTCGAATCCCTGGATACCGCCGATACCGGACTCGCAGGCAAGCACCCGATTCCAGGTTTTGTCGGTACCGACTCCCAAGGGCGTAACAGCGCCCAGGCCTGTCACAACAACTCGTTTCATCAACTTCTAACCATCGCGAAATCTGGCATCTGGAATCTGACCGGAAAACCGGTCCAGAATTCGATCAGGCGTCGGCGTTTGCGTCGATGAACGTGATCGCGTCCTTGACTGTCTGAATCTTCTCGGCCGCATCGTCGGGAATCTCGCAACCGAATTCCTCTTCGAAGGCCATAACCAGTTCAACGGTGTCCAGGCTATCGGCACCCAGATCATCGATGAAGCTGGCGTTTTCCGTCACCTTCGCTTCTTCGACCCCAAGGTGCTCAACGACAATCTTCTTTACGCGTTCGGCAACGTCACTCATCTTCGCTAACCCTTCAAGCTATTCTGGGCGATTGGTTGGAAACTCCGCGGATTCTTTAGCGGAAGCGCGCCCTAGTAACATAATTAATTCGCCAACACCAGCACCCCGGAAACGGGGGCTGAACTCCCCTCATACCATCGCCATTCCGCCGTTGATATGCAATGTCTGGCCGGTCACATAAGACGCCTCATCGCTGGCCAGATACACGGCACCGGCGGCGATGTCCTCGACAGCGCCGAAGCGCCCGGCGGGGACGGCAGCGGCCAACGATTCGCGCTGCTGTTCGTTCAGCGCGTCCGTCATCGCCGTCTCGATGAAACCCGGCGCGATGCAGTTCACCGTGATGCCACGGCTCGCGACTTCCTGGGCCAGCGACTTCGACATGCCGATCAGGCCTGCCTTGGACGCGGCGTAGTTGGTCTGTCCGCCATTGCCGGTGACGCCCACGATCGACGTAATCGCGATGATTCGCCCCCAGCGGCGCTTCATCATGCCGCGCAGCATCGCCTGGCTGAGCTGAAAAGAGGCCGTCAGATTGACGTCGAGCACCTGGTTCCAGTCCTCTTCCTTCATGCGCATGGCAAGACCGTCCCGGGTCAGACCGGCGTTGTTGACCAGAATATCGATCTGGCCGAGTGCTGCCTCGGCGTCCTTCGCCAGTTGCGCAGCGCCGTCTGCTGCGCCCAGATCCGCCGGGGTCACGTGGGCGCGGTCACCCAGCGCATCGCGCAGTGCCTCCAGCGGCTCTATTCGCGTACCGGATAAGGCGACGGAAGCGCCGCTGGCGTGCAGCGCCGTGGCGATGGCCCCACCGATGCCGCCGGACGCGCCGGTGACCAGTGCCGATTTTCCCGTAAGTTCGAACATCCTACCCATCCCTTCGACGGTGAAACCGTCAGATATCCTTCAGCAACGCTTCGATGTCGTCCGGCGATTGAATCGAGCGGCCGGTCATCTCCCGGTCGATCCGCCGGGTCAGGCCCGTCAGCACGTTGCCGGCACCGAGCTCGATCAGCGTATCGACGCCCTGTTCCTTCATGTACAGCACGCTCTCCCGCCAGCGCACCATACCGGTGACCTGCTCCACTAGCTGGCGGCGGATGATTGGCGGATCCTGTACGCTCGATGCCGTTACATTGGCTACAAGCACGGGTGACGGTGCGGCAATTTCGATCTCGCCCAGCGCTTTCTCCATGACTTCGGCGGCGGGCGCGAGCATAGAACAGTGGAACGGCGCGCTGACCGGCAGCGGCACGGCGCGCCGCGCGCCTTTCTCCTTGGCGATCTCGACGGCGCGTTCGATCGCCGCCGTCGCACCGCTGAGGACTACCTGGCCCGGCGCGTTGTCGTTGCCGACGTCGCAGACTTCGCCTTCCGCGGCTTCTTCTGCGACTTCCTTCGCCGCATCGAAATCGAGGCCGAGCAGGGCGGCCATGGCGCCGTCGCCGACCGGTACCGCTTCCTGCATCGACTGGCCACGCAGCTTCAGCAGGCGCGCCGTGTCGGCCAAAGCCAGCGAGCCGGCCGCCGCGAGGGCGGAATACTCGCCCAGGGAATGGCCGGCGACGAAGTCCGCCTTGTCGTCGATCGCGACGCTGCCTTCCTCGGACAGCACCTGGACGATCGCCATGCTGACCGCCATCAGCGCAGGCTGGGCGTTTTCGGTCAGCCGGAGCTCATTGTCCGGCCCCTCGAACATGACCTTGGTCAGGTTCTGCGATAGCGCGTCGTCCACCTCTTCGAAAACCAGTCGCGCCGCCGGAGACGCCTCGGCCAGCGCCTGGCCCATGCCGACCGCCTGCGATCCCTGTCCGGGAAATACGAATGCTTTGCTCATTATGTGCCTTGTCTTTCGTCGTGGAACTAGAGGGTCACGCCGCCATCGACGACCATCGCCGTCCCGGTGGTGTAGCGTGATTCGTCGCTTGCGAGATAGACCGCCATCGCGGCGATCTCCTCGGCCGTGCCAAGACGCCCGAGCGGCTGGCGGGCGATGAAATCCTTGCGGGCCTGGACGGGATCGTCGAATGCGGCGATCCGGTCATCCAGGGACGGCGATTGCACGGTACCGGGGCAGATTGCGTTGCAGCGGATGCCCTGCCGAATGTAATCGGCCGCAACGGACTTTGTCAGTCCGATGACGGCGGATTTCGTCGCGCCGTAGACCAGCCGGTCCGGCAGGCCGCGCAGCGAGGAGGCGACCGAGGCCATGTTGATGATGGAACCGCCGCCGGCTTTCAGCATCACCGGCAGAAAGGCGCGGATCATCCGGAAGGCGCTTTTGACGTTCAGCTCAAAGCCGAAATCCCATTCCGATTCCGTACAATCGAGTATCGATCCGTGATGCACGAAGCCGGCGACGTTGAAGAGGATATCGACGGTGCCGATTTCCGCGGCAAGCGCGGCGACGGCGTCATCGTCCGTGACGTCGAGCGTCCTGACGGTGATCCCGTCGGTGTCCGCGATCTCGGCCAGCGTTTCGGCATTGATGTCGGTCGCGATGACCTCTGCGCCTTCAGCTGCGAACGCCAGGGCCGAAGCGCGTCCGATACCTTGGGCCGCGGCGCTCAACAGCGCTTTCTTGCCCGTCAATCTGTTTGTCATGTCGAACGCCTTTAGTGGGAATGCCGCGGCATGTTCTTCGCGACGCCGTGATAGTTCGTCGCAAGTTCCAGGCATCCACCGGTAGACAATTGCCCGACCGTACCGCGATAGATTTCCTGCCACGGAGTCTGGTGTTCCAGTTCCGGCGGTTCGTAGGCATCCCACCGCGCCTGCAGCTCTTCGTCGGAGAGCAGCATGTCGACCTTGCGGGTATTCAGATCGATACGCACCCGGTCTCCGGTCTGCAGAATCGCCAGCCCGCCGCCGGCCGCCGACTCAGGCGAAGCGTTGAGGATGGAGGGACTGGCCGACGTGCCGCTTTGCCTTCCATCGCCGATGCAGGGCAACTCTGCCGTACCCGCCTGAACCAGCGCATCGGGCGGCAGCATGTTCACGACTTCCGCCGACCCCGGATAACCGAGCGGGCCGCAGCCGCGGATGAACAGCAGGCAGTTATCGTCGATCTCCAGGGTCGGATCGTTGATCCGGTCGTGATAGTCCTCCGGTCCATCGAACACGATGGCGCGGCCCTCGAAGGCGTTTTCGTTGCCCGGTTCAGAAAGGTATTTGGTGCGGAACTCGTCGCTGATGACGGACGTCTTCATCAGGGCTGCATCGAACAAATTGCCTCCGACGACAACGAAACCCGCCTGATCCATCATGGGATCGCCGTACGGTTTGATGACTTTGTGATCCTGAACCTTGGCGTCTTTGTAGTTCTCGCCGATGGTCTTTCCGGTCACGGTCAGCGCACCCTCGTCGAGTTTGCCGGCCTTCATCAACTCGCTGCAGACCGCGGGAACGCCCCCCGCCAGGTGATAGCCCTCGCCGAGATACTTGCCAGCCGGTTGGCAGTTCACCAGCAACGGGATGTCATGCCCATGGCTCTGCCATTCCTCAATATCGAGATCGACCCCGATATGCCGTGCGATGGCGGTGATGTGGATCGGGCAGTTCGTGGACCCGCCGATCGCGGAGTTGACCGCGATCGCGTTGCGGAATGCCGGCATGGTCAGAATATCCGACGGTTTCAGATTCTCCCACACCATGGAGACGATGCGACGGCCCGTTTCGTAGGCCATCTGGCCGCGCTCGCGATAGGGCGCCGGGATGCTGGCGCAGCCGGGCAAGGACATGCCCAGCGCCTCGGCCAGGGAGTTCATCGAAAGCGCCGTGCCCATGGTGTTGCAATGGCCGAGGCTGGGGGCGGAGGCGGCTACCATTTCGATGAAGCTTTCATAGTCGATCTCGTTGGCGGCGAGTTGACGGCGGGCTTCCCAGACGATGGTGCCGGAGCCGACCAACTGTCCTTCCCAATGGCCGTCCAGCATCGGACCACCGGACAGGACGATGGCAGGGAGATCGGCCGTCGCTGCCGCCATTATGCAGGCGGGCGTGGTCTTGTCGCAGCCCGTTGTCAGGATGACGCCGTCGATCGGGTAGCCGTGCAGGATTTCCACCAGCCCGAGATAGGCAAGGTTGCGGTCCAGCGCGGCTGTCGGCCGCCGTCCCGTTTCCTGGATCGGATGCACGGGAAAAACGAAGGGGATGCCTCCGGATTCGCGAATGCCCGCTTTCAAGCGTTCGGCCAATTCGACGTGGATCTTGTTACAGGGCGACAGATCGCTGCCCGTCTGTGCGATACCGATGATCGGCTGCCCGGATTGCAACTCCTTACGAGTGATGCCGTAGTTCATGTAGCGTTCGATATAGAGCGCTGTCATGCCCGGATTATGCGGGTCGTTGAACCAGGATTGGCTGCGCAACGGTGATTTGCGTTCGTTGTTTGTCATGAATGCCCCCTGAACCGCGCGGAATGGCGCGGGTTCGCCGGATTATCAAGACCCGCCGGAGCACGTCAACTAAAGCGTAAAGTCCAATTAAGCGGGTATATTAAAATTTTTAGCATCCTGAGATAGCGTTTTCAGGTCTGAATTTATCTTTCGACTGGGGAAAACGTATGGCGGTCCGAACGCCTGAAGCGGACGCCACGCATCTTGCTGCGCCAAGATCTGCTGGATTCAGCCGTTGCACAGAGCAGGTGCGGCTGGTAGCACGGCCATTCTGCTGCCGAGTGCCCAGTTCGCGACCGACGCGTACTATCTGCAGCAGGGCGATGATCCGATGCTGATCGGCGAATACGGGACGAAGATTACCATGCGTGGCTATTTCCTGCTCGATAGTCCGCCTGATCTGACGACACCGGAAGGGGGCCGGATCATGCCTGTACTGGTTGGTTCCTTCACGCCGTCGGATTCGGTCGCCTCGATGGCCGCAGCAGGGTCGACACAGCATGGCTGTCGGGCGGCGCTCTCGACCTGACGATGCTTTGCATCGATCAACCGAGCGGGATCGAGCACTTCGACCTGTCCGGCACGGGCAACAATATGCTGTCCTTGAACGGCGAGGTTGCCGTTGACGCCACAGGGGGCACGAATCCGTTGACTAGCATCCTCGACAGCGTGCTGACTGACGGCGACGCCGAAGACACGATTGTTGTGGACAGTAGTTTGGCCAAAACCGGCGCCGTGACGACCAGCGCGCATATATATTCGGCCTTTGAAAGCGCCGACAACGGTACGAAGGTTTTCTTCGATGACGATGTTGCTATAACGGTGGATTAGCGGCCCAAGGAGTCGAGCCGTTCCTTCGGTGGCAGCGTATCTACCACTAAATCTCGGATAAGCGTCTTGTTGGTCAGAGGACCGATGGTGACACCCTGCTCGTCGAGCCGCGCCGTGCACGCGTAATCCGTTTTGCCATCGACCTTCAGGACACATTCCTTGCAGGCGTTGGCGTTGATACAGCTATAGCGGAAGGCGAGGCTCGGATCGGCGTTGTTGCGGATCCAGATCAGCGCATCCAGCACCGACATGCCTTCGGAATAGGGAACTTCAAACGACTCCGTGCGGTCGGGCGTGTCGCCGCCACCCCGTTGGATGGAGATCGGCGCAGTTTTCATTCGGTGGCTCCCAAGGCAACTTTTTCGAATTCAGTGCGGCGCACCGGAACCGACTCAAGGGTTAGGGTGCCACCGGAGAGCCGGACACACTGATTGTGCGTCTGGGACTCTTCTGTGTCAGGAAGGTCCTCGCGCTGATGCGCACCGCGGCTCTCCGTCCGGTTGAGAGCGGTCAGGGCTATTGTTTCCGCCGTCGCAAGGGCGGCGCGCAGGTCGAACCACTCCTGGACGCCCAGTGCGAAGGGCCCCTTGTTTTGTGGCCGCATTCGCGGAAGGTCCTGTGCCTGCATTTCCCGGATGCGGGAGAGCGCCTGTTCCAGCTTTTCGCCGGTCCGCAGCAAGCCGACCTTTTGCCACATCAGGTTTTGCAGTTCGCCAAACAATTCACCGAAGGTTGGCGCATTACCGCTGTCCGGCGCCATCGTCTCTATGTCTCCGACGGCGTCGTCCGCCCAGGAACTATTCCAAACTTTGTTTGTTGCGGCTTGTGCCGCAAAGTGGCCGGCACGTTCCCCGAATACTAGAGCCTCTGTGATCGCGTTGCCGGACAGACGGTTGGCGCCGTTCGCGCCGCCTACCGCTTCGCCAGACGCGTAAAGGCCGGGTACGGTTGTCGCCATCTCTGGCGTTACCCGGATGCCCCCCATATGGTAGTGGGCAATCGGGGCGACCTCGATCGGACGCTTGGTCAAATCGATACCGTTGCACGCCAGCCGGTTTATGACCGGGCCGAAGGCTTCGCGCAGGGTCGCCTCGTCGAGATGCGTGAAGCTGAGATATGCTCCGCCATTCGGTGAGGCGCGGCCAGCCTCGACTTCCTTGAAGATCGCATAGGAGGTGACGTCGCGTGGCGCGGTGTAGGTTCCGGAATCACTGGCCCCGTATTTTTCGATGAATTCTTCCTGGTTGCCGTTCAGCAATCGGCCGCCCAGCTTGTAGCGGAACGGGTCCCACATGATGGGGTCCATGCCGACCAGACGCGGCGCCAGATGGCCGATCGGGAAGAACTGCACGAATTCCATGTCGATCAGGTCGGCGCCCGCGCGCAGCGCCAGTGCGTAGGATTCGCCGCCCATATTCACCGAGGCGCTGTTGCGCTGGTAGAGCCGTGTCAGTCCGCCGGCCGCCAGCACCACCGCGCCGGCCGCGATGGTCACGGCGCGCCCGCCATTCAGGTCGAGCGCCACGGCCCCCCGCACGCGCCCGTCCTCAACGACCAGGTCGGTCACCGAGAGGTTGCTAATCTTGGTGATGCCGTCGGTCCGCGCTACACGGGTACGCAGGGTCTTGGCTACCGCTGGCCCGGTATTGAGAAAATCGACGAAAACGCAGCGCGGGATCTCGTGACCCGGCGCCATGACCTGCTTCATATGGCCGTCTTCACGGGTCCAGCCGACCCGCCACTCATCCATCTCGCGAATCCGCTCCGGCCCCTCCCGGCACAGGATCGCCGCAAGTTCCTCGTCGCACAGCCCCCTTCCGGCGTTCAGTGTGTCGGCCAGATGGTGTGTCCAGTGGTCCGGCGTCTGTTCGCCGACGGCCACCGCGACGGTCATCTGGGCCATGATGGTCGCGCCGCCGCGGCCGATCAGACTCTTGTCGAGCAACAGGACGTTGGCGCCGTTGCGCGCGGCGGCAATCGCGGCGTACATTCCCGCGCCGCCGGCGCCGACCACCAGCACGTCGGTTTCGAGATGTATCGGTTCTTCGGTCATGGGCCCATTGTCCCTCATGGCCTGCTTTGGAACAATGGCGCGTAAGTGGAGAAAATGCCGACATGACGCAGAAAAACGAGCGCACCCTGGTGATCATCCCGGGCGATGGCATCGGGCCCGAAATCATCGGTCAGGCGAGCCGCGTGGTGGAATGGTTCGACCGTCACCGCGGGCTTGGCCTCGATATCAAGGAGCGCCAGCTCGGCGTCAATGTGTATGAGAAACACGGCACCCTGCTGCAGGACGAGACCCTGGAGACGATCCAGGCGGCGGATGCGACGCTGTTCGGCGCCATCGGCGGCGACGGTTACGACGACATCCCGCGCCATGTCCGGGTCGAAACGGGCTTGCTCAGCGTCCGGCGCAAGCTCGCCATGTTCGCCAACATCCGGCCGGTCGTCGCCTTCGACGCGCTGGCCAACGCCACGTCCCTCAAGCCGGAGGTGGTGCGCGGCACGAACATGATCATTCTGCGCGAACTCAATGGCGGGCTCTATTTCGGCGAACCGCGAGGGGTCGAGGAGATCGGCGACGGCAATCGGCGTGGCGTCAACTCGATGGTCTACACCACGCCGGAGATTCGCCGGGTGGCGCGGGTCGGTTTCGAGCTGGCGAAGCAGCGCGGCGGCCATCTGACCTCCGTTGATAAGGCCAACGCGCTGGAGGTCGGCCAGCTGTGGCGCGAAGAAGTTATGAAGTTGGGCGCCGAGGAGTTTCCCGACATCCCGCTCAGTCATCTCTATGTTGACAACGCGATGATGCAGGTGGTGCGCGACCCGAAGCAATTCGACGTCGTCGTCACCGAAAACACGTTCGGCGACATCATGTCGGACTGCGCGGCGGCGATTGCCGGATCGCTAGGCATGCTGCCCTCGGCGTCGCTCAGCGATCCCGACGAAGACGGCAACCGGCAAGCCTTTTACGAGCCGATCCATGGCTGTGCGCCGGACATCGCCGGACAGAACATCGCTAATCCGGTGGGCACGATCCTCAGCTTCGCCATGGCACTGCGCCATACCTTTAACCGGCCCGAGGATGCCGACCTGCTGGAGCAAGCGGTCGGCAACACGTTGGCCGCCGGTACCCGTACCGCCGACATCGCGGCCGATGTGACGGAGACCGTCTCAACCACCGGCATGGGCGATGCGATCCTCGACAATCTAGACCGCTTGGCGACATAGCCGCCCGACTCACGACAGGATATTTTATGGACTCATTGTATTTCGAACCCTGCGAACTGCCTCAGGAAGCGGAGGTTTTGCGCGGGGAGATCCGCGACTTCCTCGCGGACAATCTCGACCCCTATTCGCCGGAGGTGCGGTCGCGCTCCTGGGCGGGGGGCGATCCGGAATTCAGCCAAAAGCTCGGCGAGGCCGGCTTCATCGGCATGCGTTTCCCGAAGAAATATGGCGGGCACGAGCGCAACGCGATGGAGCGCTATGTGGTGATTGAGGAATTGCTGGCCGCCGGTGCGCCGGTCGCGTTGCATTGGATCGCCGACCGGCAAAGCGGCCCGCTGTTGCTCAATTACGGGACGGAGAAGCAGCGCGAAATGTGCCTGCCGGGCGTCGCGAAGGGCGAGACCTATTTCTGCATCGGCATGAGCGAGCCGGATTCAGGCTCCGATCTCGCTTCCATCCGCACGAAAGCGGTCAAGGTCGATGGCGGCTATGTCGTCAACGGGACCAAGATTTGGACCTCGGAAGCGCATCGCTGCCATTACATGATCGCGCTGTTCCGTACCGACAGCGAGGTCGAGGAAAAGCATAAGGGCATGTCGCAATTCCTCGTCGACATGAACACGCCGGGCGTCACCGCGCGGCCGATCCGCAACATGGCCGGCGAGGAGATGTTCAACGAGGTCTCCTTCGTCGACGCCTTTATCCCCGAAGACATGCTGGTCGGCGAGGAAGGCAAGGGCTGGCAGCAGGTGTTGAGCGAACTCGCTTTCGAACGCTCCGGGCCGGAACGCTACATGAGCAGTCACATCCTGCTGCACGCACTGATCCGCGAGGTCTCGCAGAACCCGACCGAGCGGTCGGCGGTGGCGATCGGCCGTTTGATCGCGCATCTGGCGACCTTGCGGCAGATGTCCCTGTCGGTGGCGGGCATGCAGGATGCGGGTCAGGACCCGTCGCTCGCCGGGTCGGTGGTCAAGGATCTTGGCGCGGTCTACGAACAGGACATGCCGAAGATCGCCCACGAGTTGGTCGGGGCCGATCCGCAACTGATGGGCGGCAGCGATTTCGAGAAGGTACTGGCTTATGTGACGCAAGCGACGATTTCCTTCTCGTTGCGCGGCGGCACGCGGGAGATCCTACGCGGCATCATCGCAAGGGGGCTCGGCCTACGATGAGTGAGATGCGCGATATTCTGAAAGATACCGTCACGCGGCTTTTCACCGACCTGGTGACGCGGGAAACGCTGGGCGACGCCGAAACCGGGACCTGGCCCGATGCTCTGTGGAATGCTTGCGCGGAGAACGGCTTGACCCTGGCGCTGGTGCCGGAGGAAATGGGCGGTGCCGGCCTCGGCTGGGCCGACAGCTTCGTCATCGCCCGGGCGGCCGGCCATCATGGGCCGCCGGTGCCGCTGGTCGAAACGATGTTGGGAAGCTGGCTGCTGTCCGAGGCGGGCCTTGAAATTCCGGAAGGGCCGCTGACGGTTGCGCCGGTGCGGACCGATGACAATCTGCAAGTCGGCGGCAATGCCGTGAGCGGTACCGCCAAAGCCGTGCCTTGGGGCCGGCAGGCCGGTCATGCCGTCGTTCTGTCGAACGGCCAAATTGCGCTGGTCGCACTCAATTCCTCGATGGTGACCGAGAATTGCAACATCGCGCGCGAACCGCGGGACACTGTCAACTTCGACAATGCGCCGTTGATAGCGTCGGCGCCGACGTCGTTGCCGAAAGACGGGTTGCAGGTCTATGGCGCGATGTTCCGGGCGGCGCAGCTGGCCGGCGGCGTGGCGCGCTGTTTGGACGAGACCGTGCAATATGCCGGTGACCGCATCCAGTTCAGCCGGCCGATCGCAAAATACCAGGTGATCCAGCAATATCTAGCGGCGATGGCCGGCCATATGGCATCAGCGGGCGCGGCGGCGGAAATGGCGTTCCGCGCGGCCGACCGTGGCGATCCGCGTTTCGAAGCGGCCTCGGCGAAAGTGGTGACCGGCGATGCGGCGGGCAACGCCACCTCGACCGCGCACCAAGTACATGGTGCGATCGGCTTCACCTATGAACACATTCTGCAATTCACGACCCGCCGCTTGTGGTCATGGCGGGCCGAATTCGGAGCGGAAAGCCGCTGGGCGGAAGAGATCGGCCGCCAGGTCGCGGGACGGGGCGCGGATGCGTTCTGGCCGGATTTGACCGCACGGCAATCGGGCATGGTAGCCTGAACGATAGAACAAAAAGGAGACTGAGACATGGCGACGGCACCGCAAACCGAAACCGCTTCGGCGGTTGGTACGATCTCGCAAATTCTGGCGAATTTCGCGGACGAACTGACCTATGACGACATCCCGGCGGATGTGCGGGAGCGCGCCAAGTATCTGATTCTGGACGCGGTCGGCATCGCCATGGCTTCGACCCGCTATCCCTTCGCCGATGCGATCTTGGCCGGCATCCAGGCGGTCGGTGAGCCGGGCGACCTGCCGGTTATCGGCCTCAAGGATCGGCTTGGCATGCGCGACGCCGTACTGATGAACGGCGTCCTGGTGCACGGGCTCGATTACGACGATACGCATATGGAATCGGTCGTCCATGCGACAGCGGTCACCATGCCCGCCGCCCTGGTTGTCGCGGCGCGCGAGGGCGCCAGCGGTCGTGATTTGCTGACCGCCTATATTGTCGGAATGGAAGCAGCGATCCGCATCGGCGAAGCGCCGAAAGTCGGTTTCCATCAGCGCGGCTACCACGCGACCGGCGTGGTCGGGCATTTCGCCTCTTCATTGGTTGCGGGCAAGTTGCTTGGTCTGGGCGCCGCACAGCTCGCCGCGGCGCAGGGGATTGCCGGCAGCACGGCAATGGCCTCCATGGAGTTCGTCGAGGATGGCGCCTGGAACAAGCGTATTCATCCCGGTTGGGCCGGGGTTGCCGGGATCATGGCGGCGGGACAGGCGAAGCACGGATTCGTCGCGCCTGACCGGCCCTATGAGGGGCGCTACGGCATCTTCAAGACCCATCTCGCCGATCTCGACAAGGATGCGGATTACGACGCGGTGACCGACCGGCTCGGTACGCGCTGGGCCGTCGTCGAATCCGCCATCAAGCCCTATCCGAGCTGCCATTTCACCCACGCCATCGCC
This sequence comes from uncultured Rhodospirillaceae bacterium, assembly GCA_913044215.1. GTDB lineage: Bacteria > Pseudomonadota > Alphaproteobacteria > UBA8366. Next base: position 2,111 of record CAJWOT010000067.1, on the reverse strand, counting down.
GATTCCGCCCTGGCGTTGCGCGAGCGGCATGGCATCGAGGCCGACAATATCGCGCGGGTCCGCGCCCTCATTCCCGAGGACACGGTGCCGGTCATCGCTGAGCCGGTGGCCAACAAGAAACGGCCGGCCAGCGATTACGACGCCAAGTTCAGCACCCATTTCATCACCGCCGCCTGTTTCGAACGCGGTAAGTTCGGTCTCGCCGAGCTGGAGGACGAGGCGCTGAACGACCCCAAGATCCTGACGCTCGCGGACAAGGTGGAGTTCGAGATCGATCCTAAATCAGAGTTCCCGCGCTATTTCTCCGGCGGGATGGTCGTGACGACCAAGGATGGCGGTGAGTTCGTCCATCATGAGCGGATAAACCGCGGCGCCGGCGAGCGCGCGTTGAGCGGCGACGAGATTGTCGCGAAGTTCACTGATAACGCCCTGATGGCGGCGTCAGCGGAGAAGGCGGAAGCGGTCAAGGAACTGGTTCTCGGTCTCGACGGTTCGGACGCGAAAAGCCTCGCCGAAGGGCTGGCGGCCGATTGATATGGGCGTTACCGAACAACTTTGCGAACGGATTTGCGCCACCGGCTATGACGACCTGACGGAAGACGCCAAGACGGCCGCCCGGCGGCTCGTTCTGGATGGGTTGGCGGTCGCGGTGGCCGGATCCAAGCAGGAGGCCTCGCCTGGCGTGCTGGCAGGACATCTGCAGGAGATGGGCGGTGTCGAGGCCGCGTCGGCGATCGGCTTTGGGTTCAAGACCTCGCCCGTCAATGCCGCCTATATCAATGGCGTCAGCATGCATGTGCTGGATTTTGAGCCCATGTGGAATCCGGCCAACCATCAGCTTTCCACGACCTTGCCGGCCGCGCTTGCGCTCGCCGAATGGCGCGGCCAGGGCGGGCGAGATGTCCTGACCGCGCTGGTCAAGGGCATCGAGATGCAGGGCTGGGTGCGCCAGGCTTCGCACCAGTTCGAGGCGCGCCAGGCGAAATTCCACCCGCCGGGTCAGGTCGGGCCGATGGGCGGCGCGGTTGCTGGTGGCCATATGCTGAGGCTTGATGTCGACGCGCTGCGCAATGCGTTGGGTATCGCCGCGTCGCGGGCAGGCAGTCTGCTGGCCAATGCGGGGACGATGACGAAATCGACGAATTGCGGCGTCGCCGTGTCGGCGGGGCTGGACGCCGCGATGCTGGCCGCGCGTGGCTTCACCGGTAATCCGGATATTTTCGAAGCGCCGCAGGGCTATGTCGACGGGCTGTTCGACGAGCGGTTCGTGCTGGATGAACTGCTGAATTACGGGCCGCCCTATCGGATCGTCGAGCCCGGCTACGCGATCAAGATGTTTCCGAGCCAGTATGGCACCCACTTCGCCATCACCGCGGCGCTGGAACTGCACGGCAAGATCGACGACCCGGCGCAGATCGAGTCGGTCGAGGTGGTGACGCCGCAGATGTTTTACATCGACCGGCCGAACCCGGCGACCGGCCTGGCCGGTAAATTCAGTTGGCAATATGTCACCGCCAGCGGGCTGCTCGACGGCAAGGTCACCATGTCGACCTTCGAGGACGAGCGCCGTTTCGCATCGGACATGGAGGACATGCTGGGCCGCATCTCGGTCGATATGCGCGAGGATATTCCCGCCCGCTTCGATCAGATGCATGTGGAGACGACGGTGCGGCTCAAGGACGGCACCTCGGTCAGCGCGCGTTGCGACGGCCCGCGCGGGAAATGGGGTAGCGCCCCCATCCCCGACGAAGACCATCTGGCGAAAGTGCGCGACTGTCTTGCGGTTCGTTTCAACGATGCGCAAGCCGAAGAGGTGGTCGGCTTGGCGGGCCGGATCGACGACCTGACACCGGAAGAGGTCAAGCGCCTGATGGGGCTGGTCGCGACGCCGGGAACGTGACGCAGGGTATGAGCGACCGCCTGTCGAACCGCGATGCCCGCCGGCTGTTCCTCGACCTGCATGGCCTTTCGGAACCAGTACACCGCAAACTGACCGACTCGGAGCTCGCCGACCGGATCGAACGGATCGGCTTCGTCCAGATTGACAGCGTGAACACGGTCGAGCGCGCGCATCATATGATCCTGCATGCGCGCAACCGGACCTACCGGCC
>CAJWOT010000066.1 GCA_913044215.1 uncultured Rhodospirillaceae bacterium | reverse complement strand
GTGTTACGCGTCGTTTCGCCATTGCTAATTCCTCCCTACGCTCATTAGCCACTTCATACCGATTGTGGCTTGTGCCCACAGCGAAGGGCAATGCCGGGTTTCAACAGGTTCCCCTGCGTGGAAGGACGTGGCACATTCCCAGGCAGGATTTTACATTGCATGGAATGTCGAATGGGCCTGAAGGATATCCGAGGCGTTCCGACTTCGACCGACAGTCAGGCGTCCCTCGACCGTCTGGAAGAGGCGCTTGAACTGGCGATCATCATGCGGGGCGATTCGGTCGCGGTTCTCGATAAGGCGCTGGAGGCCGAACCGGGCTTCGTGTTGGGGCTCTGCCTACGTGCGGAGATGCAATTGCTGACGACGGAGCGGGCCCGGGTGCCACAGGTGGCGCGGGATGTGGAGATGGCCGAGGCCCTGACCGGTACTGCAAACGAGCGCGAGCGCGGACACATCGCGGCCATCCGTGCCTGGCTCGAGGGCGATATGGAGAAGGCGACGGAGTGCTGGGAGGCCGTTCTGCTGGACTACCCGCGCGATCTGGTTGCCCTGTTCTGCGCCCACATGACGGATTTCTTCCTCGGCGAGGCACCGCAGATGCGCGACCGCATTTCCCGAGCGTTGCGCGGCTGGGATGCCGATACGCCGGGCTACGGCTATGTGCTGGGGATGTACGCTTTCTCGTTGGAGGAGGCCGGTGACTTCGCCCGCGGTGAGGATTACGGCCGTAAGGCCGTCGAGCTGAACCCGAAAGACGTATACGCGATCCACGCGGTCGCGCATGTCATGGAAATGCAGGGAAGGCAGGAAGACGGCATCAACTGGATGACCGAGCGGCAGGCGGACTGGGCCGTGGATTGCGGCTTCGCGATCCATCTCTGGTGGCATACCGCGATGTATCACCTCGATCTGGAACAGTATGATCGCGTCTTCGAAATTTATGAGAACGGCATCCGCCACAGCGCCGACGGTATCTCGCTTGAAGAGCTGGATGCGGCGTCGATGCTGTGGCGGCTAAACCTATTGGGTGTCGATGTCAGCGATCGTTGGGGCGAACTGGCGGACCGCTGGGAGCCCAGTGCCGAAGACACCTACTACGCCTTCAACGACATGCATGCGATGATGGCCTTCGCAGGCGCGGGGAGGGATATGGCCGCGGCCAAACTGCTTGCCGCAACGGCTAGTTATGTGACCGAGCGCGGTGGCACCAACGCGCAGATGACCAAGGACGTCGGCATTCCCATTTGCCGTGCGCTGCTTGCCTTCAGCCGCGAGGATTACGACGCGGTCGTCGATCTGTTGCAGCCGGTCCGTTACAAGAGCAACGTATTCGGCGGCAGCTACGCGCAGCGCGACGTCATCGCGTTGACCCTAATCGAAGCGGCGATCCGGGCGGGCCGGTTCTCACTGGCACATGCCCTACTAGCAGAACGCACAGCGCTGAAGGAAACCAGTCCGATGACCTGGAAGCTCATGGCGCGTACGCTCGACGGCCTGGGTGACCGGCCCGGCGCTGATAGCGCACGAGGCCGGGCTGAGTCGCTACTCGCCGGCATCCGGCCAACCGTGCGCGACAATACTGGCCTGCGCGACGATCCGGTCTTCATCCCCGGGGGATGCTTGTTGTAGCGTTTCGTGCCGCGAATTATGGTCGGTTCAGGATCAATTGACCTCTTGGATGTATCGGGATGTTCGATTTTCTGACCGCGCAGGCGCGCGCGCATGACAACCTCGCCCTGCATTGTGGATACGGTCCGGTGCGTTTCGCGATCCAATGCGATGACGACGTGACCTACGCTGTTGTTGATGCAGCGGGTGTGCAGCTCGGCAGAACACCGCCCGGGGGCGGCGTAGACTTCACCATGGCGGCGACGCGGGCGCACTGGGCCGAACTGTTTCAGGATGCACCGCAACCTGGCTTTCAGACCTTGTCGGCGATGCGGCGGACTCAGACCCTCACCGTAACCGGGGACATGACGCAATTCTTCCAGCACTTGATGCTGCTGGAAATGCTGTTCTCGGGGTTGAGCGATGATCAGCCGCCCGCCGCGCTGGACGCGCCGGAGATTGAGCCGGTGACCGGTCGCTACCTTCGCCTGATGCTCGAAGGCAAACCGCACCGTCTCTACTTCGAAGAGGCGGGCGAAGGTGTTCCGCTGATCTGCCTGCACACGGCCGGCAGCGACGGCCGTCAATTCCGCCATATCCTGAACGATTTGGCGGTCACCGACCGTTTTCGGGTGATCGCCTTCGATCTGCCCTGGCACGGCAAGTCCTCGCCGCCAGCGGGATTTGAATCGGAGGTCTACGAACTCACCACGGACCGCTATATGGAAATCGTCCTCGCGGTGGCCGATGCGCTGAAACTGGTCGATCCGGTCGTGATGGGCTGTTCGATCGGCGGCCGCGCGGTGTTGCATCTGGCGCTGCGCCATGGCGAACGATTCCGCGCGGCGATCGGCCTGCAATCCGCGCTGTACGCAGAAGACCGCAGCCTGGGCGACCCGCAGCCGGAAAAGGCGCTGCACCGACCGGATATACACGGTGGCAAGCTGGCCGGTGCATCCATGGCCGGCATGATCGCGCCGCAATCGCCCTCGGCGGAACGGTGGGAGACGATGTGGCACTACATGCAGGGCGGGCCCGGCATCTTCCTCGGCGACATCCGGTACTATTTCAAGCATGGCGATTTGCGGAACGGCCTCGCCGACGGGCTAAGGGACAGCGCCTGTCCGCTCTATCTGCTGAACGGCGAATACGACCCGTCGGCCACGCCGGAGATGGGACGCGAAGTGGCGGAACTCGCCAATGCGGCCCACTTCGAAGTGATGAAGGGAATGGGGCATTTCCCGATGTCGGAGAACCCGGAACTGTTCCGGCAATATCTTTTGCCGGTATTGGACAAGATTCTGGCAGCGTAGCGCCAATTTGAACGATTGAGAGATTTTCATGATCGATCCCTACACCCCCATCCTTGTTGGCTCCGGCCAGGTCAGCGACTTCGATACGCCGGCGGCGGCGGGCACGTCTGCGATTGATATGATCGAGCGTGCCGCGCGCAACGCCGTGGCGGATACGGGGGCAGGTGACGGGCTGTTGGCGGCACTCGACTCGGTTTGCATCCTGCGTCTCTACACCGATACGAGCTGGCGCTTTCAGTCGCCTTTCGGGAAATGCAGCAATCCGCCAGCCGCCGTGGCCGGTCGGTTGGGCGCGGCGCGGGCACGCTTGCAGTACACCCACCCGGGCGGAAATATGCCGCAATACATGGTCAACCGGACGGCGGAGGAGATCGCCGCGGGGCAGGTCGAGTTGGCCTTGATCGCCGGCGGTGAGGCATTGCGCACCATGCGCGGTGCGCGCAAGGCGGGTATCGAGATCGATTGGCACGAGGATGTGCCCGACGGCTATGGCGACTATGTCGAGATCGGCGACCCGCGCCTCGGCGTCAACGAGTATGAGGAGCGGCACGAGATGCGAGCGCCGATCATGATTTATCCCATGGTCGAGAACGGCATCCGCGCCCATCGCGGCCGGTCGGTGGCGGATCATCAGCAGGCGATGGGCCGGTTACTCGCGGGGTTTGCCGGTGTTGCGGCCGCCAACCCGCTGGCCGCCCGGCGCGAGGGCTACAGCGCGGATGCGATCGCCGCCGTTTCAGAAGAAAACCGCTATATCGGCTTTCCCTATACCAAACTGATGAACTCGAATCCCTATATCGACCAGTCCGCCGCGGTGATCATGACATCGGTGGGAAAAGCCCAGGAACTTGGCATCGATCCGTCGCGCTGGGTATTCCTGCATGGCTGTGGCGATGCCAACGAACATTGGTTCATCAGCGAGCGCATCAACTACCACAGTGCGCCGGCGATCCGGATGATGGCGTCGAAAGCTTTAGATATGGCGGGCAAGACGATCGACGATATGGTGCATGTCGACCTGTATAGCTGTTTCCCTTCGGCGATCGAGATGGGCTGCCAGGAAATCGGCATCGCCGAGGACGATCCGCGCGGGTTGACCGTGACGGGCGGGTTGCCCTTCTTTGGCGGTCCCGGCAACAACTATGTCACCCATTCGATCGCGGAGATGATGAATAAGGTGCGCGCGCAGCCGGGCAGTTTCGGCCTGTGCACAGCGAACGGTCACAATGTGACGAAGCATTCTGCGGGCATCTATTCGACCGTGCCGACGGAAGGCGCCTGGGTCCGCGAGAATCCAAGTGTCTATCAGGCGGAACTTGATGCCATGCCGAAGCCGGACCTTATCGAACAGGCCGAGGGCAGCGCGAAAATTGAAACCTATACCGTGATGCACCGGCCCGATGGGCCGGAACATGGATTGATCGTTGGGCGATTGACCGAGAGCGGTCAGCGGTTCCTCGCCAACACGCCGCAAGATCAAGCGACCCTGATGGATTTACAGGAGAACGGTGAGGTGGGCCGTAAGGGCCTGGTTACGCACGCTGACGGTATAAATTTGTTCGTTCCAACTTAGTTTAAAATCTAAGTTACACTGTACAACATACTGAAAGAAATATTAATATGCATTTTAACAAGGCACTTTAACTATATGTTAGGCCGCTTAAATTTAGGGTAAGGGGCTAAACTTTGTTCATGACCGAGGAGGCCATGATGAAACGTATTGCAGTAATTTCCGCCTTGCCTTTTGCCCTTTTGCCCATCTCGGCTGTATACGCGCAGAGCGCCGCGTCAGTCGTGACGAATGCGACGTCGGATGCCACGCCCGGGCTGTCACCGAAGCGGTTCAAGGGGCCACGCAGGACGCCTTGAAGTCCAGTCAGAAAACCGAAGCGATGAAGTCTCGCGACATGAAAGCGCAGGCTAAAAAGGCCGGTTCGGCGGCGAAGAAGCGCGCCAACTGATCGTTGGCGCTTTCTCGGGTGCCGAGCTGTTGTATTTAGCAGCGCTGGTGCCTGTGTGATTTTTGCGGCTCTTGGCCGTCTGTCCTACGCGCCCTTGAAACTCGGTGTCCGTTTTTCGCGCCAGGCGTCATGCGCTTCGGCGCGATCTTCCGTGAACTCCAACGCCATAAAACGGTAGGCGTCCGCCAGCGCGGCATCCGTGATGTTCGGGATGTCGAGGCTGCGGTTCATCGATTCCTTTACAAGGCGGGCGGCGAGCGGCGGCATACCGGCGATGTGGTCCGCGACCTCCATCGCCTGGTCCATCAGCTTGTCATGCGGCACGTACCATTGCGCCAAACCGATCCGGTGGGCTTCCTCGCCCTTTAGCGGAAAACCCATGGCGACGCGCATCGCCTGACCGCGACCGATCCAGCGGGCAAGGCGTGCGGAACCGCCATAGGCCGGGATGATGCCGAGCGCGACTTGGGGCAGCCGCCATTCGGCCTTCTCCGAGGCGACGATCAGGTCGCAGCAGAAGGTGATGATGCAGCCGATACCGATGGCATAGCCATTGACGGCGCAGACGATCGGCTTGGCGAAATTGTTCAGCATGGTGAAGGGCTGTTTCTTGAGCCGCGGCAGGCCTTTGATGAAGTCCGCTGTCGAGGGATGCGAATGGGTGTTGGGATCCTTCAGGTTGGCGCCCGCGCAGAACGCACCGCCCGCTTCATCTCCGGTCAGGATGGCGCAGCGGATTTCGTCGTCTGCTTCCATTTCCGCAAAATACTCTTCGATCGAGTCGTAGAAATCAGGCGCCCAGGCATTACGGTTCTTGGGGCGGCTTAACGTTACGATTCCGATGGAACCGCGTTTCTCGTAGAGGACCGGCATGGGGCGTCTCCTGCGCTGACGGAAATGAGGCCTCCAGCCTAGCCATTCGCCCAACGGCGGCGCAAATCGGGCTTCAGAGCAGTTTCGCCGGACGCGGGTCGTCGACGGGAATTTCCATCAGATCCTCGCCCCAGATGATGTTGCCGGAATAGACCGCCGCCATCTCGTTGATCAGCCGCTCGCGCACGCCGGGCACGTCCATCTGTTCGGTGACGTGGCTGACCACGACCGTTTTCACATTCGCCTTCGCCGCCAGGGTCGCGACTTCCATGTGACCGGACGAGGTCTTGGCGTTAATCGGGTTCAATTGCGTGCCGGAAATGTAATGGGTCATGTGGATCATCACGTCGCAGTCCTGCGCCAGCACTTCCATGCCTTTGCAGGGGCCGCTGTCGCCGGAATAGGCGAGCGAACCCTCTGGCGTATCGATCCGATAGCCGAAGCAGTGCAGATAGGGTTGCTGGTGCAGGACGCTTTGCACGCTGACGGTCCAGCCCGTGCCGTCCACCGTGTCACCGCTGCGCAGTTCCTGTACCACCGGTTGCGGCCGTGGGCGGGGCAGGGTGCCGCCGCGGGCTTGGAAAAACGCCAGGCTGCCCTCGTGGCTGGTCCGCGCCACCAGGTCCAGATTGAAGGCGCCGGTCTCGGAGAACAGCCGCTCTGTCATCTCCGACGTCCCCGCCGGACCATAGACCTGGAGCTCCGGCAGATCGTGGCGTCCCTGGTCCCACTGTGTCAGCACCAGCCGGGCGAATTAGATGCAATGATCGTAGTGCAGATGTGTCAGGAACAGATGGGTGACGTCGGTTAGCTTCTGGCCGGTTTCCAGATAACGGTGATGCGCACCGGTCCCGTGGTCGAACAGGATCGTGTCGTCGCCGACGGTGACCAGATAGCCGGAGCTCATACGCTTCAAGGACGGCGTCGGGGTCCCGGTGCCCAACAGTTGAATTTTCATGCCACTCCCTCCCAGGTCTCGGCGAAGCCTAACGACGACGGGGCGCGCGTTCCATTGGCTTTATCGACCGTGCCTACGATGCTCTACTGCAACGAAGTTCACACACGCACAAAGGAACGACCATGACACAGCCGGTAACGTTGGTGACGGGAACCTCGAAGGGCATCGGCAAGGCGACCGCCGAACGGCTGGCGGCGGACGGGCATCTGGTGATCGGTATCGCGCGCACCATGCCGAACGACGCGCCGGGACCGTTCTATGCCGTCGATCTGACCGACCGCGCCGCGACAGCGGAGGCGCTGGCGGAAATCACGGCGGAATACGCGATCGACAATCTGGTCAACAATGCCGGCTATTCCTCGCCGCAGACGCTGGAGGATACGGATTTCGAGACCTTCGACAGCGTCATCGCGGTCAATCTCGGTGCCACCCTGCAGTGCACACAGGCCTGCCTGCCGTCGATGAAGGCCAAGGGCAAAGGGCGGATCGTCAACATCTCCAGCCGCGCGGTGCTGGGTAAGGAGGAGCGCACCGCCTACGCCGCGGCTAAGGCGGGCACCATCGGCTACACCCGCACCTGGGCGCTGGAGCTGGCGGAACACGGGATCACGGTGAATGCGGTGGCGCCAGGGCCGGTGGCGACAGAACTGTTCAAACGCAATCATCCGGAAGGCTCCGACAAGCTGGCCGCCGTGATGCGCAACGTGCCGTTGCAGCGCGGCGGCGAGCCGGAGGAGATTGCCGGGCCGATCGCCTTTTTGCTGTCCGACGATGCCTCCTACATGACGGGGCAGGTGCTCTATGTCTGCGGCGGGATGAGCGTCGGCAACGGCTCGGTCTAAGCTTGCATCGGCGGGCGGTGGGCGATAGGTAGATAATCGAACGTTTGTTAGATTTTTACAGGGAGTGAGAAACCATGGCAGGGCTGTATTTTGAGGAATTTGAGATCGGACAGGTGTTCGAGCACGACCTCACCCGCACGGTAACCGAAATGGACAACGTGCTGTTCACCGCGCTGACCCACAACGCACAGCCGCTGCATCTGGACGCGGAGTTTTCCAAGGATACCGAGTTCGGCAAGCCGCTGGTCAACAGCATCTTCACCCTGGGCTTGATGATCGGCGTCTCCGTACAGGACACGACACTGGGCACGACGGTCGGCAATCTGGGTATGACAGATTGCCGCTTTCCGAAGCCGGTCTTCCACGGCGACACTCTGCGCTCGACGACGACGATCAAGAACAAGCGTGAAAGCAAGTCGCGTCCGACCATGGGCATCGTGGAGTTCGAACACCGCGCTTACAATCAACGCGGCGAGGAAGTCGCCTACTGCCTGCGTTCCGGCCTGATGCGGAAGAAGCCGGTATGACCCTCCGCTCCTTTCTCTTCGTCCCCGGGGACAGCGAACGCAAGATGGTTAAGGGCGAAGGCAACGAAGCCGACGCCATCATCCTTGACCTGGAAGACTCGGTCTCCAAGGATCGGCTCGAGATCGCCCGTGGTATGGTCGCGGAGTACCTCGTCGCGCATAAGGACGACCGCGCCCGCCAGCAAGTCTGGGTGCGCATCAACCCGCTCGACACAGAATTCCCGATGTACGATCTAGCCGCCGTGATGAAGGGTGCGCCGGACGGGATCCTGCTGCCCAAGACCTATTCAGCCGACGAAGCCGTCGCGTTGAGCCACTCGCTGAGCGCCCTGGAAGCGCGCGAGGGTCTCGAGATCGGTTCGACCCAGATCCTCGCCGTGGCGACCGAGACGGCGCGTTCGCTGTTCGATCTCGATACCTTCATCGGCGCAACGGACCGGCTCTACGGCATGACCTGGGGCGCTGAGGATCTAGCGGCCGCGCTTAGTGCCACCAACAACCGGCTGCCGAACGGCGAGTATGACGGGCCCTACCAGCTCGCCCGTACGCTCTGCCTCGCGGCCGCGCGCGCGGCCGAGGTGATGCCGGTCGACACGGTGTTCACCGATTTCCGCGACAATGACGGGCTGATGGCGGAAGCCGTCCAGGCACGCCGCTCCGGTTTCTTCGGCAAGATGGCGATCCACCCGGCGCAATCCGCACCGATCAACGAAGCCTTCACCCCTACGGCTGACGAAATCGCGCACGCCAAGCGCATCGTTCAGGTCTTTGAAGAAAATCCGGGCGCGGGCACGGTCGGCATCGACGGCATGATGATCGACATGCCGCATCTGAAACAGGCTCGCGCGGTGCTGGCTCTATCGGAAGCGATGGCGGCGAAGGGGTAGGGGACTGATTTGGCGTAACGACGAATACCCTCTCCCATGGGAAGAGGGAGGGTAAGAGGAAAAATTCGCAACTTGAAAAGTGGCGTTAAGTGACGCCGTTGTCCCGCAGCGCCGCGATCTTCTCCGCCCCGTACCCCAACTCTCGCAGCACTGTCTCCGTATCCGCCCCCAGTTCCGGCGCGGGTAGGCGCAGTTCGCAAGGCGTTTCGCTCATCTTGACGGGGAAGCCGGTCATGCGGATCGGGCCGTGGCCCGGGTGGTCGACGGTCAGGACCATGTCCTGCGACAGCAACTGCGGGTCGCGGAACAAAGTGTCCATGTCCTGCACCCGGCCGCACGGCACGCCCGCCGCGTTCAGCGTGTCGATCCAGTAGTCGACGCTGTTCTGGCCGATCTTCTTGTCGATGATCGCGTTCATGCGCACGAGATTTCGGACGCGGGCGTCGTTGTCTGCGAAGTCCGGATCGTCGTAGAGGTGCGTCAGGTCGAGCACCTCGAAGAAGCGCTGCAGAAAGACCTCGCCGGCGGGTGCGATGGCAACATCGCCGTCCTTTGCGCGGAACAGACCGTAGGGACAGAGCACCGGGTGGTCGTTACCGGTGCGGCGCGGTTCGCTGCCGGTGGCGAAATAGTCGGCGCTCATATAGGCCAGCATGCTGACCAACCCGCCCATCAGGCTCGATTCGACATGCTGTCCACCGCCGTCGCCTGATCCCCGATTGACCAGCGCGCAAGCGACGCCGAATGCGGTGTAGAGTCCGGCGACCAGGTCGGCCAGGGGCGGGCCGGCCCGCATCGGTGGCCCGTCCGCCGCTCCGCTGACGCTCATGAAGCCGCTCATCGCCTGGGCGATAAAGTCGAAGGAGGGACGGTCCTTGTAGGGCCCGGTACTGCCATAGCCGTTGATGCTGCCGACGATGAGATTCGGGTTGAGCGCGTCCAGCCGTGCGTCGTCGAATCCCATCTTGTCCAAGACGCCCGGCCGGTAGTTTTCCAGCAGAACGTCTGCGCCGCGGATCAGGTCGCTCAGGATCGCCTTGCCGTCGTCGGTATAGAGATCGATCGTGATCGAGCGTTTGTTGCGATTGTACTGGGCGAAATAGGTGCTGATGCCGTTCAGTATCACACCCTGGCCGCGCACCTGATCGCCCTTGCCGGGATGCTCCACCTTGATCACGTCCGCGCCCATATCCGCCAGCAGCGCGGCACAGAACGGCCCCGCCACGACGCGGGTCAGATCGACAATTTTTATGTCATCGAGCGCCGGCATCGGTGGCTACAGATACACTGTCCCGCCATCGACCATGATGGTCTGGCCGGTGACGAAGTTGCTGGCATCGCTGGCCAGATAGACGATCGTGCCCGCCAGGTCGCCGACTTCCAGGTTGCGCTGCAGCGTCTGGCCTTGGGCGATGATGTCTTTCGCGCGATCGAGCTTGTCGCCGAAGAATTCTTCGGTGCCTTCGGTCATCACGGCGGAGGGGGCGACGGCGTTGACCCGGACCCATTCGCGGCCGAGCTCGCGCGCGAGGCTGCGGGTCATGCCGATCACCGCCGCCTTCGACATCGCGTAATGCAGCGAGAAGGGCAGGCCGTAGACCGCGGCGAGGGAGGCGATGTTGATGATCGAGGCGCCGGTGCCCGCCTCGCGGATCGGTCCGATCACCGCCTTGCAGCAGTTCCACACGCCCGTGATGTTGACGTCCAGCACTTGCTGCCATTCCGCCGGGTCGAGCGTTTCGAACCGGCCGCCGGTCAAACCGCCATAGAGCGCGGCATTGTTGACCAGCACGTCGATCTTGCCGAATTCGGAAACCGCGGTCTCCGCCATCGCCGTGCAACTGTCCATGTCGGTCACGTCGAGGGTGACGCTGGCCGCGCGGCCGCCAGCATTGATGATCGCGGCAACCGTATCAGCGCAGTCGCGAACATCGCCGGCGACGATCGCGGCCCCTTCGGTTGCCATGCGCTCGGCATATTCCCTGCCCAGGCCACGGGCCGCCCCGGTAACGATCACGGTCTTCCCATCAAGCTGTCCTGCCATGTCTTCCTCCCGCCGCGCCAACGCGGTCTTATATTGAAGTAAGGGATCGCGACTTTGGCGGATTGCACGGATGGCGGCAAGGGCTTGCTATTCCTTCCCGTCATTCAATTTTGTACTCTGCCGCAACGCATGAATTCGAAGAGGTCAGGGATGCACGATTTGGTCATAAAGGGCGCCGTTCTGGTAGACGGGATGGGCAATCCGGCAACGGACGGCGAAGTAGCCGTTTCCGGCGGCAAGATTGCCGCCGTGGGCGAGAATGTCGGCGAGGGGCGGGAGACGCTCCACGCCGAAGGGCTGACCCTGGCGCCGGGCATCATCGATCTGCATACGCATTTCGATGCACAACTGACCTGGGACCCCTACGCGACGCCATCGAACCGGCTCGGCGTGACGACGGTGGTGATCGGCAATTGCGGTTTCACCATCGCGCCCTGCAAGCCGCAGGACCGCGACCGCATCCTGAAGAATCTTACCCATGTCGAAGGCATGTCGCTGGAGGCGATGGTCGAAGGGATCGACTGGGATTTCGAGACCTTCCCGGACTACATGAACTCGCTGGAGCGGCGCGGCATGGTGCCGAACGTGGCGGCCTTTTGCGGCCATTCGTCGGTGCGGACCTGGGTGCTCGGCGAAGAAGCCTCCGACCGCGCCGCGACGGCGGAAGAGGTCGCCGAGATGAAGAACATCGTGCTGGAAGCGCTCGAGCACGGCGCCTGCGGTTTCGCGACCTCGACCCTAGAGCAGCATAACGGGCATGCCGGCATTCCGATGCCCTCGCGGCTGGCCGACGAGCACGAGATGATGGAGCTGACCGGCGCGCTGGGCGAGGCGGGCAAGGGCGCCTTCATGCTGACCAAGGGGATGAAGACCACCGTCCCGTGGCTGGAAGAAGTTTCGGCGCGGAATGGCCGCCCGGTCTCGATCGCAGCAATGTTCGTTGACCCGGGTGATCCGGAACGGGTGTTCCGCGAGATCGGCGAGATCGAAGGGGCGCGCGACCGCGGCCGCGAACTGTGGAGCCAGGTCGGCTGCTTCCCGCTCGGTATGGAGTTCACCCTGGAGCATCCCTATCCGCTGGAAGCCCTGATCAACTGGCGGCCGGCGATCGAGGCGGAGGGGAGCGAGGACTACAAGCGCGTGCTCGCGGACGAATCTTTCCGGCAGGCGTTGAAGGACGAGATGCACACGACCGGTGTGCCGAACCGCTTTTCCTCGAACAATTGGGACCACATGCGGATCATGTCGGTCGGCAAGACCGCGCATCAGGATCTGGTCGGTAAGATCGTCGGCCATCTGGCGCGCGATGCGGGCCAGGATCCGTGGGACTGGTTCCTCGATTTCGGTCTCGCCGACGATCTCAAGGCGGAGTTCGACTGCAAGCTGTTCAATGTCGACGAGGATCGGGTCGTCGATCTGCTGCGCCACCCCGCGGCGGCCGTGACCCTGTCTGACGCGGGCGCACACCTGTCCTTCCTGTGCGATGCCGGCTTCGGGCTGCATCTGATGGGCCATTGGGCGCGCGACCGCGGCGATATGAGCCTGGAGGAAGCGGTCGAGAAACTGACCTCGCGCGCGGCGGGCATCTACCGGATCAAGGATCGCGGCCGGCTGCAGAAAGGGGCGTGGGCTGATCTGATGCTGTTCGACCCGAAGACCGTGGGTCGCGGCGACAAGTACAAGGTTCAGGATTTGCCCGCGGGGGCTGTGCGGGTCGATACGCCGGCCAAGGGGTTGCATGGCGTCTGGGTCAATGGCGTCCGGACGGTCGGCGCGAACGGCGATAATCTGCCGGACTGCGGCAAGCCGGGGCAGTTGCTGCGGGATTTCGCCGACCCGGCCTGACAATTCGCTGGCCGAAGGCTGAAAATTGTATAGGGTCCGCTCTCCCGTTACCGGCGAGAGACGCCCCAAATGCTACATGATTTTGAAGATGCGAACGTCGCGCATACGACCGGCCCGCGTTTTGCGGGCGATGCGGCCGTCCGCGTCATCGCGCCTGCGGATTTCGATGCGGCGGTGCAGGAGATCACGCGGTGGGACGGGTACGAACCGACGCCCTTGATCGGTTTGGCGACCCGTTGCGCCATGTCCGCGGCCGAAAATTCGAACAGCAGGGAGCCGAGATATCTGTCGTAGTTCTCCGGAATCGAACCGGTGAACTTCGCCTGCGTCTCTGACATAGGGTTGGCTCCTTTGTAGCGAACGTGTTTCAAGTTCGACCGGTCATTTCCCTTACCTATCCCTGAATGGATTTGGTGACCATTTAGCCCCAAGGGGAGGGAACCAAGTACGTGCGCCTACGAGAACCCTCTCCCTGGGGAGAGGGTTGGGGTAAGAGCCAAAAGCGGCGGTGGGAAATTGTTTGATAAGCTATATGCCTAAAACGGCTTCGTGCCGATGATCACCGTGCGCTGCAGCACGCGCGACTCGTTGGCCATGTCGTAATTGGTGTTGCCGCGGTGCATCAGGCTGCGGTTGTCCCACATCACCAGGTCGCCCTGCCGCCAGGCGTGGTCGTAGCGGAATTGCGGCTGGATCGAATGTTCCATCAATTCTTCGACCAGCGCGTCGCTGTCCGCGCGCGACATGTCGACGATCTTGTCGATATGGGTGCCGATATAGAGCGCTTTGGTGCCGGTATCCGGATGGGTGCGGATCAGCGGGTGGGTGACCGGCGGGCGCTCGCGCTTCTGGTCCTCGGTCGCGGGTGTCTCGCCGACATTCTTGCGGTTGGCCTCCCAACTATGCACGACCTTTAGATCGTCGACCCGCGCCTTCGTCTGGGGCGGCAGCGCCTCATAGGCCAGGCGCATGTTAGCGAACAGGGTCTCGCCGCCCTTCGAGGGCACCTGCTTGCCGTGCAGCATGGTGATGGCCGATGGGATCTCGTGATAGGACTTGTCCGTGTGCCAGTGGTTGGGTCCGCGATTCACCAGCTCCGGCACCTTCTTACCGTCCGGCTGGATGTTGGTGATGTCGTTGATGACCGGATAGCGCTCGCCATTACGCAGGCGGCCCACATGACCTTCCAACTCGCCGTAGTTCGTCGCGAAGATACCCTGCTGTTCGCGTGTCAGCGCCTGATCGCGAAAGACCAACACGTGGTGCTGCAGCAACGCGTCATAGATCGCTTCTTTCATCGTGCCATCGATCGGCTGCGACAGGTCTACCCCTTCGATCTCGGCCGCAAGCGCGTCGCTTAGCCGCTTGGCCGTGAAGGGATGCGTGGCGTTTCCGGAATCGTGGGAAGCGATTTGCATTCTGTCCTCTCTTAGAACGGCTTGGTGCCGATGATGACGGTGCGGTGCAACTGACGCCGCTCGGTGCCGACTTCGTAGTTGGGCAGGGCGCGGTGCAGCAGCAGGCGGTTGTCCCACATGGCGTAGTCGCCGACCCGCCAGCGATGGGTGTAGACGAAGCGGTCCTCTGTCGTGTGGTCTTCCAGTTCTTTGATCAGGGCTGCCCCTTCGTCACGCGGCATGCCGTGTATGTGCGAGACGTGGTGGCCGAGATAGATCGTCTTCTGTCCCGTATCCGGATGGGTGCGGACGACCGGATGGGTTACCGGCGGGCGCTCGCGCTTCTGCTCTTCGCTTGCCGGTTCCGCGCCGACATTGAGACGGCTCGCTTCCCAGCTATGTTCCGCCTTCAGATCGGCGATGCGGTCCTTCATCTCGTCCGACAGGGCCTCGTAGCCGAGCTGCGTGTTGGCGAACTGCGTGTCGCCGCCATTTGCCGGCACTTCCTTGGCGTGCAGCATGGTCGTGAGCGACGGCACCTCGTGATAGGACTTGTCCGTGTGCCAGTGGTAGTTGCCGCGCGACACGGTCTTCGCCGAAGGCTTCCCGTCCGGACCCAGATTGGTGACAGTGTGCACGATGGGGAAGGGCTGCCCGTTGGCGAGGCGGCCGACATGGTGCTCCAAAGCGCCGAAATTCTCGCTGAAGGCGGCTTGCTCGTCCTTGGTCAGATCTTGGTCGCGGAAAATCAGGATGTGGAATTCCAGGAAGGCGCGCATGATGGCGTCCCGGATGTCGGGGCCGATCGGCTCCGATATATCCAAGCCGGTGATCTCGGCGCCGCCGATATCGGTGATCGGTTTGATGTCGAAGGGATAGTCAGTGCTGTTTGTCGCGGCCGCAACTTGCATGACGTTCTCCTTATCTAATAGGGCTTGGTCCCGATGATGACCGTCCGGTGCAGGACGCGCGCCTCGTTCGCCGTGTCGAAATTCGGGCTCGCCCGGTGCAGCAGGCAACGGTTGTCCCACATCACGTAATCGCCCTTGCGCCAGCGGTGGCTGTAGACGAACTTTGGTTGCGTCGTGTGGTCCATCAACTCGGCCAGCAGATCGTCGCTTTCGTCGCGCGGCATGTCGTGGATATGCGAGACGTGGCAGCCGACATAAAGGATCTTGTCCTTCGTGTCGGGATGGGTGCGCACGACCGGATGGGTGACTGGCGGACGCTCGCGTTTCTGCTCCTCGGTTGCCGGCGGCGATTTGGTGTTGCGGCGGCTCGCCTCCCAACTGTGCTCGGCCTTCATCTCCGCGATACGGTCCTTGGTCGCTTCCGGCAGCGCCGCGTAGCCCATGCGGGTATTGGCGAACTGCGTGTCGCCGCCATCCGCCGGCACCTGTTTGGCGTGCAGCATGGTCATCAGCGACGGAACCTCGTGATAGGACTTGTCCGTGTGCCAGTGGAAGTTGCCCTTGCCCATCTTCTCGCCGAGCGGTTTGCCGTCGGGCCCGAGATTGGTGACCGTGTGCACGATGGGGAAGGGCTCGCCATTGGGCAGGCGGCCGACATGATGCTCCAGTGTACCGAAATTCTCGCTAAACGCCGCCTGCTGGTCTTTCGTCAAATCCTGGTCGCGGAACACCAGCACGTGATGTTCCAGAAACGCCCGCATGATCGCATCCCGAGTCGCTATGTCGATGGGTTTCGACAGGTCAAGACCGATAATCTCGGCGCCGGCGACGTCGCCGATCCGGTTTATTTCGAAGGGGTAGGCGTCGGATTCGACGGAATGGGCGACCTGCATGCTGCGCTCCGGGTTGTTCACGATGGGCGGAACTGTACAACATGCGTCGTCCGCCACAAATTGTCCGGACATGATGCGTTCCGGCGCCGCGTGCTAGGGTGCGCGCCGAATATTTTGTATGAGGAGCTCCCGCGCCTATGGAATTCGCCTTCACCGAAGAACAGCAACTGATCCAGGACTCTGCCAAACGTATGGTGGAACGGGATATTCAGCCGATCCTAGACGCCTACCCGGTGGGCGAATCTTTGCCCCGCGCGGCCATGGCGAAGATCTATCCGGTGCTCGCTGCACAGGGTATTACCGCGCCGCGTGTGCCCGTGGAACAAGGCGGCAGCGGCATGAAGATGCTGGACTACGCCTTGATCTACGAGCAGCTACCGGCCTGGCTGTCGGTTTCCATCATGGGGCATGACGTGACCTTCGCGCGCATCCACGCCGAGGCGACGCCGGAGCAACGCGAACGGTTCCTGCCGGGCATGCTGGCGGGCGAGAAGATCGGCGGCACCGCGACATCCGAGCCGGCTGCCGGCTCTGACCCGCGCGGCCTGTCGACTCGCATGACCGTCGAGGGCGATACGGCCGTCGTCAACGGCCGCAAGCTGTGGATCACCAACGGCTCGGTGGCCGATATCCTGGCCGTGACCTGCATCGACGGGGTCGATGAGAAAGGCCGGAACACGCTGAAGCGGATCGTCGTCGAACCGTCGGAGTGCAATGTCGAGATTCGTGAGATCGAAACGACGGGGCTGAAACAGGGCCATCTGGCCGAGGCGGTGTTCGAGGATTGCGAGGTGCCGGTGGCGAACATTCTGTCCTCCGGCGGAGACGCGGCGCGCATGCTGACAATCACTTGGAACGGTAACCGGCCGTTGGTTGGGCTGGTGGCGGCGCGGCTGGCGGAGCGCGCTTTCGAGGCGGCGGTCGAGTATGCCGGCATACGCGAGCAGCACGGCAAACCGATCGCTGGTCATCAGCTCATCCAGCAGAGCCTGGCCGACATGCAGACCGCCATCGTTGCCAGCCGGATGTTGTGCTACCGCGCGCTCGACCTCATGGACCAGGGCGCGCGGAACAATGCGGATGCGGCGATGGCGAAGCGCTTTGCGACCAACGCCTGTCTGGAGGCGATTTCCAAGGCCATGGCGGTGCATGGCGGGATGGGGCTAACTGAGGAGGTCGGGCTGGAACAGCTTTGGCGCGACGCCCGAATGCTGACCGTGCCGGACGCGACGGATGAAATCCTGACGCTCATCCAGGGCCGGGAGATTACCGGGATCGCCGCGTTCCGCTAGCTTGATGGTCAATCCGCGCGGTTTGGCGCTTCCTGATTGGCGTTGCGCGAGGGAAGACGAACGTAAACCGTTCTTCCTTCTCCCACTGTGCTCTCCAGAGCAATCGTTCCCTCATGTGCCGTGACGATTCGCTTTGTGACCCAAAGGCCCAGACCCGCACCGGACCCGCACGGTAGGGTCAACCATTTGAAGGGGTTCGAAGATCGTTTCCAATAGATCGTTTGGAATCCCGGGGCCGGAATCCCTTGCGACAATTTTGGTACCTTCTGCATGCGGTGCTATGCGCAGGGTGACCGTTTCGGTCGGTGGGCTGAATTTGATGGCGTTGGACAGCGGATTGTGGGCGACCTGTTTGATCCCGCGACGGTCTATAGCAAACGTGAACGCCGGTGCTGGAATGTCTTGTTCTAGGGTGATTCCTCGTTGCAGGCCGATACCTTGGCGATCGCTAGGATGTCGTTGGAGAGAGACTGCGCCGTAACGGTTTCCAATTCGAGTGGCTGGTCTGC
>CAJWOT010000065.1 GCA_913044215.1 uncultured Rhodospirillaceae bacterium | reverse complement strand
TATCGTCGAGATCGAGCTCTTCCTGCGCGATCGGCGTCGGCTTGTTGAAGACGCCTGTGATGGCGCCCTGTGCGTTGCGTGAAACGAAAGGCATCGTCGCGATCATACGGCCGGGGCCGGATCGTGCTCAATGAAAAAGCCGCCAAGATTTTATCTAATGGCGGCTTCTTCGAAACTTCGCTGTCAAACCGTAATCAGTGCAGTCGGTCCGGCAGTGTTTTGATGGCGTCGTCGATCAATGCATCGCCCGAGGCGCCTGACAGTTTTTCCTCAAGCAGACTGACGGTCGCAGCAAGGGCCACGGTGACGGCCCGATCGCGAATTTCCTGCACGGCCGCGGCTTCAGCCTGCTGAATTTTTTCGCTGGCCGATTGCTCCTGCCGCTTCAGCATGGCTTCAAGGGCGGCTTCGGCGCTCTTACGATGCGCTTCCGCTTCTGCCTTTGCCTGCTCCATCATCGCTTCGACTTCTTGCGCTGCATCGCGCTGCTTCAGCTGATAGGAGGCCAGGGTTGACTGCGCTTCCTCGCGGAGACGTTGTGCTTCCTCAACCTCGTTGCGAATCTGTGCAATCTTGTCGTCAAGCGCCCCCGTCATTGCACCGCGAAGCGGTTTGAACACGGCGATGATGAAGACGACAAAGGCTATCGCCACCCAAAATGTTGAGTCGAATTCCATCAGGCGCTCTCCCGCATGACTGCGGCGACAGCCGCATTCGCGTCTTCCTGGCTGATCTCGCTACCGATCAGTCGGGTTGCCGCAGCTTGCGTGAGGTCAGCGGCAATTTCACCGATCTCGCTGATGGCTCGCTCTTTTTCGTCGGAGATGCGCTTTTCAGCTTCGGTCAACTGATCGGAGAGCCTCGCAGCAAGCGCGTCGCGCTGCTGCTCGGCATCCTCGGCCATTTTTCGCGCCGCCTCGCGCACGGAATCCTGCGCCTTGGCGGTGGCTTCCGCGATGGTCCGCTCATAGTCGGCCAACGCGGCTTCCGCCTCGGTCTTCAGGGCCTCAGCCTTTTCCAGGTCGGACTCGATCCGCACCTGACGCGATTCCCTAACTTCGGTCACGCGCGGTAGCGCGACCTTCCAGAGGATCAGGTAAAGCGCGATGAAAATCAGCGCCAACCAGAACAGCTGGGTCGGAAATACCGATATATCAAGTTGCGGCATGCGAGCTCCCGCGTCCGGCGAGGTTGACGGTTATCCGAATAGGATAAGCAGGGCGATAACCAGCGCGAACAGCGCGATCGCTTCCACCAGCGCGAAGCCAAGCATCGTCATGGTGAAGACTTCGCCGCGCGCCGCCGGGTTACGGCCAACCGCGATGATGAAGGACGAGAACACGCTGCCGATGCCGATACCGGAACCGATCATTCCGATAACCGCGAGGCCGGCACCGATGAGTTTTGCAGCTTCGACTTCCATGATTTTGTTCCCTCTTTAAAGTGTCGTTTCGTTCATATGTTTCGGTGTGAAACGCCGCATCAATGCAGGTGCAGCGCGTCGTTAATGTACAGGCAGGTCAGGATTGCAAAGACGTAGGCCTGTAGAAAAGCGATCAAGATCTCAAGGCCGGTGAGGACGACGACGAAGGCGAAAGGCACGACGCCGAACACGCCGAGCAGTGCCACAAAACCGGCGATTACCTTGAGCAACGTATGGCCCGCCAGCATGTTGGCGAACAGACGGACGGAAAGGCTGATCGGCCGAGAGAGATAGGAAATCACTTCGATCGGGATCAGCAGCGGCCACATCGGGAGCGGTGTGCCGGGCGGCAGGAAGAAACTGAAGAAATGAAAGCCGTGCTTCGCGAAGCCCAGGATCGTCACGCCGATGAAGATGACGATCGCCAGTGCGAAGGTCACGACGATGTGGCTCGTGAAGGTGAAGCTGTAAGGCGTCATGCCCAGCAAATTGCCGAACAGGACAAACATGAACAGGGTGAAGATGAACGGGAAGTATTTGCGGCCTTCGTTGCCCACGGTATCGCGTAGCAAATTTGCTATGAATTCGTAGGACAATTCGACGGCGCACTGAAACCGGTTGGGGACCAACGCCCGCTGACGCATCCCAAGCATGACGAAGCCGACGATCAGAACGAAGGTTACGACCATGTAAAGCGACGAGTTGGTAAACGAGACATCGACGCCACCCAGATTCAAAGGAATCAGCGTCTTGATCTCGAACTGTTCTAAGGGGCTTGTTGCCACTGTGTTTCCTCGTTCAGTCCTTGTCCTTCGCGTCTTCGCCGCCAGGCTTTTTGTATCCGGCGGCCAGACCGTAACCGCTTGCTACCCGAATCACATTCACGATACCGGCCGCCGCACCCAGTAAGAAGAAAACGATCAGAAACCATGGCTTCGTTTCCAGCCAATGGTCGAGAAGGAGGCCAATTCCGACTCCGACACCCACTGCAGCGACCAGGTCCACCCCGATGCGCAAAGCGGTTCCCAAGCCGCCTTGTTCTCCCCTTCGTCTGCCCGATTCCCCCTTGGCGGTTCCGTTCCGTTGATGTCGAGCGGCACGCAGCCGTTCATCCAGATCTTTCAGCGGGGTAGGTTTTTCACCCTCGGCCATGGCGATGTGCCCCTCCGAATGGCTCGAACCAATGCTGAAAGCGGGCGCACCATACTGTTGAGACCCGGCCAAGTCAAGCCGTCGAGACACCTTCGTACGCGGTCAAAAGTCGCAGAAAACCGGGGGTTTCAAGGGGCTGCGTCAGGCGGTCGCGCGAAGTTCCTGTGCGCGCTGCAGGTCGACCGAAACAAGCTGGCTGACGCCGCGCTCACCCATCGTGACGCCGAACAGCCGATCCATGTTCGCCATGGTGATGCGATGATGCGTAATAATAAGAAAACGCGTGTCGCCGGCACGCGCGATTTCGCCCAGCAAACCGCAAAATCGCTCAACATTGGCGTCGTCCAGCGGGGCATCGACCTCGTCGAGGACGCAAATTGGTGCCGGGTTGGTCAGGAAGACGCCAAACAGCAGGGCTATCGCGGTCAGAGCCTGTTCGCCGCCGGACAACAGCGACATGACCTGCAGCTTCTTGCCCGGCGGGCTGGCCATGATTTCCAACCCGGCTTCGAGCGGGTCGTCCGCCTCGGTCAGGGTGAGATAGGCCCGTCCGCCGCCGAACAGTTTCACGAACAGTTCCTGGAAGTGATTGTTTACCGTTTCGAAGGCAGCCAGCAGACGCTCCCGGCCCTCGCGGTTGAGCTGGCTGATTCCCTGGCGTAGGCGGGCGATGGCGGCAAGCAGGTCCTCGCGCTCGCTTTGCATGGATTCGATCTGCGTTTCCAACTCCTGCGCTTCGATTTCAGCGCGCAGATTGACCGGCCCCATATTGTCGCGTTCACGGGTCTGCCGGCCCATCTTCAGCTCGACCGTTTCCGGGTCGGGCAGTTCCTCGTCTGCGGGGATCCCCGCTTCTTGCAGGACGGCGCCGGGCATGCATTCCAGGCGCTCGGCGATACGTTCGCGAATTGTCGCGCAATCGCTGTCCGCCTGCTCGACCTGCGCTTCACAGCGGACCCGCGCTTCGCGGCTCTCAGCGAGCTGACCTTCGGCGCTGCGCAGAGCGGCGTCAGATTCCTTTTGCGCCGTCTCGCCCTGTGCCAATGCGTCGGCGGCCGCACCGCGTTTTTCCTCTGCCGTGGTAATGGCGCTCAGCAGCCCGTCGCGTTGTTCCGCGATTGCCGCCGGCCTCGCGGCCAGGCCGGCGAGCGTTTCCTGAGCCGCATTGCGGCGTTCTTCCAGATCGGAAAGCCGGCCGGTCGCGCCGCCCATCCGGCTGCCCCAGGTTTCGATTTCCTCGCCTATGGTCCGGCGTCGCGACGCGCGCTCCTGCGCATCGCGCTGCAACCGGTCGTAGGCGCTGCGTTTCTCGGACTGGTCGGCCCGCAATTCACCTAAGGTGGCGCGCAAGCTTTCGATGGCGGCCTGGTTGGCGTCCGGCTCTTCCAGCTCTTCGATCGCGCGCCGCGCCGCTTTCCATTGCAACTCGGCCTCGTTGAGGTCGAAAACCGCCTGGTTTGCTGCTTCGGCCAGGGCCGCCAGCCGCGATTTCGCCGCGGCGGCATCGCCGGAGACTTCACCATAGGCGGCGCGCGCAGCGTTCAATTTGGAGAAGGCTTCGTCCTGCGCCTGCCGTGCACTCCGTTCGCTCGTTTCCGCAGCTTCCCGTTCGCGGCGCGCCGTCTCCAGTGCCAG
Organism: uncultured Rhodospirillaceae bacterium; assembly: GCA_913044215.1. Taxonomy (GTDB): domain Bacteria; phylum Pseudomonadota; class Alphaproteobacteria; order UBA8366. Next base: position 13,967 of record CAJWOT010000065.1, on the reverse strand, counting down.
CTGTTTTGCTTTGAAGTCCGCATCCGTCGCTGCCAGGTCTTCGCGCAGCGCGTTCAGGCGGTTCCGCTGGCCGAGCCGGGTCGCGGCCGGTGTTGGGGCGCCGGCGGAAATCCGGTAACCGTCCCAGCGCCAAAGGGCGCCGTCTTTGCTGACAATGCGTTGCCCGGGCTTCAAGCCGGCATGAAGTCGCTCCCCTGTTGCCTCATCTTCGACGACGCCGATTTGCGACAGGCGGCGGTGCAGCGCTTGCGGTGCCTTGACGAACTGTGCCAGCGGGGTGACCCGATCCGGCAAGGTTTGCAGGACGGACAGTGCTGGTAGGACGGCCCAGTATACCGGTGCGGCGGTGTCGACCGGGGCATCGATATCCTCGCCAAGCGCGGCGCCCAAGGCTATTTCATAGCCAGGCTCGACGGTGACCGACTCGATCATCGGCGCGAAGAAATCGCTCTCCGCGGGGTCGACCAATTCGGCCAGAGCCCGAATTTCGGCGCCGAGCCGCTCCCGGTCGGCCTCCGTGGCGCGCGCCTCATCGCGCGCACGCGTCTCGTTCTCCTGCGCGGCCTTGAGGGCGGTTTCCGCCTCGGCGGCCCGCTCTCGCGCTTCGGTTACGGTCAGTTCCGCAGCGTTGATCGAAGCCTGGATTTCGGCCAATTCGGAATCGTCGGCGATTTCGGCGGCGAGATTGACCCGCTCGTCATCCATTTCGTTGGCGCGTTGCTTAAGCTTTTCAATCCGTTCCCAAAGCTGGTCGCGCTGCCGCTCCAGCGTTGCGCGCTTGGCTTCCGTTTCCGCGGTTGCCGCAAGCAACTGGTTCCGCTCGGCATCCTTCGCGTCGACCTGTGCGGTGATGTCCGCCAGGGCCGTTCGCGCCGTTTCCTCGCGGTCGGTCTCATTCTCTAGCGCCGCGTCGATCGTGGCCGCTTCCGCCTCAAGCCGCTCGATCGCCGATTTCGCTTCCGTGGCGAGCGACTGCTCGCGTTCGATATCGCCGGAGATCTGAGTGAGGCGCCGTTCCGCTTCCGCCTGGGCATCGGCGATTCGGGTTTCCTCGCGCTCCAACTCGTTGCGCGCCATCAGCAGGCGCTGCAATTCGGCAGCGGCTTCAGCCTCGTTCTGCCGCAGATTGGGAAGCGCCGCAGCGGCTTCGGTCTGCCGCGTCGAGGCGGCGGCTGCGGTTTCCGTTCGCGTGGCGACGGTCGCTTCCGCCTCCTGCAGCCGTCCGCGTGCGGTCTCCAGGGAAGCGAGGGCCTCTTGCCAGCGCAGATGCAGCAGGATCGCATCGTAACGGCGGATGTTCTCCGACAGCCGCCGGTAGCGTTTCGCCTGCCGTGCCTGCCGCTGCAGCGCTTGGTGCTGGCCTTCGAGCGCTTCGATAACATCGTCGAGCCGGCTCAAATTGGTTTCCGCCGCGCGGAGCCGCAGCTCCGCCTCGTGCCGCCGCGAATGCAGGCCTCGGATACCGGCCGCTTCTTCCAGCAGGACCCGCCGTTCGGTCGGTTTCGCGCCGATCAGGGCGCCGATGCGGCCCTGGCTGACCATGGCTGTGGAATGGGCCCCGCTGGCCAAATCGGCGAATAGCAACTGTACGTCGCGCGCGCGCACTTCCTTGCCGTTGACGCGGTACTGCGATCCCGCGCCGCGCTCAATCTTGCGGGTGACTTCGATCTCTTCGCTGTCATTGAAGGCGGCCGGTGCGCTTCGGTCCGCATTGTCTAGCCGCAAGGTGACTTCGGCGATATTACGCGAGGGCCGGCTCGTCGTGCCGCCGAAGATGACGTCTTCCATCTCGCCGCTACGCATGCTCTTCGGCGAAGTTTCGCCCATCACCCAGCGCAGGGCCTCGACGACGTTGGATTTGCCGCAGCCATTGGGCCCGACGACACCGGTCATACCGGGCTCGATGAACAGCTCGGTCGTGTCGACGAAGGATTTAAAGCCCGTAACTTGGAGCCGGCTGAAATGCACTGACGCCTATTTTTCTAATTTCCTCAACAGATCGTCGAATACCTTATATGGCTGCGATCCGACAATGCGTTTTTCGCCATTTATGATGAAAGTCGGCGTGGAGTTAACTTGGTAACGATTTCCGGCCTCTAGCCGGGTCTGCAGGACCCCGTCGACGATGGTGCGGTTCTCCGCACAGGCCCGAAAGTCCGACTCACTGAGGCCGCCGAGCGTACCGATTCGCGCCAGTGCCTTCACCGGGTCCGCATCCCGGGACCATTTTTCCTGATTCTGGAACAAGACGTCGAGGAACTGGAAGTAGCGGGGCGGCGGTGCGCAGCGCGCCAGAATCGCTGCCATCAATCCCAGCTGATCGAATGGAAAATCGCGATACACCAGCTTCGCGCGGCCGGTATCAAGGTAGTTCTTTTTCAGCTCCGGCAGAATCTCGATGTGAAAATGCCGGCAATGCGAACAGGTCAGCGAGGAATATTCGACAATTTCGATCGGCGCATCGGGGTCGCCGAGCACGCGCTCTTTGAGCGCCTGTTCTGCCGAAGGCGGTGCCGACCAAACGCCGGCGGAGACAAACAAGAAGGCGGCCGCAGCCAGTGTCGCGAGAAGTCGGGTCATTGCGGTCTCCTAGTCGCTGAGGTCAGTGGGCGGCAAGTATAGGTTCGAATGCGGCAGGATCAAGGCAGCCCGCTGCGGCGTAACAGCACATAATATCACGATTTTTTGACCTCGGCGTCGCCAGACATGATGGCTGTTCCGAGTCGTTCGAGTGCCTCCCTGATGGCATCATCTTCGACATCGCCCAGCATGTCGTGCAGCGCCTTGTGGTCTTTAGGGTTGGGTTTCCGTATGCCCCGTTTCGGTCGCGCGGGCGTTTGCCGCAGCGGCGCGTGGGTCAGTTTCAGCCTGGCGATGGCGCCATAGCCGAAGTGACCGTTGATCCGCGCCACGACTTGCGGCTCGAGATGCTGCAATTCCGTGGCCACGCCACCCGCTACCCGGATGTGCAGTGTGCCGTTGCTTCGTTGACCGCGCGGGAAGGCGAGCTTTTCGGGCTGCGACACTAAGGCAAGGTCCCGGCCGACAATCGTTGCCCACTCGGTAATCAGGGCAGCTTCGGCGAAACCGCGCTTGCCGATTGCCTTGGCCGCGATTTTCGGCAGCGCCGCCGCCACGGGCCGCACGCCGCCGCGGCGCTCGGAGTCCTTAGGTTTCGATCTTTGGCCGCTCATGCCATTGCATATGTCTATCCGCTCGAACCGAATTCACTATAGTGATGCTCCGATGGAATCACAGAGCGACATAGCCGCCGCATCGATTCTCGCATGGTACGACCGTAACCGGCGCGCCATGCCTTGGCGCGCGCTGCCGGGAGTAACCGCCGATCCGTATCATGTATGGCTGAGCGAGATCATGCTGCAGCAGACCACTGTGGCAACGGTCGGGCCGTATTTCGAGCGATTTCTCGCCCGTTGGCCGGATATCGGCGCGCTGGCGTCAGCGCCGCTCGACGACGTGCTGCACGCGTGGCAGGGGCTCGGCTACTACGCTAGGGCGCGCAATCTGCATCGTTGCGCTGGCGTCGTCGCGCGCGAGCATGGCGGAAGGTTTCCGGATAACGAGGCCGGTCTGCGCGACTTGCCGGGGATTGGGCGCTACACGGCGGCCGCGATCGCCGCAATTGCGTTCGACAAGCGCGCGACTGTGGTCGATGGCAATGTGGAACGGGTCATGGCGCGCCGGTTTCGGGTCGAGGAACCGCTGCCGGACAGTAAGAGCACGCTTTACGACCTGGCCGATTTCCTGACCCCGGATCAACGCCCCGGCGATTACGCGCAGGCGGTGATGGATCTGGGGGCCACGATCTGCACCCCGCGCAGCCCGAAATGCTTGCTTTGCCCCTGGTCGGAAGCGTGCACCGGACGCGATATCGCCGCGGAACTACCGCGGCGCGCGCCGAAGAAGGTACGGCCCTTGCGGCGCGGCATAGCCTTTTGGCTGCGGCGTAACGACGGGGCGGTGCTGCTGCGGCGTCGGCCGGAGGAAGGTCTGCTCGGCGGGATGATCGAAGTGCCGTCGACGGAGTGGCGCGAGGGGCCGCTGATCGACCGCGCCGAGGCAGAGGGAATGTCTCCGATCCCGGGCCGGGACTGGAAGTTGCTGCCGGGGTTCGTGGCGCACGGTTTTACCCATTTTCGGCTCGAGCTCGCAGTCCTGAGCGCGAGCGCGGCAGGCGATCCGCCGCCGTCATCGCATTGGTGCCCGATCGACCGGCTGGGCGAGCAGGCCTTGCCGACGGCGATGAAGAAGGTCGTCGCGCATGCGGTGCGCGTTGAAAATGGGTAGAGTTCTGCAATGCTGGCTTGAGGAGATCGCAAAATGACCGATATCGATGTGACGCGAACCGACTTCGGGGCGGACCTTTCGGTGAAGATCCGCGAGATCGAGACGATCCCGCTGCATCTACCGTTCGGTTCTCCGTTTCAGATCTCCGCGGCCACGCGCGACTTTCTCGAAGTTTTGATTGTCCGAATCCATACCGACCAGGGAGTCTATGGTATCGGCGAAACGCAGGCGTGGCGCCGGCAAGGCAGTGCTGAAACCCTGCCCAACCTCATGCGTTCAATCCACGATCAGTTCGCGCCGCTGCTGATCGGGCGCTCCCCGTTCGAAGTCAATGCGGTCATGCACGACCTGAATGCCTGCTTGTACAACTCGCTCTACGCGCAAGCAGCCATCGGCGACGCGCTGTACGATCTCATCGGCAAGTTTCTCAACGTGCCGATTCACACGCTGCTCGGCGGCAAGTGCCGTGATCGGGTGCGGGTCGGGGCGGTGCTGTCGATGAAACCGACGGTGGAGGCGCTGCTCGATTCCGCGCAGGGTTTCTACGACCGGGGTTTCCGTCATCTGGGGCTGAAGATCGGCATCGATCCGGCGGCTGATTTGCGAAACGCGGCCGCGCTGCGTGAGCAATTCGGCGACGATATCGTCCTGCGGGTCGATGCCAATGCGGGCATGAATTTCGATGCGGCGCAGCGTCTGCTGCGCAAGCTTGAGCCCTATGACATCGATGCCGCCGAGCAGCCGATCGCGATCTGGGATATCGACGGGATGGCCGAACTGGCGCGGACGGTCGATATGCCAATCATGGCCGACGAGTCAGTTTCGACCGACCACAGCCTGCTGGAGGTCATCCGGAAGCGTGCTGCCACCGTCGTGCAGACGAAGACGGCTAAGAATGGCGGCATTCATTACATCCGCAATCTTTGGGCGCTGGCGAAGGCCGCCGGCATGCGCATCTACCCGGGCAACCATCCGAGCACGAGCGTTGCGACGTCCTCCGTAGCGCAAATGTGTGCCGCATCGCCGGAACCGGTGATGGAAGGGGTGTTCGCGGTCGGGGTCAGCGGCGCGCTGGCGGACGATATTGTGGAGAACCCAATCCGCCCCATCGACGGTGAGATACCGGTCCTGGATGGACCTGGATTCGGCGTCACGCTCGACGAGGACAAGCTAGAAAAGTACCGGATCGAGATTTAAACGGAACTAGTGCAATTCGGCGCGCAGCTGCTGGCGCAGAACGTCGATCGGCTTCGCCTTACCTTCCACATCCAGGCACCAATAGGTCCAGCCGTTGCAGCTCGGCGCCCCCTGTACTGCGGCGCCGACTTGGTGGATCGAACCACGATGGTCGGCAGAGATGACCGAACCGTCCGCCCGTACCTTGGCGGTATGACGCTTACAGGGGCTGATCAGGACGTCCCCGGCGGATAGTAGGCCCCGCTCCACGAGCCAGCCGAACGGGATGCGCGGCAGTTTTCGCTTCGACGGGGTTTCCAGCAGGCTGGTATCGGCATCCGTTCGAATTTTGGAAATTCGTTTCTTGGCGACCTCGGCGTATTCCGCTTCCCGTTCGATGCCAATGAAGTCCCGGCCGAGCCGTTTGGCGACCGCGCCGGTGGTGCCGGTGCCGAAGAAAGGGTCGAGTATGACATCGCCGGGGTTGCTTGCCGCGAGGATCACCCGGTGCAGCATCGCCTCGGGCTTCTGAGTAGGATGTGCCTTTTCGCCCTTGTGGTTCTTCAGGCGCTCCTGTCCGGTGCAGAGTGGCATCACCCAATCGCTGCGCATCTGCAGGTCTTCGTTCAGCGCCTTCATGGCTTCGTAGTTAAAGGTGTAGCGCGCCTCTTTCGACTTGGCGCACCAGAGCAGCGTTTCATGAGCGTTGGTAAAGCGTTTGCCGCGAAAGTTCGGCATCGGGTTGGTCTTAACCCAGACGATATCGTTGAGGATCCAGTAGGACAGGTCCTGCAGCGTCGCGCCAACGCGATAGATATTGTGATAGCTCCCTATGACCCAGAGGGTCCCGTTCGGTTTCAGCACCCGCCGTGCGGCGGTGAGCCACGCCTGGGTAAACCGATCGTACGCCGCGAAGCTGTCGAACCTGTCCCACTGTTCTTCGACGCCGTCGACCCGTGAATTGTTCGGACGGTGTAAATCGCCAGACAATTGTAAGTTATAAGGCGGGTCGGCAAAGATTACATCGACGGATTCCGCCGGAAGACTGTCGAGTATTTCGATACAGTCGCCCAATAGAATCTGATTTACAGGGAGTTTCTGTAACTGTGTTTTCTTTCTTTTCATGCGCGGATCATGAGTCAGTCGATTCCACGCGTCAATACTGAAAAGTATTAAGAAAAAAGCCTACCACATGTTGTGGTTTTACTTAAGGTAAGCCGCTATAGGTTTGAAACTGCGGCGGTGATGTTCGGTCACGCCGAAGCGATCCAACCCTTCTCGATGCGCTTTCGTGCCATATCCGGCGTTTCGGTCCCAGGCATACCCAGGGTGTTTGAGGGCCAATTCCGCCATGATCCGGTCGCGAGTCACCTTAGCGACGATCGAGGCCGCGGCAATCGAAAGCGAGAGACCGTCGCCGCGCACAACGGTTCGGACCGGGCAGGACAAATCTGGGGCCCTGTTGCCATCGACCAGGGCAATGTCAGGCTGTACCGGCAGGTTGTGGACGGCACGCTGCATCGCGAGCATTGTCGCCGCTAGGATATTTTGCGTGTCGATTTCATCGACGCTGGCGATCCCGACACCCTGGTAAATGTTCCCGGTCAGCGCGTCGAACAGGCGATCCCGCACCTTGGCCGTTAGTTTCTTTGAGTCGTCGAGTTGCTCCTGCACATGATGCGGCAGCGTATCCGGATCGAGGATTGCAGCGGCCGCTACGACAGGCCCCGCCCACGGTCCGCGGCCGGCTTCGTCGACACCGGCAACAACACCGCCGGCTTCCTTTTCCAATGCGAAGTCAGGCATCGGGTTTTCGGGGTTCCGGTTCCGAGTCTGGCGGCGGCAAGGGCGGCAGGACTTCCTGCTGCGGGACCTGTGCTGTTGCCCGTGATGTGTTTCGCCGGGAGACTCGCTCGAATAGTGCCTGCGCTTTTTCGATGCCGGTCACGGCGAGAGCGGCCAGCGCGACCGAGACGCGGCGGGTGAGGCGCCATTCGCGGAAATAGACGAGACGGAGCAGCGCGCCGAGGGTCGCCGGGTGTTGAGCGGCCCGGTGATGCACGCGGCGGGCGCTATTCAGCCAGAGCGGACTCGTCACCAACGAGATCACGGTGACCGCGACGATAAGCCGATGAATGTCGGCGTCGATGACCTGCCGGTCGATCGCCGCAGCGCCGAGTACGAAAGAAAATTCGCCGATTTGCGCCAGAATTAAGCTGGACAAAAAGGCACGCCGCCAAGGCTCACCCATGAAGCGCAGTACGCCGGTGTTCAGCGCCGTCTTGAAGACGGCGATAAACAGCCAGAGCAGCAAGACGAGGCCGATATTCTCCCAGAGGAAACCGAGGTCGATCAGAAGCCCTATCGATAGGAAGAACACCATCAGCAGGACGCTCTGCACCGGCCGGGCCGTCTCGCCGACCGCATGGCGTTGGGCACTGCTTCCGATCAGCAGTCCGGCGAAGAATGCGCCGAAGGCGGGCGACAGCCCAACGATGCCCGCAATCGCGGCAAAACCGAAGCACCAGGTCAGCGCGGCGACGGGGGTCAAGTCGACACTGCCGACAGTTACAGCGACCAGCGGCAGATTTACGTGCCGTCTTCGGCTTAAATAAATAGTTGCGGCCGCCAGCAGCCCGATCGATAGGATGATTTTGAAAATCAGCGAGAACTGAAACGCCTCGCCGGACATACCATCGATGACGATCAGCATGGGGGCAACGGCCAGGTCCTGCGCGACCAGAACGCCGACGGTGATCCGCCCGACCCGGGTGCGCAATTCGCCGACCTCTTCCAGCATGCGGATTGCGACGACCGTACTGCTCAACGCCAGGACGAATCCGAACAGGATGGCGTGCGAGGCCGGCCAATCGAAGAACCGGGTAAAGGCCAGCAAAAGAATGACGCTGGCGACGATCTGCAGCAGCGCCGTGAAGACGGCAATTCGCCAGCTGCGCCGAAAACTGCGCAAGGACAATTCCATGCCGACGAAATAGAGCAGCATCAGTACGCCCAGTTCGGCCAGTGTCGCGACCTGGCCGCGGTCGCTGATCAGCGCGAGACCGGATGGTCCGAGCAGGATGCCCGCGAAGATATAGCCGACGATTGCCGGCTGGCCGAGCCGCCTGAGCAGCGTGCCGCACAGCGTCGCGGCGCTCACGACAACCGCGATTCCCGTCAGATCCAAGCTGCTTTCCATGGCTGCCAATCTAACAGATTCGCATTAAGACAGCCTTGCTAAAGCAAGCTCAATTGATCTCCCTTTGCCGGTGGCGGTCTAAATTGTGAGGCGTCGAGGGTTGGTGTACGCCGATCCATACCCAGCTTGCGCCGGGCCAGCAGAAAGCGTTTCTGCAGCATGTCGGCATAGATGCCGGTGCCGGTTCGACGCTGCCCCCAGGTTGAATCGTAATCGGCGCCGCCGCGGGTGTCGCGAACCAGCGTCATAACGTGCTGTGCCCTGTCCGGATAGTGCACCTGCAGCCACTCGATAAAAAGATCGCGAATCTCCAGCGGCAGCCGCAATAGCGTGTAGTCGGCGTAGCGGGCGCCGGCTTCCTTGGCTGTTGCGAGGATAGACTCGAGCTCACAATCGTTCAGAGCCGGGATAATCGGCGCGGCGAGGACACAGGTCGGGATACCGGTCTCACTCAGTGTGCGAATTGCCGCCAGACGTTTGGCCGGTGTCGGTGCGCGCGGCTCCAGTTGTCTTGCCAACACCCGGTCGAGGGTCGTCACCGAAATTGAAACCGTTGCCAGTCCGGCCTCCGCCATCGGTCCGATGAGATCGATGTCGCGGATCACCAGCGGCGATTTCGTGACGATGGCATAGGGATGCCGGAAATCTGCCAGCACTTGCAAAATACGTCGGGTTATCAGGAGGTTCCGCTCGATGGGCTGGTAGGGGTCCGTATTGGCACCGAGAGCGATAAAGGCAGGCTTGTAGCTGGGTTTGCGGAGCTCCTTGGCCAACCTTTCCGGCGCGTCCGGCTTTTGGAAAAGCCGTGTTTCGAAATCCAGCCCTGGCGACAGTCCGTAATAGGCGTGGGTCGGGCGCGCGAAGCAATAGATGCAACCATGTTCGCACCCGCGATAAGGGTTGATTGACCGGTCGAAAGGTACGTCCGGAGACTCATTATAGGCAATGGCCTTGCGTGCGCTATCGATCCCGACGGTCGTTCGAAGCGGCGGCGGTGCCTCGCCATCACCCTCCCAACCATCATCGAAATGAACGCGCTCCTGCGCTTCGAACCGGCCGGTCCGGTTGCTTGCGGCGCCGCGTCCCTTGCGCGCCTGCGTTGGCGTCAGCGTGTACATGCCGAAAACATTAAAGAACAAAAACAGAACAAGCAAGAATTCTTGCCGGTTGCCCGACAAGCATCGCTGAGCGATAAGGTTCGGGTATGGCCGATTTGAGCATCATCATTCCCACCCTCAACGCGAGCGAGGGCCTGCGCCGCAGCTTGCCGCCGCTGGCGGCGTTCGACGCGCTGAACCTGGTGCATGAGGTTATTTTTGCGGATGGCGGTTCGACCGACGAAACCCACGATATCGGGGAGGCCGCGGGTGCGCGCATCGTCGAAGCGGCGCGGGGCCGTGGGCAACAACTTGCCGCGGCGGCGTCCGTCGCGAAGGGCCGATGGTTGTTGTTCCTGCACGCCGACACGTGTCTCGACCTTCGATGGCATGAGCCGGTATGGAGCTTCATGAATGAGCCGGAGAATGTGCGGCGCGCCGGCTTCTTTCGCTTCAAACTGGACGACCGGCGCAAACGCGCCAAGCTGCTGGAGCGCCTCGTCGCATTGAGAATCGGGCTGTTCGGACTTCCCTACGGCGATCAGGCACTGCTGATTTCGAAGGAATTCTATCGGGAGCTCGGTGGCTTCAAGCCGTTGCCCCTGATGGAGGATGTCGACATTGTCCGGCGCATCGGCCGCCGACGATTGGTGCGGCTGCCGCGGAATGCAATCACGTCTGCCGAGCGTTACCGGAGAGATGGCTATCTGCGGCGGCCGGTCCGCAATTTGACTTGTCTGTCACTTTATTTCTTGGGTGTCCCGCCCCGTATCATCGTGAAGCTCTACGGATGAGAAACCGCCTCGTGATATTTGCGAAAGCGCCGCGCATGGGGCTCGCGAAACGGCGCCTCGCGGCGGATATCGGCATGGTCGCAGCGGCCCGGTTTCAACGGCTGGCGTTGGACGCGACAGTGCGCAGGCTCGCAAAGGATGTCCGCTGGGAAACCTGGCTTGCAACGACCGGCGGGCTCGCCCGATGGCCCGCAGGGGTGGTGCGAATGAATCAGCCGGAGGGTAATCTAGGCCAGCGGATGGGACGGACGATTAGGGGTTTTGCCCCTGGACCCGTCGTCATTGTCGGATCCGATATTCCCGACATAATGCCGGCGCATATTGCCGATGCCTTCAAGGCGCTCGGCCGTCATGACGCGGTTTTCGGGCCGGCCGATGATGGCGGCTATTGGCTGGTCGGGCTGCGCCGCCGGCCGGTGCAACCGGACCTGTTCCATCCGGTCCGCTGGTCGACCTCGCATGCGCTCGCCGACACGATCGCCAATTTGGGTGACCGCTTCTCTCACACGCTGGTGGAGACGCTCGTCGATGTCGACGACGCGGCGGCAATGAGCCGTTGGTTAACCGGTCGGCGAAATCGCTCCCAAGCGGGATAGCGCATCGTCCGCAAGCTGACGAGTCAGGTCGGCGGCGCCGACCTCGCGGCCGAGCCGGGCGGCCTGACCCGACCACAAGGAGGTGAAGTCGGATTTACCCTGCGCCTCGGCGGCAGCCTTCAGCGGCGCGAGCGCGCCGCCGGCGGTGGGAAAAGCGGTCGGCGCATCGGAGATCGGGCCGACCTCGCGCATCACCCGGTTCATGATCCCGCGGGCGGGCCGGCCGGAGAATAGGTTCGTCAGCGCCGTGTGGTCGTCTTTCGCCTCTTTCAAAGCGGTACGATGCATGTCGGTGACCAGCGATTCCGGGGTGAAAAGGTAGGCGGTTCCGATCTGCACGCCCGATGCGCCCAGAGCGAAGGCCGCGGCGATCCCGCGCCCATCGGCGATCCCGCCGGCGGCGATCACCGGGACGGAAACGGCGTCGACGATTTGCGGGACCAGCGCCATGGTGCCGGCCTGTGTCGAGACATTCTCCGTCAGGAACATGCCGCGATGGCCGCCGGCCTCGTATCCCTGTGCGATGATCGCATCGCATCCGTGCTCTTCAAGCCAGCGCGCTTCGTCGGCTGTTGTCGCCGAGCTCAGAACCGCACAGCCAGCCGCCTTGACGCGGTCGAGCAGATCTTGTTCCGGAAGCCCGAAATGGAAACTTATGACCTCGGGCCGCACTTCCTCCACGATGGCGCACATGTCCGCGTCAAATGGCGCGCGGTTGACCGCTGGCGCGGAGGCGTCGGGATCGAGGCCGAGTTCGATGTAATAGTCGGACAGGCGATTGCGCCATGTTTCGTCGCGTGCAGGATCCGGTTCGGGCGGCGTGTGGGTGAAGAAGTTGACGTTGATCGGGTTGCTGGTCTGCTGCCGGATCACCCCCAGTTCGGCGCGCATCTTCGCCGCGTCGAGCATCGCGCAAGGCAGCGAACCGAGGCCGCCGGCGGCACTTGCCTGGATCACCATTGCCGATCCGTTGGCGCCCGCCATCGGCGCCTGAATGATGGGAATTTCGATGTTCAGCAGGTCGAGTAATCGGCGGTCCGGCCACATGGCACGCTCCCTCGCAACGATCAGGTTCACTTCGCTGCGAAGAATGTAGGGGCCGGCGACGGTGCTGAAAAATAATTTGTTTTGATCGCCGACTTCTCAATTAGTGATGCGTCAGCGGGTCAGATCTTGTTTTTCGATGTCCGGTTTTTCCGGCTGGTTGAAGCGCCCGTCATAGATCGGGCGTCCGCCCGTATTCGGTCCAGGATACTGCACGAACAGGATACGGCAGCCCTTTTCGGTATGCATGTCGTATTCGAAATGCGGATCTTCCATATAGACCATGTCGCCTTCTTTGAGCGTCCGGTCGCCGAACCGGCACTCGCCTTCCAACACGTACCAGACCTGGGCGAAATCGTGCAGATGCAGCGGGAACCCGGACCCTGGATGATAGGTCAATACCCCGGCATTGGGCGCCGTCGGGTTCTCCTCCGTCGGGTGAAAGATCATCTGCGTCGTATTGGCAAAGCGGCCGATTTCCGGTGGCAAGTTTTCCGGGCGGCCGAACACCGGTTCGTTGTGGGTCTCGCGTGCGGAATCGAGGGTGGGTTTCTCGCTCATCTGCCGTCGCCTCCATCAAGTCTGCGAAGACGATAACACCGGTCCGGGCACAATGTCCCGGACCGGTTCTTGCTGGCCGAGAGGGCCACTTGTCAGAAGCGGGTACGGACCCGGTAGGTCAATTCGGCTTCGCCGCCGGCCGGGACCGTGACGTTTCACTCCGCCTGTCCAGCCGACCGCTTGCTGTGTGGCTGCGATTCTTCGAGCATGCGCCAATCTCCGGGGATGTTTTCGACCACATCGACGGTGACCGCCTCGTCCTTGGCATTGCGCAGGGTGATTCGATGCGCGGTTTCCACCACATTCTTCGGTAGGCCGTCGCGGCGGAAGTCGGTTTGCCGCTGTTCGCTGGTGATATCGGCTGCAGAACCGACCGTCAGCGTCGCTTTCTCGCCGACAGGCGTATAGCGGATGTTGCTTTCGCCGCGCAGCAGATCGCCGCCCGCTGACGGGACGTAAAGACGGACGGTCCCGCTCGGCAGGGCGCGGCCGAGACCGGTATCCGCCTTGTTCTCAAGCCGATAGCGTACGGTCGGGCTGCTCCGTTGGACCCCTCGCTGCAAGCGGTTGAAACCGGAATTGTTGCCGTCGAGCCGGTACTGCTTTTGCACCTTGACCGCGGCGGCTGTCAGCAAGGCCAGCTGTCGCTTCTCCTTGGCCCGAATCGTCACCGTGTCCGGGAATTCGAAGACACGAAGGTCGGACACCGACGTGCTGGCGGGCAGCTCCCGGCTCGCATCGGCCCGCATGGCCATGATGCCCGGGACGGCCTTTTGCCGGCGCACCGGACGGCGCGCCTGGTTGATGGAACCGGCAACGACGCGCAGACGGGTGTCCTCGAAGCTGGTTTCGGTGCCGTTCGTGAGGGTGACCCAACCGGCCAGTTGAATCGAGGTTTCGTCTTCCGCCAGGCGGGCGACATAGTCCGTTTTCCAGCTCAACCCGCCAGTCAGATAGCTGAGCGTCAGGTCTTCGGCCCCGGCGCCATTGCTGGCGACGTCGAGCACCAGGGTCGGACGGGCCCGCAGGTTGGACGGGGCGTTGTCAAAGGCGATTCGGCGAACATCCAGGGTTCTGATGCGGCCGTCGATACGGACGAGCGCCTCCCGGCCCTGGGCCCGTAAGACCTGTGCGGCGGCGAAACTCTCGACACCGGTTTCCGGATGCCGTGTGACGACCTGGACAGTGCTGC
>CAJWOT010000064.1 GCA_913044215.1 uncultured Rhodospirillaceae bacterium | reverse complement strand
ACCGGTACCCCGACGTTCTTCAGCACGCCGTCGCAATTGACCAGCCGGACGATCTTCTTGGCGATCTTCCAGTCGCTGTCCTGGCGCACCAGGTGGTGTTCGTAGCGGCCGCCGAGGGTGCGCTGCTCGTTCAGACGGAACTCGGTCATGGTGAAGCTGGAGAGGACGACCGGTGCGTCCTCCGGATGCCCGTCCTCCAGCACCACGTTGGAGATCAGCCGCACGCCGCGCGCCATGGGGCGTTGCGAATACATCTTCGGGTGGCGCAGCCGGTAGATCCGATCCTCCATGATCTGTCGGTCGTCGTAATAGAGCGAGATGCGGCTCTCACCATCGAGCTGGTCGTCCTCCGCCGGCATCCAATACAGGCAGTCTGGCGTGAACAGGGTGAGCCAGGCCTCGAACTTCTGCTCGTTCAGCAGTTCGGCCTCGTAGAACAGGAACTCCCACATCTCCGGCGGCGCCATCTTGCGCCGCGGCGGGGCTGCCATCGCGTCCATCGGCTTCCCTCCTATTCCGGCGCCGTCATGAGGTCTTTCCAATAGGCGAACTGCTTGCGGATGCCGGTCTCCCAGCTCGCCTTGCCGACCAGTTCGCCGGGGAACTGGCCTTCCCATTCCCGGTCGAGGCCGCGCGCTAGCATCAGCCATTCCGGTTGCTGCGCCTGCAGGCCTTCCTGTACGCGCTCGAAGATCTCGATATCGTCTGTCTGCACGAAGGACGCCACGCTGACATGGATGTTGGAATATTTCAGCACGCCCTTGTTCATGTGGTCGGCGTAGCCGGCGATCTGGATCGGCCAGACTCGGATGATCGTGTGGTCGACCGCGACCGGCTGGATGGTGCGGATATGCACATTGCCGGTCGAGCGCAGGATCATGTTCGGGTAGAAGACCGCGTTGCTCATGCGAGCGCGCTCAAACATGTCCTCGTAGCCCGCTTCGCCCAGGTTCGCGATCATCTTCGCCTTGTAGCTTTCCTCGCGCAAATCGACCTTGCGGGACTCGTCCGGGATCGTCAGGAAGGCCTGGCCGTAATCCGCGCCGTGGCACTCCGCGATATCGTAATAGGATTCTGCGTAGCCGACCTCCTGGTCCTCGCTGCCGCGTACCACCTTGTAGCCATCGGTGCTGCCATAGGCGCGCTGCATCTGATGCCCGCCTTTCTTTACCGAAGAGGCGTGAGAGAAGGGCGGGTGGTACTCGTCCATGCCGTTCTCGATCTGCATCTTCCAATTGCCGCGGAACTCGTACTGATGCACGCCGACCGGTACCGAGATCGCGCCCTCCGGCGCGCGCTCCAGGATGCCGTCGATGCCCTCAATCAGCGGACCCATATGCTCGACCAGCCCGACGCCGGTGTCGGACAGGCAGCCGAAGATGAAACCGCGATAGTTCTCGACTCGCGGCACTTCCGCCAGGTTCAGGCCCTCATCGGCGAGGAACTCGTCGGAATAGGCGCCGCGGTATGGCACGCCCGCGAGCCGTCCCGTCGTGTCGAAAATCCAGCCGTGATAGGGGCACTGGAAGCGGTTGGTGTTGCCCTGCGCCTCGCGGCAGACGATGGCGCCGCGATGGGTGCATCGGTTGAAGAAAACGCGGATCGCGCCCTCCTTGTCGCGGCAGACGATGACCGGCTGGCGGCCCAGATGGGTGGTGAAGAAGTCGCCGGGTTCGGCCACCTGGCTTTCATGGGCGAGGAACACCCAGGCGCGGCCAAAGACCCGTTCCATCTCCAGCTCGAAGATCGCGGGGTCGGTATAGACGCTGCCATGCACCCTGTCCGGCTGCACCAGCGAGCCGATATCGCCCGGGTCTGACACATAGCGGCGGCGTTTCGCCGCGACCGGCGTATCGGCGAGTTTCGTCGTCATCGCGCCTTGCCCTCCTATCCCTGAAACACCCAAAGATCGCCCTCGCCCGGTACCGGCAGGGACTCCATCGAATCGTCACCCTTCGGGTGATAGAACTCGACCGCGAGCCCGTCCGGATCGCGTAGCACGGCACTCAGCTTGGCTTGCGTATCCGCGACACGCATCTCGATCCCTTTGTCCCGGGCCGCTTCGATCGAGCGCTGCAGATCGTCCAGCTCCTCGACCAGCAGCGAGAAGCCGACGAGGCCCGCGCCCGGGACGGTCGCAGCCGGCACGATCAGTAAATCGTAGCCAGTGGTCTCGGCCCGGTAGGCACTGATCCCTTCCCTCTCTGCGACCTGCGTCAGTCCGCCCACTTCGGTGACAAAAGCGTCGACGGAAGGGGTTTCGGCAGCGAGCACCGCGCGTGTGATGCGACGCGGGTGGAACAGCGCACCCTCGACCCGGCGGCTGTCATTCGGGTCCGCCGGCATCGGGCCGAGCGGGTTCTCGATCGCCTGCCAGTCCCAGTCGGCGGTGACCAGGTCCTCGCGCTCGGGGTTGAAGATGGCGCGCCAATCTTCCATCGCGTCGGCATAGAACTCGTGATAATTGCCCTCCGGATCGGCGATGTAGGCGCTGTGCGAGATCAGATGATCGGCGCTGAACTGGATCTCCAACCCATTATCGACCCCGTGCCGCAGCCGCTCTACCAGAACGGCTTCGCTCTCCATCTCCCAGGCCAGATGGTTCAGACCCGGCACCTCGCCTCGGTAGCTGGAGGCCTGCACGTAACCGCCGCGCCCGCGCCGTTCGGCGCCGCCCTTGCACTGCATGAGCGCGATATCGTGGTGTGTGTTGCCGTTCGAGACGAAGACCGCGTCGATCCCCGGCTCGCGGCGCACCAGCTCGATGCCGGCGATCTCGGTGTAGAACAAGGTCGACTCCTCAAGGTCGCCGACGAACAGGTTCACATGACCGAGCCGGCGGGGCTTGAAATCGGCCTTGGGCATGTCGAGTGCTGGGCTGCCATCCATAGCGCTGCTCCCTATCCAATTTAATAAAAGGATAGGGTAACGGCGTTCCCGCCGCAAAAGCCTGCCTGTTGGGTAGCGTTACTTCCGCTTTTTCTCCACCGTCGGGCCGCCGGCTTCGCGCCAGGCGGGCATGCCGTCGCGGAGCTGGGCGACATTGGTGATGCCCATATCTTTCAGCGCCTTGGCCGACAGGGCGGAGCGCGGGTTGCCGTTGCAGAACAGGACGTAGGTTTTGTCCTTGTCTCCGTAGATCTCACGAAAATACGGGCTTTCGGGATCGAACCAGAATTCGATCATGCCGCGCGGCGCGTGGTGCGAACCTTCGATCGTGTCGCTCTTCTCGACCTCGCGGATGTCGCGGACATCGACGAAGACCAGATCGCCGTCGTTTTTTCGGGCCAGCGCATCCTCGCAGCTGATCGTGTCGAGTTCCGCCAAGGCCTCTTCAGCCATTTTCATGATGCCCATATCGTCCTCGTCTTTCCGGTTTGATCCTATTGTCTTCGAGGCGCCGCGGAGAATCCAGCGCGGCATCTATATCCTGGTCATCACATCCTGTGCAAACCACTCGATCTGTTCGTTCATCTCGGCCACGCTGTCGGCTGGGATCATCAGGGCGCAGCAATGGTCGACACCGATCGACTTCAAATGCGCGATCTTTTCGATCACCGTGTCCGGCGATCCGACCAGGTTGGCGGTGACTTGTTGGCTCAAATCGCGGCCGGTATAGGCGAGCGATTTGCGGTGCGCGACGAGACCGCTCGCCATGTATTTCGCTTCCGCTTCCTCGTTCGTCTTGGCGAGCAGCAGGGAGAATTGCGGTGCAATCTCGACGATATCGCGTGGCCGCCCGGCTTCCTCGCTGCGGTCCTTGAGGATCCGGATCCGCTCTTCGAGCTCATTGCCCGGCCGCCAGCCGCCGAGCCAGCCATGGCCGTACCGCGCCGCGCGCTCGACCATCGCCATATTGTGGCCGCCGATGAACAGCGGGTAGGGGGTCTGCAGCGGCTTCGGATGCATCCGGATCGCGTCGAAGGCATAGTGCGGACCGTCGTGACTGGCCACCGGGTCCTGGATCAGTTTCAGTAAGGCTTCGATCCCTTCGTCCAGCATGTCCCCGCGGCGGGCCTTCCTCAGGCGCGGCGATAGTGCGGTGAATTCCTCGCGATAGGCGCCCAGCCCGACGCCCAGGATGAAACGGCCGCCGGACAGTCGGTCCAGTGTCGCCACCTGCTTGGCCAGAAAGACGGGTTCGCGCATGGGCATCACCAGCAGCGCGGTGCCGAGACGGATGCGCTCGGTTGCCTGGGCGCACATGGCCAGGGTGATCAGCGGCTCATAGAAGTTCGGCGCCGTATCGCCATGCAGTTCGGCGACGTAGTTCTGCGTCGTGATGTGATCATTGCCCCAGACCGAGTCGTAGCCGAGCTGTTCACAAAGCTGCGCCTGGGCGACGAAATCCGCCGGGGCGGCGAAGGGGATTGGATACATGACCCCTTCGAACCCTGTCGACAGGCAGATGCTGAACTTCATGACCCTCCCCTTATTCCGAACCGTTCAAGGCTGTAGCCAGGGCGGCGATTTGTGCCGGTGTCCGCATGGAGGCGAAGATCGGCGCGTCTAGCCCGGCTGCCCGATACGCGTCGACTCGTTGCCGGAACGCGTCCGGCGTGCCGGCCGCGGCGTGCCGGTCGACGATATCATCGGTGATCAGCGCTTCCGGTGTTTCGCTCGCACGAAGCTTCGGCTGATCCAATTGGCTTCCGGCCAGAGCGAGGTTGTGCGCGTGATGGTCGCCGCGCAGTACCGTCGCCAGGACACCCCGCACGCGGTCGCGGGCAAGTGCTTGGTCGCTATCCACCAACCCGTAGACGAGCCCGCAGCGCAGAAAATCCGACGGTGGGTCGCCGGCTTCGACCTGTTCCAGGCTCCATGCGATGAACTCAGGGGACGCGCCGGCCGACAGCAGAACCCCGTCCGCCGCGCTGCCGGCCAACCGCAACATCTTCGGGCCGCTCGCGGCGAGCAGCAGCGGGACGGCGCACATTCCCGATCCGAGCGCGCGGCCGCTGATCGCAAACCTTTCGCCCTCGAAAACAACGGTCTCACCGGCGAACAGACGGCGGCACAGCGTGAGCGCCTCGCGCATCGCGGCGAGGGGCCGCTCGGCCGTGACGCCCACGCTCGCCAGGTCCGCCGGCGCCCCGGCGCCGAGGCATAGCGAAACCCGACCGGGAAAGAACTCGTCCAGGGTGGCTGCCGACATCGCCGCGTGCACCGGATGCATGACGTAAGGGCTGATGGCGACCAGCACGATGTCGAGTGTCGGGTGCCGGCCCAGCAGGACGCTTGCGGTCGTGATGGGGTCGCGCTGGAACAGATGGCAGGCGAGCCAGATCGACCCGACGCCGGCCTTTACCGCGGCGTCGGCTTTGGCCAAGACGGTGTCAACCGGTTCGCGCCCGTCGAAGGAGATGCTAGGGCCGGACAAGGCTTTCCACCGCGTCGATGATTTTGTGGTAGCCGGTGCAGCGGCACAGATTGCCGTTCAAATGTTCTACGATTTCCTCGTGGCTGGGCGCCGGGTTGGCGTGCAGCAGCGCCTTGACCGACAGAATGAAGCCCGGGGTGCAGAACCCGCATTGCAGCGCGTTGTGGTCGAGGAAGGCCTGCTGTACAGGATCCAATCCATCCGGTCCGCCGAGCCCTTCGATGGTCGTGACCACCGCCCCGTCGATATCGGCGGCCAGGGTGGTGCAACTGCTCACCGGTCTATCGTCCACCAGGACCGTGCAGGCGCCGCAGATCTGCATGTCGCAGGACCGCTTGGTGCCCCGTAGCTGGCAGGCCTCGCGTAGAAAATCGATCAGCAGCGTGTTCGGCGCGACACGGGCCGTTTTCGCGTCGCCGTTCAGGGTAAAAGTGAGGTCGAGGGACGCTGTCATCGCTGCAATTCCTCGCGGCACCCGGCGATGGCGCGCAACGCGACGGTTGCCGCCAGATGCCGCCTGTAATCCGCGCTGGCCTCTTCATCGTCTGCGATGTCGAGCGCGGCGATGTCTTGCGTAACCGCATCGTGCAATCTCGCATCCGCCGCTCCCGGTTCGGCATCGAGCAGCGATTGGGTCAGCGGTAAGGGCGCCGGGCACGTTGCAACACCGCCGACCCAAATGCGTTCGGGTTGTCCTGGCGCGCCGAGGGCCGCCACCGCGCCCGCCACGGTCCGGTGACCGAATACGATCCGCTCGTATCGCACCCTCCGTTCGGAAAGCAGAATATCGATGCGAACCAGCAATTCGTCCGCTGCGCGAACCGTTTCGAGCGCGCCGGTGATGAAAGAGGCGGCCGGGACGGCGCGTTCGCCGCTGGTGGATCGCAGGATGAGCGTCGCGTCTAATCCGGCCAAGAGCGCAGGCGGGTCCGCGCGCGGTTCGGCGAAGCACAGATTCCCGCCGATCGTGCCCGAAGACCGGACCCTTGGATTGGCGACCTCGCCGCAAAGCGCTGCCAAAGGCGGGAGGAGATCACGCACGGTTGGGTCGGCGGCAATCTCAGCGTGGGTCGCGAGGGCGCCGATTGACAGAAATTCGCCCTCGTTTGCGATGGTCCGCAGGGTCGGCAGGCGCTTCAGGTCGATCAGATGGTCGTACTGGGCGAAGCCCATCTTCATCGCCAACAGCAATTCCGTGCCGCCCGCATAGGGCGCCGCATCGTCGCCAAACTCTGCCAGCAGGGCGACCGCGGCTTCGACCGAAGCCGGTCGGTGATAGGTAAACGGGCTAGGGTACATCGCTGTCCCTCTCCCGCAAGGCGCGCCAGATCTTCTCCGGTGTCATCGGCAGGTCGCGCAGGCGGATGCCGTAGCGGCGCGCCAGCGCATTGGCGATCGCGGGGGCCACCGGCAGGAGACCGCCTTCGCCCATCCCCTTCGCGCCCATCGGGCCGGGCCCGTCAGCATTTTCGATCAGCACGGTCCTTGCCGCATGCGGGACGTCGCCCGCCGCAGGGATCCGGTAGCCGATCGGCGTGGCGTTGACCGGTTGCCCGTCGATGAACGCCAAATGCTCGTACAGCGCGTGGCCGAGGCCCTGGATCGCGGCACCTTCCTCTTGCCCCTCAGCGCCGGCGGGATTGATTGCGTGTCCGATATCGGCGACGCCGGCGAAACGGGTCACGGCCAGCGCGCCCGTATCCTCGTCCAGCGCGATATCGCAAGCCCCGACCGCGGTTTCCCAGAACAGCGGTGAAGTGGCGAAATCGCTGCCCTTGCGGGACGGCGTTACCATGGCGCGCCCGACGATCTCGCCGGAATCGATACCGAAGGCGGTGTGGAACAGACGGTCGAACGGGATGGTTTCCGATCCGGTGGCAACGCCGCCCGGCACCAATTGCACGCCATCCAGCGGGATTTCGAGTGCCGATGCTGCAAGGGCCAGCAGCTGCTCGCGCGCATCCTGCGCCGCGTCTTCAACGGCGAGGCCGATAATCACGGTCGAGCGGCTGGCGCCGGTGCCCCAGTCGAAGGGCGTGGTTGCCGTGTCGGGCCCCGCGACCCGGATTGCCGCCGGGTCCTGGTTCAAAGTCTTGGCCGCGACATTCCGCAGAACGTCGCGCACGCCCTGTCCGATATCGGCGCTGTTCGCCATAACAAGTACCGAGCCATCCGCCAGCAGCCGGACCAGCGCGCCACCGAGCGGCAGGACGCCGGGGTCCGTTGCGGCAACGGCGACCCCCGCGGCGGGACGGTCGCCCATGCTGGTAATCGCCTGACCGGCATGCCCCATCATTTCGCTGATATCGGCGTCGAGCGGCCGGAGACTGTCGAGCACCTTGCCGCCGCGCGGCAGCAAGTTGCGGTGTCGAAAATCGACCGGGTCGATCTCAAGCGCGGCCGCGATCTCGTCCATCTGGCTTTCCGTCGCCCAGACCGCCTGCGGACCGCCGATCGACCGGAAGGCCGAGCCCGGCACGGTGTTGGTGTAGGCGGCGCGCGACTCGATCTCCAGGTTTTTGATGGCGTAGGGGCCGATCACACGGTTCGCGGCTTTTACGGTGACGGCGGGACCGGTATCCGCATAGGCGCCGCCGTCGAGCAGGATGGCCGCGCGCTTCGACAGGATGATCCCGTTGGCATCGACGGCGGTCGTGAGGGTGATCGAGGCCCCCAATCGCCGGCAGGTCAGCATCGCCTCTTCCTGCGTCAGGGCGACACGGACCGGCCGCCCCGCTTTCCAGGATGCGGCGGCGACAAGCGGGTCGATCTTCACCGACGCCTTGCCGCCGAAGCCGCCGCCGATATGCGGGACGATGACCTGGACATTCGCGTAGGCCAGGCCGAAGACGCGGGACAGGACCTTCTGCACGGCGGTCGGCGACTGCGCGCCGGACCAGACCGTCAGCCGGTCGCCTTCGAAGGCGGCGGTGACGCAATGCGGCTCCATCGCGTAGTGCGCGATCCCGGGGAAGGTATAGGTGTGTTCGAACACCCTTGCCGCCTCGGCTTCGGCCGCCGCGGTATCGCCGGTGCTGATCGCGTATAGCTGGTAGATGTTGGTGCCGCTGACGGGACGGGCCTGACCCTTGAAGTAGAAGTCGGCGATCGCTTCCAGATTGCCATGCAATCGCGGCGCATCGGGCGCGATGGCGTCGCCGGCATTGTCGATGAAGGGCAGCGGCGTGTAATCGATGTCGATCCGGTCGAGTGCCGCCTGCGCTACGGCGGGGGTCTCCGCGACGACGAGCGCGACGGGTTCGCCGACATAGCGGACTTTCTCGTGCGCGATGACCGGCCGGTCGTTGAAATAGAGGCCCCAATAAGGCTGCGCGAGGTCCGCCAAATCTTCGCCCGACAGGATGGCCACGACACCTTCAAGCGCCAATGCCGCCGTGCAGTCCATCTTGACGATCTTCGCGTGCGGCAGGGGGCTGCGCAGGATGCGGCCATGCGCCATGCCGGGCACGGTGATGTCGCTGGCGAAAACGGCCCGGCCGGTGACCTTGTCGAGCCGTTCGTTGCCGGTGGTGGGCACGTCTGGCGGCATTCGCAGCCCTATTCGGCCGCGGAGACGGCCACGCCCTGGCGGAAGCCGGTGTTGTAACGGGTCGCAAAATCCGGGGCCAGCAGGCGACCTTCGCCCTCGCGCCGGTTGACCCAGAGGCGCAGCAGCAGCCTTTTGCGCTCGCGTTCCGGCCAGTCGGTGAATTTACTGCGCGCGTGCAGCACCATGTGATTGTTCAGCAGCTGCAGGTCGCCCGGCTGCAGCGGGAAGTCGAGCCGCACTTCCGGCGCGACGGTCAGGTCGGCGATGAAGGCCAGCGCGTCGCGCTCCATCGCGGTCAACGGTTCGCCCATCTTCTCGGCTGCGGTTTCGATGGCGCGCCGGTTGAAGCGGCAGGACAGGCGGCCGTCATGGTAGCTGAACACTGGCACCCGGTTGCGTGTGACCTCGTTGGTCTTGCCGGTTACCCCTTCGCCCCGGACGTCGTAGTGGAATCCGCGATACAGCAGGTCGAGATATTCCGGATGGCGGGCCAGCACTTCGTTATAGATCGTCATCGCGCTGGCGATCATGTTTTGACCGCCTTCCTTGGCCTGCCGCACGCAGAGCAGCCCGACGATGTCGGAACTGTCATTGTGCGGGTGCAGGGCGGCGCTGGTGGTGTAGCCGCGCGCGTTGGGCGCGTGAATGTCGATGCCGATATCCTCGACCCGGCCGATCAAATCGCCCTTGGCATTCTGCGAGATCATGTCGCCGAGATGGACCGCGATACCCCAGTAGAGGCGATACAGCGCCGGCTCGTCGTATTTTTCGACTGGCAGGCCACGCAGCAGGGTGAAGCCGCGTCCGTCTTCCAGCTCGCCCAGCATGCCGGCCAGGACGGGTCCCAGGACCGGCAGCGGAAAGGCGTCGCGCGAGAATTCGAGCGGGGCCAACCCGGCTTCGGTCACAGCTGCAAGAGCCGTTTCCAGATCGTCGAGCTCCGCGGCTGTCAGGCGATGGGCCCAATCGGTGCCGCTCGCATAGTCGCGTCCGTACCAGGCGGAAGGGTCGGTTATGGGACCATCATGACGGTCAGGCACGGGGCGCGCTCCTGGAATTTCGTTCTGGGACGCGTTCGACTATACACGAACGGCTCGCCGATCTATGGCGCCGCGCCGAAAAAGGCCTGCAGTTCCGGTTCCATGCCGCTGGCATCCCATTCGAACAGTTCCAGCAGCACGTCGTCCGGGGCGGCGACCATGATGTAGCGCCAGGCGCCGAACTCCCTTATGTCGGAGCGGAGGTTTTGGCCGTTCGCTTTCAGATGCGCGACGAGCCCGTGTAGATCGTCGGTACGGATGCCGACATGATGCACCGCGCCGCCGCGATCGCCTCGGGGCGGCTGGTCGTAGAGATGCAGGCGCCCGCTGCCGACATGCATAAAGACGTTGCGCTGATTGGCTACGGTGCCGTCATAGGCCACCTCGGCACCGAGCATGTCGACCCACCAGGCGATGGTCGCGTCGATATCGCTGCAGAACAGATGGACGTGATGCAGGTGCGCGTCGGCCATCGAAATCCTTAATCCAGCAGATAGCCGAATTTTTCGCGTGCCCGCTTCAGCGTGTCCGCGCTCGGCTGATTAATCTCCGGAAAGTCATCGCGCCAGTGAAAGGGGATGCAGGCGTCGATGATCATGCGGGAATTGACCAGATTGCCGACTTCGCGCTCCCAGGGCGGCAAGCGCGGGTCGGACTTCTGCGCCTTGCCGCCGCGAATCAGATCGAAATCCTCCGCCGGGTCGGCGCGGGTCAGGGCGGCGTAGATCAGTTCGTCCAGATTGGTGACATCGACATCGGAGTCGGTGACGATCACCCAGCGGTTGGCGTCGACACCGGTGCGGCACATGGAGGCGACGTGACCCGCCTGGCGCGCGTGGCCGACATAGCGTTGTTCGATCGCCACCGCGAGCAGCATGCGGGAGCCGCCGACCTCATGGCACCAGGTCGCGGTCACGCCGGGGACGCCGGCTGCTTCCAAATCCTTCTTCAGGAAAGGGGAGCGGACTATCGCGCGGTACCGGGAATACTCGTCCGGCAGGCGTTGCGGGGCGAAGCCGAGTAGGATCGGATCGTTGCGGTAATAGACCGCGGCGACATCAATGATCGGATTGACCCGGCCCTTCTCGGTGTAGGTGCCGGTCCAATCGCCGAACGGCCCCTCGGGCTCCATCCGGTCCATATTGACATAACCTTCGATCACGATCTCGGCGTTGGCGGGGATCGGCAGGCCTGTGACCTTCGCCGAGACGACGTCGATCGGTTTGCCGCGCAGGCCCCCAGCGACATCGTATTCCGATACGCCTTCCGGAATATCGCAGCCGCCCATGATGAAGGTGAGCGGGTCACCGCCGACAACGATGGCGACCGGCATGCGCTCGCCGCGCGCCAAGTATTTCTTGAGATGCAGATTGGCGTGACGGCCCGGCAGCACGTTGTGCGCGACGGTCTTCTTGTCCTTGAGCATCACCCGGTAGGAGCCGAGATTGATGGAGTCGGTCTCGGGATCGCGGGTGATGTGATAGCAGCCGGTGCCGATATACCGGCCGCCGTCCTTTTCATGCCAATGCGGCGTCGGGAAGATCTCCAGATCAACGTCGTCGCCCTGCATGACGTTCTCGAAGATCGGGCCGTCATCGACGGTTCGGGGGGCGATCAGCTTTTCGTTGCCGTGATAGATGCCGGCAAAGGCGTTGCTGAGTGCGACCTTACCCAAATCGGTCGGGAATCCGAGCGTCATGTTCTTGCGCTTGCCGCCGAAGATATTGACCAGGACGCGGGAGCCCGCGAGGCATCCGGGCACCTCCCCGAACAGGACGGCAGGCGCGCCATCGTCATGGCTGACGATCTCTGCCGCCATGCCGATCTCTTCCTGCCAGTTGGCACCCGTTACGTGGCGCAACTCGCCGAGCCGTTCGGTTTCCGCGATCCAATCCCGCAGGTCTTCGTAGGGAACCAAATGTTCTAGGTTGCCGCCCGTGCCGTTCGTTGCGTTCTGCGCGGCGGCATCTTTCTCACCGGCCATGTGTTCCCCCTGCTTGGCTTCGCCGGCGAATTATGGCGTGCGCTTGACGGGGTTGTCACGTCGTTCGCCGGGCCTTCTGGCGCTGCAAGCCGTTGGTCAGTTACGGCGCTGCCGGGATGGAGAGGCTTTGTGAGCGTTGGGGGCTCTCGGCGAAACGCCTGCGATCAGGCGGGTGGCGCGACCTTGCGGATGCGATTGTTTTCCGTGTCGCCGATGTAAAAAGCGCCATCCGGGCCGACGACGACGCCGTGCGGCCTGCCCAACGTTGCTTCGGTTGCCGCGATACCGTCGCCATTGAAGCCGGCCGCGCCGGTGCCGGCGATAGTCGTGACCCGATCCGCGCGCAAATCGACCAGCCGGATCGCATGGTTCTCGGTATCGACAACGAGGATATTGCCGTCCGCGTCGAGCGTCATTTCCTTCGGCCGATCGAAAACCGCTGTCGCGGCCGGACCGCCATCTCCGGCATAGCCGGTTTCGCCCGTGCTGGCGACGGTCGAAATAGTCCCCGCCACAGGATCGACGAAGCGAATTGAGCTGCCCTGCCGTTCCATGACGTAGACGCCCCCATCGGCGGCACGACAGACGACCGCACGCGCCCCGAATATGCCTGCCGACGCGGCGGGACCGCCATCGCCGTCATGCGCTGCCGCGCCGGTGCCAGCGAATGTCGCGATCGTGTTGCTTGCCATATCGACTACCCGCACCCGGTTGTCGGACACGTCAGCTATGTAGAGGCGCGTTCCATCGGGTGAAAAAGCGAGGCCGTTCGGCTCGACCATACCGGCCCGGTCCGCCGGTCCGCCATCGCCGGAATAGGCGGTCTCCCCATTGCCGGCGAATGTTGAGATAATACCGGTCGCCGCTTCGATTTTCCGCACGACAGCGTTATGCCGGTCGGCGGTGTACAGGTTGCCCTCGCGATCGATGGTAATCCCGTAAGGTTCGTTGAACGCGGCGTCGGTCGCCGGTCCGCTATCGCCCGAATACCCCACAGCTCCGGTTCCCGCGACGCGTTCGATGTTGCCGTTCGCGGCGGTGATCCTCCGGATGCAGTGATTGAACGTGTCCGTGAAGATCAGATTGCCGGCCGCATCGAACACCACGTCGAAAGGATTGTTGAGCGCAGCCGCCGTTGCGGGACCACCATCGCCCGACAGACCGACCGAGCCGTTCCCCGCCACGGTCGAAATAACCCATCCTGAATAGGGTGTGTCGCTCATCAAATCCTCCCTTCCTCTGGCGCTATGTCAGCACACGGAGGAAGCAGCGACAACGTCAGCGCCGCCGTGCCGCTTGACCCGCCACCAAACGGACCTTGTGCGGGGCGGCGACCCAGATGCACAGCACGGCGAGAACGCAAAGTGCCACGGCAAGCGCAAAGGCGTAGTCATAGCTACCAAACTGGTCGTAGATGACGCCGAATATCCAAGGTCCGGCCGCGGCGCCCATCGTCGCCATGATGTTCAGGGAGCCGAAAATCGCGCCGAACTGGCGACCCTGAAAAACTTCCATGGTGATCGCGGCGAGCATGCCCGCCACGCCGTAACCTAGTGCCCCTTGCGTGGCGACCATCAGGTAGAGCAATGGCGTCGAGGGGCTGTATCCGATGACGATTAATAGGAGATAGCAAACCGCGAAGCCCGACAGGCTGATGGTCCAGCCCCATTCTCGCCCAATCCTGTCCGAGAGGTAGCCAATCGCGATCTGACCGGAGACGCCGAAAAACGCGACCAGCCCCAGCGCGAAAGCGGCAAGGGTCGAATCGTATCCCGACTCGATCAGATAGCGTGTTTGATGCACTTGTACGGCATACCAAGCGAACAAAGCGCAGAAATAGCCGGTGGCCAACCACCAGAACCGGCCCGTCCGGATCGCCAACCGCACCGTCCAGTCGGTCTCCGCCCAGGCCCGGTCGACGATAATGTCCGCGCTATCGCTGTCGCCGTTTGTTGGGTCCGCGGTATTCACCGTTTCACCGTCCGCTTGCAGGCCAATATCCGAGGGCCGGTGCCTCTGAAACAAGATATTGAGCGGCACGACGACGGCGATAAGAAGGCCGGCCAGGATCCAGCATGCCTGACGCCACCCATCGCTTTCGATCACGGTTTGCAGGAATGGGAAGAGCACGATGGCGCCGAATCCGACCCCTGAGAACGCCATGCCGAGGGCCAATCCCCGCTTGCGGGCAAACCAGTGCGGTACGAGGATGCCGTGACCGATATAGGCGATGCCGACGCTGCCGACGACGACAAGCGCGCCCAGCGCGACGTAGAAATGCCAGGGTTCCGTCGACAAGGTCGCCAGGACCAGGCCCAAAGCGGTGACGATGGCGCTCCCGGGCATCACCCAGCGTGGGCCGAGCCGGTCGAGCAGCATGCCGACGATAGGGGCGCCCGCCATGCTGGCGAGAAAGCCGAGGGAGAACACGCCGGCCACGGCACCGCGAGTCCAGCCGAATTCGTCCAGAATTGGCGGAAACAGCAACGAAAAGGCCGTTCGTGCGTTGACGCCGATCGCCATGGTCACGAACGCAATGCCGACGACGGCCCAGCCATAGAAGAAAGGCAATCGGGCAAGGCGGGAGATCGGTTCCGCCGGATTCGGTGGGTTCTGCATGCTGGGTACAACAAAGGGGAAGACGGCCTGGAGACTACCGGTGGTCCCTGTACCCGGACAAACGAATTCCGCTAGACTATCGCATTAGCGTCGTTGATGCGAAAGGACATCGAATGCAGATCGCCGCCACGGAAACGAACGACACGCCCTACACGCAACGGGCGCAATATCACGACCCGGAGAACGCCTTTCTGTTTAAATGGACGCCGGTACCGCGTCGGCAGTTCCTGGCCGAGCGTGATCGTGCGATGAACCCCGCGACGGGGATGGCGGAAATTCCGCTCGATTCCAGTGACGCGTTGGTGCTCGACTACCCTGCAACAACGCCCATGATCCTGTGCCGCTATCTGCGCCTCGCCGATGACGCACCGCTCGACACCCAATACAAGGCGAGCGGTGAGATTTACTACGTTATGTCCGGTACCGGTGAGAGCGTGAACGGGGACGACCGGATCGCTTGGGGCGAGGGCGATTTGTTTTGCTTTCCGGGCGGTGGTGTGACGCATCATGCGGCGGCCGGCGGGGAAGCCCTGTTGTTCTCGATTACCAATGAACCGCAACTTGCCTTCGAGCGGCTCGAACCGCCGATGCCCGGCCAAGCGGTGTTACAAACCGTACATTTTCCCGCCGACGAAATCGCCCGGCGCTTCGAAGCGGTCTATGCACGGCCCAAAACGGGTAAAGAGTCCGGGCGCGCCTTGCTGTTCTCCACCGCGGCGGTCGGCGAGAGCACCAATCTGCTGCCGTCAATCAATGTGGCGATCAACACGCTGGAGCCCGGCGGCGATCAGCGGCCGCATCGTCACAATGGCGTTGCCGTGACCCTGGCCCTGCAAGGTGAAGCAGTCCATTCGATGATCGAGGATGAGCGGGTCGACTGGTCGCTCGGCGCGGCCCAGATCACCCCGCCGGCAGAGCTGCACGCGCATCACAATCGCGGCAACGACCGCATGGTCAGCCTTGTCGTCCAGGACGAAGGCCTGCATTACTACACGAGGACGCCAGGCTTTTCCTGGGATTAGAGCAGCCGGTTTTACGGCTCGTTGCGCTGCAAATGCGCCAGGACGGCGTCAAGCGGCTCGACGTCACCGAACTTGGCGTCGATGTCGAAGAGGTTCCACTCTACCGCGCCGGTGATGCGGTCGCCGACGCATTCGCGTACCACGATCGGGCGGAAGCCGTCGGCGATGCCGTCCTCCACCGTGGCACGGACGCAGGCGCTCGCCGTCGTGCCGGTGACGACGATCGTGTCGACTCCGGCGGCGGTCAGAAAGCTGGCGAGATTGGTGCCGCGGAAGGCGCTGGCCTGTTTCTTGACGAGCAACAGCTCGTCCGGCCGGCGGCCGAGCCGCTCGTCGATCTCCACCGCCTCCGAACCGGCGGTCAGTGTCTCGGCCGGGATCTTCTTACCCCACAGCCCCATGTCGGTGTGTTCACCCTCGATGATGTCATAGGCCGTGGTAGTGTAGACAATCGGCAACCCTTTGGCGCGGAACGCGTCCAGCACCTGCTGTACGGCGGGAATGATCGTCTCCATGCCCTCGCAGGTGAAGGGATAACCCTCTCGCGTCCACGCATTGGCGAGATCGATGTTGACCAGGGCCGGCTTTTTTCCCCAGCCGATGCGGCGCTGGAAGCCGCGGTTCTGGTAGAGTTCGGAATCGGCCGCGAAAAGCTTCTCCAGCAGCGCCTTGGTATCGTTGTCCACGGGGTCTAATCCTTGAAGAATTCGAGCAATTTTTCGGCAACGAAGTCCGGTTGCTCCTCGGGGATGAAATGGCCGCTCTCCGGTGCGACGCAGGCGGTAACGTTATCGGCGACACGGCGCATCGATTGCTCCGGTTCCTCGCCGCGGCCGCGCGCTTCCCACTTTGCGCCACCCATCGCCAACACCGGTATGGGCAGGCGGAATCCTGTCTCCAACAGCGCGCGGTTCGCGGCCACGTCCTGCGGCAGGGCGCGGTAGAAGGCGAAGCCGGCCCGCATCGCGCCGGGCTGGGTGTAGGTGCGCAGATACTCGTCGATGGTTTCCTGATCGAAGGCGTCCGGCTTCCAGGCGAAGTTGCGGTAGAACCAACCGAGATAGATGCCCTCGCGGCCTTGGGTCAGGGCCTCCGGCAAATCCAAGGTGATATGGAACGGATGGTGCCAGCGCCGGCCACCCTGGCTGAAATCGCCGCCATCGCCGGGGATGACCACGTCGAGGATCGCCAGTTTCTCGACCGCTTCCGGATGGGCGGCGGCCAGTGCGAAGGCGGTCGGGCCACCCCAATCGTGACCGACCAACAGGAAGCGATCATGGCCGAGCGTGCCGTTTACGACGCGCCAGATGTCGTTCGCCACCGTCTGTTTGTCGTATCCGTCCGCCGGTCGCGAGGAATCGCCGAGGCCTCGCAGATCGGGCGCGATCACGGTGTAATGGGGCGCCAGTTGCGGAATGATATCGCGCCACTCGTACCAGGTTTCGGGCCAGCCATGCAGTAGCACGACGGGTGGGCCTTCACCGGCGGTGACGTAGTGAATCATGACGTCGCCGAGATCGGCGTAGTGATGGGCGAAATCACTCATGTATCCTGCGGCGTGAAGGCCGCCTCCTCGATGTCGCCACCCTGCGCGGTGACGAAATGCGACATCGGCACCTCGCGCCAATCCTCGGTCTGCGAATTGAGCGGTTCCGACAGGACCATCAGCCCCGGTTCCGTGCTGCCCTTCGCCGCACCGAGACCGGCGAAAAGGGTTGGGGCGCGATCGTCGCTTGCATAGCGTATGGCGAAGATGTGGTCCCCGTCCGTCGCGGCGGCGGTGAGGCGCAGGGCGCTGGTCACGCCGGCCTCCGCCATGACAGCCTCGACCTGCGCCACGGTCCGCGCGAACGCCGTCTGCGGATCGGTTTCCAGCCCGTTCGACAGCAGGATGTAGAAGAAGGTCTCGCTGTCCGTGCTGCCAAGCCTGTGGCTGTAATAGTCCGGCGAGATCAGCCGGTCGAGCTGATGGCGAATGGCCCCGTAGCCGCCGATCTGCCCGTTATGCATGAACAGCCACTTGCCGTAGCGAAAAGGATGGCAGTTGCTGCGCGAGATGCCGGTACCGGTCGCGGCCCGGACATGGGCGAAGAACAGCCCGCACTCGACTTGTTCAGCTACGCATTTCAGATTTTCGTCGTTCCAGGCCGGCAGCACGTCGCGGAACAGACCCGGCTGCGGGTTGCTGCCGTACCATCCCAGACCGAAGCCGTCGCCATTGGTCGGCGTAATGGCCATTTGCGCGGACAGACTCTGCTGGATCAGCGAATTCTCCGCCTCGAAGAGGAAGGTGTCCGGGTGGACCGGGGGTCCGGAATAGGCGAGCCAGCGGCACATGGGAGAAGATTAGATCAGATCGGGGATCGTTGGAATCTCATATCGCGATCAGCGCGACGGGATTTGGTAGATGACGATGCCGGAGTGTCCTTCCGACAGAACGTTCATCAGCTTTTTCGGAATGCGGTCTTCCAGCCCGGCGAGTTTGAGAAGCCGCCCCGCGACTTTGGAGGAAGGCCTGACCTCTTCCAATGGCTTCCAATCGTCCTGCGGCTGGTAGGCGCCCATTTCGTCTTTGGGCATGAATTTGTT
>CAJWOT010000063.1 GCA_913044215.1 uncultured Rhodospirillaceae bacterium | reverse complement strand
GCTGCGTCCACGACATCCTTTCGGGAACCGCCGTCATATTGACCGATCCCGACCTTTGACCCGGTTTCATCGGGCGCGTAACATTTTGCCCGATGACCAGCCAGCGCAAACCCAGCCTGTTCACCTTTTTCCGCTCGGGGCCGATGCCCTGCCCCTATCTGCGCGGCAAAGTGGAGCAGCAGCTATTCACGGACCTGTCCGGCCTGGGTGCGCAATCCCGCTACGAAATCCTCTCCCAGGGCGGTTTCCGGCGTAGCCACCACATCGCCTACAGGCCTGCCTGCCGCGGCTGCGCGGCGTGCATTCCGGTCCGCGTCGTCGCGCCGGAATTCAAGCCCAGCCGCAACTGGCGCCGTGTCCTGAACAAGAACGCGGACCTTACGGTTGACGACAAAGGGACATTCGTCAGCAACGAACAGTTCGAACTGTTCTCGCGCTACATGCAGTCGCGGCACGATGGCGGCGACATGGCGCGTATGGATCGCAACGACTATTTCGAAATGGTCGTCTCCAGCCCCGTCGAAACCAGCATCCTGGAATACAGAAACCCGGAGGGGACGCTCGTCGCGGCCTGCCTGACAGACCGCGTCGCCGACGGGTTCTCCGCCGTTTACAGCTTTTTCGACCCAACCCTGGTTGACCGCAGCCTGGGCAGTTACGTCGTACTGTCACTCATCGAGCGGGCCTGTGCCGAGAAGCTGCCATATGTCTATCTCGGCTTCTGGGTCGCGGATAGTTCGAAGATGCACTACAAGATTCGCTTTCGCCCGATCGAGGGATTCGGCCCGAACGGCTGGTGCCCCCTGCCGGAGGCAGCGGTCTTGCCGGCCGATAACGGCCCCGTTTAAGAGAACCGGTTGTTCCGTGGGAAGCCTTTCGGAGGCAGCCTGCCGGCCTGTGCCCGTTTGCCGATCCAGTCACGCAGTTGGGTTTCTGTCCGCGTCCGTTCGCCGGACTTCCATTGCAACCCGTCAGCCTTGTTGAACACGACCGCATCGGAAAGACCGCCATCCTTATAGCGCTGTAGAATAACGCCACGGCCGCGGGTCATTTCCGGCAGCTCTCCGGCATCAAAAATTATCAGTTTCCGGTTTTCTCCGATAACGGCGACGGTATCGCCCTCGGCCGGCACGCAGACTTTTGCCTCATTGCTGCCGGACACGTTCAACACCTGCTTGCCGGCCCTTGTTTGCGCGAACACCTCTTTCTCGGCAACGACAAAGCCTCGCCCATCGCTCGACGCGACCAACAGTTTACGTTCGGGTTTGAAGATTTGCAGAGCCGTAATGTCGTGGTCGCTCGGCATGTCGAACATGAGACGTAAAGGCTCACCGAACCCGCGGCCACCTGGCAACTTGTCGACCCCGACCGCGTAGAAACGCCCGTTCGTCCCGAATACCAATAGCTTGTCGGTGGTCTCCGCATGGAAGACGAAACGTTCGCCATCACCTTCCTTGTACCGAACCTCGCTGAAATCCTGGAGATGACCCCGAGCCGCCCTGATCCAGCCCTTCTTGGAACAGACCACCGTGACCGGCTCGCGGTCGATGATGGCCTCCAGGGGAATAACGACGTCGGACGGCGGGTCGCCGATCTCGGTTCGGCGCTTGCCCAATTCGGTCTTTTCACCGAACTTCTTGCGGATTTCGGAAATTTCCTCGCCGATCGCCGCCCAGCGTAATTTTTCATTACCGAGCAGTTTCTTCAGGTCCGCCTTTTCCTTGGTCAGATCCTTATGCTCGTTGCGGATTTCCATCTCCTCGAGCTTGCGCAAATTGCGCAGCCGCATGTTGAGCACGGAATCGGCCTGCAGCTCTGTCAGTTTGAACTGCTTCATCAAGGCACCCTTGGCGTCGTCCTCCTCGCGGACGATACGGATAACCTCGTCCAAATTGAGATAGGCGATTAGGTAGCCGTCGAGAATTTCCAACCGGTGCTCGATCTTGCCAAGCCGGAAGTTGGAACGCCGGATCAGAACCTCGTGCCGGTGCTCGAGAAATGCCTGCAGCACCTCTTTCAAATTCATCACGCGCGGCACCTGATCCGCGTCGAGCACGTTCATGTTGAGCGAAATACGCGTCTCAAGATCGGTCTGCCGGAACAACGATTCCATCAGCACGGACGGATCCACATTGCGGCTCTTGGGCTCCAGGACCAATCGGACTTCCGTCGTCGACTCGTCCTGAATGTCATTCAACATCGTCAATTTGCGCGCGTGCATCAGCTCGGCGGTCTTTTCGATCAGCTTCGACTTTTGCACTTGATAGGGGATTTCGGTGACGACGATCCGGTAACCGCCGCCCTTCACCTTTTCGGTTTCCCATTGCGCACGAAGTCGGAACCCACCACGGCCGGTCCTGTAGGCCTCCAGGATACTGTCCTTCGCCTCGACCAGAACACCGCCCGTCGGGAAATCCGGCCCCGGGATCAAGTCGACCAGCTTCCCGATTGTCGCGTTCGGCCGTTTGATGAGATGCAGCAGGGCAGAACAGATTTCGCCGACATTGTGCGGCGGGATGTTCGTCGCCATGCCAACCGCGATTCCCGCTGCCCCGTTGGCCAATAAGTTGGGGAAGTTCGCCGGCAGGACGACCGGCTCGTCGCCTTCGCCGTCATAGGTTTCCCGAAAATCGACCGCATCCTCATCGATGCCTTCGAGCAGCGCCTTCGCCACTTCCATCAGGCGGGCCTCGGTGTAGCGCATGGCCGCCGGGTTATCGCCGTCGATATTACCGAAATTTCCCTGCCCGTCGACCAGCGGATAGCGCACTGCAAAGCCCTGCGCCAAACGGACCATCGCATCGTAGATCGCCGCATCGCCATGCGGGTGATACTTACCCATAACGTCGCCGACGATACGCGCGCATTTCTTGAAGCCGGATGACGGGTCGAGGCGCAATTCGCGCATCGCGTACAGCATGCGCCGGTGAACGGGCTTCAAGCCATCGCGCACATCCGGCAGCGACCGCGACATGATGGTCGACAGCGCATAGGACAGATAACGCTCGCCGAGCGCATCGGCAAAGGGAGTAGGCCGGATATCACCGGCTTCGAGATGCTGGGACATATCGAACCGTTTTTACAACATCAAGGGTATTGGGAGTCTCAAACCACCCCAAATATAGTGTCAGGGCCGCGTATCGGGAAGATTCTTTTGAGCTTTGCGCTGCAGCAAACTCACGAAACGCTCGCGCGCGTCTGGCAACCGCCGTTCCTGCGGCTGGAAGACATGGCGATCGAGAAAATAGCCGGTCAATCGTAACCCATCCAGAATGTCGCCGATGCCGGGTTCTGCTTCCTCTTTCAGGAAAGCTGGGAGCTTCAATAGCTTGTCGCGATAGGGCGCGCCGGCGTCGCGCGACACCGCCTGGGCACTGCGCGGCGAGACGTAAATCAAATCATCGACGACGCCGGTCGCGGCGCAGGAAGACAGGTCGAGACCGAAGCCAAGCTCCCCCAGAAGCCCGAACTCCCAGAGGACATATCGCGCCGCGAACGCCTCTTTGTCGAGGTCGTGGATCAGATGCAAGGTGTCGGAGAACAGCTGCGGATGAGCCTCCCGCTCGGCAAGGCAATTGTCCAGCGTCGCACAGAGTGACGTCAGCGCGGCCAGCCGGTCCGCGTAAACAAGCAGCCGGGCCGCGTAGCCGGTCTCCAGCTCAACGGTGTAGTTCCCTAAATGCTCTTCGAGACGCGCACGCCATGTCACGGCCACCAGATTGCCCGGTTCCATCACGCCGCGCCGCCGGCGCGACTGCCCGCCGCGGACAAGGCCTGCATGTTGTCCATGCGCTTCGGTCAGCACCGACAGAACGACCGATGATTCGCCATGCCGCCGCGCCGACAGCACGATACCGTGATCCGTCCATTCCATGCCCCGACATTACCCCACCCGATACCCCGCGGTTAACAAACGCGTGTCATCGGCGGCGGTGATTTCGTAATATCCGGCCAACGATATGAAACAAGCGGATGGCTATCATGAGCGACGGTCACGATCATTCACACCTTTCGGACACTGAACTGCGCGTACGCGCCCTGGAATCGCTGCTGACGGACAAAGGGTTGGTCGATCCGGCTGCCCTTGACGCAATTGTCGACCGATACGAAAACAAAGTCGGACCGCGCAACGGCGCCAAGGTGGTCGCGCGCGCCTGGGTCGATCCGGAGTTCAAGAAATTCCTGCTGGAGGATGGCACCGCGGCGATCGGCTCGCTGGGTTATCTTGGCAGCCAAGGTGCCGACATGGTGGTCCTTGAGAATACGGACAAGGTACACAACGTCACAGTCTGTACCTTGTGTTCCTGCTACCCCTGGCCGGTCCTGGGCCTGCCGCCGGCCTGGTACAAATCCTTCCCCTATCGCGCGCGCTTGGTGAAAGAACCCCGCGAAGTGCTGCAGGAGTTCGGCCTGGAGCTGGATGACGATGTCGAAGTCCGCGTCTGGGACAGCACAGCGGAGCTGCGCTATCTGGTCCTCCCGGCGCGACCGGCGGGCACGGACAACATGTCGGAAGAAGAACTTGCCGATATCGTCACGCGGAATTCCATGATCGGCACCGAAACCGTCGCCTCGCCGGCGGGAGGCGCCTGATGGACGGTATCCATGATATGGGGGGGATGGACGGATTCGGGCCGATCCCCATCGAGCGCGACGAACCGGTCTTTCATGCGCCCTGGGAAGGCCGAGTGTACGCCATGAACACAGCGGTTGGGGTCTGGGGAAAATGGAATATCGATGCTGGCCGATATGGCATCGAGATGCTCGACCCGGCGCTCTATCTACAATCGAGCTATTACGAGCGCTGGCTGTACCGCAACGAGAATCTGCTGGTGGAACACGGCATGATTACCAGCGAAGAGTTGTCCAATGGGAAAGCGTCCGGCGGCAATCGCGAAACACCGCCGAATGCGGAGGAAATCTTCGAAAAGCAGCGGAAGAGCCGGTCTTTCCGGGTCGATGAAGATATCGCTCCCAAATTCAAACCCGGCGATGCCATCACCGTCCGCAATATCCATCCCAAGACGCACACGCGGATTCCGCGCTACGTGCGCAGCAAACGGGGCGTCATCGACCGCGACCACGGCGTGTTCATCTTTCCGGACACGCACGCCCAGTTCCAAGGCACGAAGCCTCAGCATGTCTACAGCGTGATGTTCACCGCACAGGAGCTATGGGGTCCGGACGCGCCGTCCCAGGACAAGCTCTATCTCGACCTGTGGGACGACTACATGGACCCGGCATGAGCGTCCCGTCACGCGAGGAACTGCCGTCGCTGCCGCGCGATGAGGAAGGGCCGGTCTTCAAAGAGCCTTGGGAAGCGCAGGCCTTCGCCATGACACTGCGCCTTTATGACGGCGGGCACTTCACCTGGCCGGAATGGGCGGCGTGCCTGGCAGAGGAGATCGAGGCGGCGCAGCAGGCCGGCGACCCCGATCTTGGCGACACCTACTACCAACACTGGCTGAAGGCGCTGGAGAAGATCGTCGCGCGCAAGGGACTGTTGAGCGCGGAGGAGCTGAGCCGCCGAAAGGACGCTTGGGACCGTGCCGCGCATGCGACGCCGCATGGCGAGCCGATCGAACTGGGTCCCGACGACTGACGGTCAGGCTTCGACCTTGCGCAGGAAGGTCCGCTCCTCGGACTGAACGAACTGTTCGCGGTCCGCAAAGGCGAAGTTCGACGCGCCTGCATCGTCCGCTTTCAACCGCGCCCTATACGCCTCGTAGGATGCCAGACTATCGAACGAAATCAGCGCGTAGGCGATGTCGTTGGTGCCTTCGTGCGGCATCCAGTACCCGAGCAGTTCACCGCCATTGGCAGGGATAATGCTGTGCCAACGGCGCGCATAATCCTCGAACAGGTCGCGCTTGAAAGGGTCTATGCGGTATCGAATGAACACGGTAATGGTCATCGTGTCGGTCTCCCTCGCTGTTTCGAGGAAAATACCGGTCACATGCAGCGCCATGCTTCGACCGCAACCGAAGTGTCATCGCCGCGCCGCTTGACCCAAGGCGCCACCGTGACATTATCCATGCAATGAGGAGTCCAAGAGGAGGCCGATATGGCACAGCTAGCCGCCACCGAAACTTTGCATGGCGACAATCCGGCACATGAAGCCCGTCTGCTTATCCGCAACGGCGGCCATAAAGGCCACACAGCCGGCATGGCGCCCGGTTATGTCCAGGCGAATCTGGCGATCATGCCGAAGGATTACGCGCAGGAATTCCAAACTTTCTGCCAGCTAAATCCGAAGCCCTGTCCGATGCTCGCGATTGGTGAGGTCGGATCGCCGCATCTGCCGACATTGGGCGCCGATCTCGACTTGCGCACGGACCTCTCCGGCTACCGGGTGTTCGAGAATGGCAAGGAAATCGCCGTCACGGACGATGTTACGGATTATTGGCGCGATGACCTGGTCGCTTTCCCGCTCGGCTGCTCATATTCCTTCGAAGATGCGCTGATCCGGGACGACATCCCGCTTCGGCATTTCGAACGCAATGAGTGCGTCGCGATGTATGTCAGCAACCTTGAAACCAAACCAGCCGGTCGCTTTCACGGCAATACGGTCGTCTCCATGCGCCCGCTAAAACCCGCGGACGCGATCCGCGCGGTTCAGATCACCAGCCGTTTCCCGAACGTACACGGCGCACCGGTCCATATCGGTTTGCCGGAGATGATCGGGATCGACGATATTGAGCAACCTGTCTTCGGCGGCGCGCCGCCGCGCATGAAGGATGATGAAATTCCGGTCTTCTGGGCTTGCGGGGTCACGCCGCAAGTGGCGATCGAACAGGCGAAACCGCCCTTCTGCATCACCCACCAGCCGGGCTGCATGCTGATCACCGACCTGAAGAACAGCCACCTGTCGATTATCTAGATTCAGCTGGTGGGGAAATCGAGGCCGAGCGCGCGGTAGTGCTCGGCCTTGTCCTTCCAATCGCGGCGCACTTTGACGTGCAGGAACAGGTGCACCTTGCAGTCGAACATCGCTTCGAGCTCTTCACGTGCGGCCGCGCCCACCGCTTTGATGCGTTGCCCGCCCTTGCCCAAGACCATGCCCTTGTGACTGTCCCGCTCGATAATGATCACAGCCGCGATGCGAGCGCTGCCATCCTTCAACGTTTTCCAGTCTTCTGTCTCGACGGTCAGGGCATAAGGCAGTTCCTGGTGCAGTTGCAGGAACAATTTTTCCCTGACGATTTCCGCAGCCATCAGGCGCATCGGCATATCGGATAACTGATCCTCCGGGAACATCCACACACCCTCAGGCACGCTGGCCGCGAAGTAATCCGTCAGATCCTCGACACCATCGCCTTTCAAGGCCGAGATCATGAAAGTTTCGCGAAAAGTGCCGGCTTCGTTGATCGCCTGCGACAGCGCCAGCAATTTTTCGCGCGGCACCTGATCGACTTTGTTCAAGATAAGAACTGCGTCGCCCTTGATCTGCTCGACGATAGCGCGCGTGTTGGCGTCGAACCCACGCTCGCTATCGACCAAGAGCGCCAGGAGGTCGGCATCGGCCGCCCCTTTCCATGCCGCATCGACCATTGCCCGATCGAGCCTGCGGCGCGGGGCGAATATGCCGGGTGTATCGACAAAAACGAGCTGGCTTCTGTTTCTGCCGACGATGCCCAGCACCCGTGTCCGCGTCGTTTGCACCTTCGGCGACACGATGGTCACCTTCGCCCCGACGATACGGTTGATGAGTGTCGATTTGCCGGCGTTCGGCGCACCGAGCACGGCGATGAAACCGAAACGCATCGCGTCAGCCATCGGCCTGCACCATTTTCAGCAGCGCGCCGGCTGCGGACTGTTCCGCCGCGCGCCGCGTGGACCCACTCCCCGTTGCCTCAGGCCCGTCAGCGACCGACACCGCGATGGTGAATGTGGGCGCGTGGTCGGGTCCTTCGCGATTGGCGATCCGATAGGACGGCAGCGGCATACCGCGGCCCTGCGCCCATTCCTGTAAGGCGGTCTTGCTGTCGAGGGGGGGCTTGTCCGAGCGCTCCATCGGCCGCTGCCAATGGCGCCGGATGAAATCCTCCGCAGCGCCGAGACCGCCGTCGAGATACAGCGCCGCGATAACCGACTCGCAGACATCCGCCAACAATGATGGGTTCTCGCGGCCTCCGGATTCCGCTTCACCGTTGCTCATGACGATATGGGCTCCCAAACCGACGTCGGCAGCCACCTCCGCAAGCGTTTCGCGCCGGACCAGGGCTGCCGATCGTCGCGCCAATTTCCCTTCATTCTCTTCGGGGAACCGCTCGAACAGCATTTCCGCGACGACCAGGGACAACACCCGGTCCCCCAAAAATTCGAGCCGCTCGTAGGTTTCGGAAGGATCGGTCGCAGCGCTGCCGTGCGTCAGAGCCCGATTCAGGACATCCCGGTCCTCAAATTCATGCTGCAGCATCGAGTCGACGCTGTCGGTCATCGCGGAATTCCGGGGTTTTGGCTAGTCGATACCATTGAATAGCCGGCTATAACGAACCGTGATCGGCCATTTCCAGACCTCCCAGATTCGTGCCTTGCCATTGGTCGAATAGAACAGGAACTCGGCCCGGCCGACCAGATTCTCTGCCGGCACGAATCCCACAGGCGCGGTGGTCTTACCATTGTCTACATAGACGACGCGGCTATCCAGCGATCCGTCGCGATTGTCCCCCATCGCGAAATACATGCCTTCGGGAACCTTGTAGACGTCGGTGTCGTCCCACCGCGATCTATCGCCATGCGTTTCAATGATCTTGTGCGCGCGCCCGCCAGGCAATGTTTCCACATACTGGATGGCCGAACCTTCTCCGGGCCCGTCGCCCCTGAAGTCACCTATTCGGCGCCGTTTAACTGGCTTTCCATTTATGTGCAAAACACCGGATACGATCTGAATTCGATCCCCCGGCAAGCCTATGATGCGTTTGATATAATCTGTCTCGTTGTCCTTCGGCAGCTTGAACACGGCAACGTCGCCCCGCTCCGGCTGACTTTCGAATATCCTGCCTTTGAACAGCGGCGGGCTGAAGGGCAGCGAATGGCGGCTATACCCGTAGGAATATTTCGACACGAAAAGATAGTCGCCGACCAGCAATGTCGGGATCATCGAACCGGAAGGAATATTGAAGGGTTCGAATAGGAAGCTCCGCACGACGACCGCAAACAATACAGCGTAGACAACTGTCCGCACGGTTTCACGGAAAGCACCCACTTTCGTTTCGGCCTCAACCTCGGCGCCGGTGCCACTCCTGGGTATTTTTGACGCCATATACGGCCTTCGCGGGTTTCTCGCGCGGCTTTATGGTCGCGGCCACGCGATCCTGTCAAGAGCGGACACGGAACGAAGGGTAACTCAGGGGTTTGCCGCTATGCCGGGACGGCGAAAATGATGACCACCGCGTTCGCCAGACCCGATTCATCGGTTAGCGAGAGTTCGACCTGCGCCCGCATGCCGTCCGGCGTCAACTTTTGCATCCGCGCCAAGGCCCCCCCGCGCAGTTCCAGGGTCGGCTTGCCCGAGCGCAGATGGACGACCTCCATGTCGCGCCAGAAGACGCCCTGGCGGAAGCCTGTGCCCAGTGCCTTGGAGCAGGCTTCCTTGGCCGCGAACATCTGCGCATAGCGGCCCGCACGATTGTGCGGCCTGCGCTCAGCGCGCGCCTGCTCTTGCTCGGTGTAAAGCCGGTTTTCGAAGCGCCCTGGAAACCGCTTCAAGGTATTTTCCACCCTAGCGATATCGCATAGATCCGTACCGAGACCGATAATCATGCGCTGCGTGCACCTTCAACGTCGGCCCGCGCCTTATCCATCAGTGAGCGCATGCGCCGGATCGCACCGTCCAGGCCGCTAAAGATGGCTTCACCAATCAAGAAGTGACCGATATTGAGCTCGACGACATTCTTGATCGCGGCAATCGGCGCCACATTATCGTAAGTCAGACCGTGGCCGGCATGGCATTCCAGCCCGATCGCTTCGGCATGTGCCGCCGCGGCTTCAATGCGAGCGAACTCCACATCCTGGGAGTCGCCTTCCAGCTCCGCATACGTCCCTGTGTGCAATTCGACCACCGGCGCACCGAGCGCCACAGCGGCATCCAGCTGTGCGGGATCCGGCTCGATAAATAGCGAGACACGGATGCCGGCGTCGGACATTTGTCGCACGAACGGCTGAAGATGGTTGTGCCCGCCGACTGCGTCGAGACCGCCTTCCGTCGTTTGCTCTTCACGCTTTTCCGGCACGATGCACGCCGCATGCGGCTTATGCCGGAGAGCGATCTGCAACATCTCCTCCGTTGCCGCCATCTCGAAATTGAGCGGTTTTTCGACCTCTTCGCTGATCCGCCGAATATCGTCGTCGCGGATGTGTCGCCGGTCTTCGCGAAGGTGCGCCGTAATGCCGTCGGCGCCCGCTGCAGCCGCCAGTTGCGCCGCCCGTACCGGGTCAGGATATGTGCCAGACCGGGCGTTTCGGATCGTCGCTACATGATCGACATTAACGCCGAGACGCTGTTTCCGTTTCATCGCCTAATCGCCTCTCCGTATTCGCGCTGGCCAACATATCCGGTTCATTCTGTGACACGCATCGCGGCCGCTTCAAGGTTAGGCTAAAGCAGCAGATTGGGTGATTGAAGAGCCAGTTCAGCAGCTGGCGACAGGACCAATAAGGAACAAGCGACTAACTTTGGGATCGCTCGACCGACCCGACAGCGGAATCGGCCCGTAAGCCAGCAACGATATTCGTTAGATGCTGGACATCGGTCACTTCGATATCGATCTGCATCTCGAAGAAATCTTCCGAGCGATCCGTAATCTTCAAGTTCGAAATATTCCCGTCGTAGCGTCCGATAACGGCAGTCATCGCGGCAAGGCTGCCCGGCCTATTGGCCAGAATAACGGTGATCCGGCTGACATGGTTACCCGTGTCCTCGGCACCAACTTCCCATTGGACATCAACCCATTGTTCCGGCATTTCGACGAAATTCGACAGCGTTTCGCAATCACTCGTATGAACCGTAATCCCTTTGCCCGTCGAGACGATGCCGACAATCTGGTCGCCCGGCAAGGGATGGCAGCAGGCCGCCAAATGTACCGCCATGCCCGGAATGAGGCCGCGTATCGGCACCGCGAATTCGCCACTTCCCTTATTGTCGCCACCGGTCGGGGCTGCCCGTTGACGCTTTCGCCCAGTCCGGGGATACGCGGCTGCGAAGACATCTTGTCCCGTATAGCGCCCTTGCCCCACTGCCACGAAAAGATCGTCCACCGTTCTGCAGGACAGTTTTACCAAGACGCTCGTCAGTGTTTTCTTCGCAACTTTGCGGCCTTCCCGCCGGAACGCTTTTTCGATGATCTCCTGACCGAGGCGGTTGTACTGCTCGCGTGTCTGCGAGCGAACGAAGCGGCGGATACAGGCGCGCGCCTTACCGGTCACAACGAAACTTTCCCAACTGGGCGACGGCGTTTGATCGGCCGATGTCAAAATCTCGATCTGGTCCCCATTCTTCAATTCGGTACGCAACGGCGCCTCCTGCCCGTTGACCTTCGCGCCAACACAGCTGTCACCAACCTCCGTATGCACCGCGTAGGCGAAATCGACCGGTGTCGCGCCGCGCGGCAGTTCCATCAGGTCACCCTTCGGCGAGAAGCAAAAGACCTGATCGGAGAACATCTCCAGCTTCGTGTGCTCGAGAAACTCCTCCGGCGCTTCGGCATGTTCCAGAATTTCCAGCAACTCGCGGAGCCAGCGATACTGCCGTCCGTCGGTCATCACATTCTGCTTGAACTGCCAATGCGCGGCGACGCCCAGCTCCGCGATTTCATGCATTTCGTGCGTGCGGATCTGGATTTCGATTCGCTGGTTCTCCGGGCCATACACACTGGTGTGCAGCGACCGGTAATCATTCGGTTTGGGGATGGAGACATAGTCTTTGAAGCGACCGGGCACGACACGATAGTGGCCGTGAATCGCACCCAGTGCCTGGTAACAATCCTGGACTTCCTGGACGACGACGCGGAACGCCATGATATCTGAGAGTTGCTCGAAGCCGATATTCTTGCGCCGCATTTTGCGCCAGATCGAATATGGGGATTTCTCGCGCCCGGATACGTCAGCCTCTACGCCATATTCGGCCAAAGTCTGCGTCAATTCGGAGGTAACGCGCCCGACCAAATCTCCGCCATTTTCGCGCAGAAACTGAAGTCGTTTCACGATCGAAGCACGCGCATCCCCGTTCAGTTCGGCGAATGCCCGATCCTCCAACTCATCCTTCCAATCGCGAATGCCGATCCGTTCCGCCAGGGGCGCATAAATATCCATCGTCTCGCGGGCAATCCGCGCACGTTTTTCACCGTTGCGAATGAATTCCAGGGTCCGCATGTTGTGCAGCCGATCCGCCTGCTTGACCAGCAGAACCCTAATATCTTCAGACATCGCCAACAGAAGTTTGCGGAAATTCTCCGCCTGCTTGGCGCGGTCGGACAAGGTTTCTATCTGGCTAAGCTTGGTGACTCCGTCGACCAGCCGCGCGACATCCTCGCCAAACAAACCGTGGATATCCTCCATGGTCGCGACTGTGTCCTCGACCGTGTCGTGCAACAGACCGGTTATGATGGAATCGCAATCGAGCTTCTTGTCCGACAGAATGCCGGCAACTTCAACGGGGTGTGAGAAATAGGGATCACCGGAGGCACGCTTCTGCGTACCGTGTGCTTTCATCGAGAAAACATAGGCGCGGTTGAGGGCATCTTCATCCGCGCCCGGATCATAGCTCTTTACGCGTTCTACCAGCTCATATTGCCGCAGCATGCGGCGTTACTCCGTCACG
Source organism: uncultured Rhodospirillaceae bacterium (assembly GCA_913044215.1). Lineage (GTDB taxonomy): Bacteria > Pseudomonadota > Alphaproteobacteria > UBA8366. The sequence goes on along the minus strand of CAJWOT010000063.1, from coordinate 5,406 downwards.
CGCCCGCCCGGCGCTGATGTTAACGGCTATTCTTGCGGCCCGTCAGTAGGCTGCGGTGCGTCAATCGCCGGAGCCACAACACCCTCGGCCGCATCGGTCTCCCCCGCCATAGCGGCGCCGGCCATCAGTTCGATCGGATCTTCCTCTTCCGGCTCGTCGATTTCGACATGTTTCTGCATGCCGCGGACGACATTGTCCTCTAATTCTTCGAGTTCGATGGTCTCATCAGCGATTTCACGCAGTGCGACGACCGGGTTCTTGTCATTGTCGCGGTCAACCGACAAGGGCGCTCCGGCGGAAATTGTCCGGCTGCGCTGCGCGGCGAGCACAACCAACTCGAAACGGTTCGGGACCTTCAGGACGCAATCTTCAACGGTTACACGAGCCATATGCTTAATCTCCACTTTCGTCCGGGCGACGCGGGACGCGGAATATAGGCACCTCGTTGAGGCAATTCAAGAAAATTGCCGGCGTACACCCCACTTTTCCGCCGTCAATTGGGCCTGCCAAGATTATGCGAAAGCCCAGATTGACCACGGCACTTGTCGATCTAGTACTGGCGTCATAAATACTTTATTATCGCTGCTCTGTTTCGCCTATATCTAAACATTTAAGGGGTTGGCGGCGATAATTAATAATAGTTGTTTCAAGGTAATAAAAAATGTCTTTCAAATTCTATAAAGATGAAAAGGTCGCGCTTTTCATCGACGGGGCTAATCTTTACGCGGCAGCGAGAGCGCTTGGGTTCGATATCGACTACAAGCGCCTGTTGAGTGTCTTTAGCGAGAATGCGCGCATCATTCGGGCGTTCTATTACACCGCCCTTATCGAGGATCAGGAGTATTCTCCAATCCGGCCACTCGTCGACTGGCTTGACTATAACGGCTACACGATGGTCACCAAGCCGACGAAGGAATTCACCGACAACTACGGGCGGCGCAAGATCAAAGGTAACATGGACATCGAACTCGCGATCGATGTCATGGAGATGGCGAGCCTCATCGACCATGTGGTCTTGTTTTCCGGTGATGGCGATTTCCGAAGGCTGGTAGAGGCTGTGCAGCGCAAAGGTGCCCGTGTGACGGTTGTCAGCACGGTAAAATCGTCACCGCCGATGGTCGCGGACGAGTTGCGGCGACAAGCTGATCATTTCGTCGAACTGATGGATCTGTCGCAAGAAATCGCGCGCAAACATTCGCGTCCCAGCGGCAGTTCGAACGATCTCGATGCGGACCAACCGGACGATATGTTGGGTGACGAAGAAGATTACGACGAATACGACGACGATCCGATCGTCACAACAGCCTAATCCGTTTCCTATGCCGGATGCGTTCCCAGACCGGGATTGCCCCCGCTGCCCGCGGCTCGTCGTTTTTCGAGAGGAAAGCCGCGTAAACTGGCCAGACTGGCACAACGCGCCCGTCGACAGCTTTGGCTCATTGGATGCCGCGGTGTTGATTGTTGGACTGGCGCCAGGTTTGCGCGGCGCCAACCGGACCAGCCGACCGTTCACGGGCGACTATGCCGGTCAGCTGCTGTATCCGACGCTGCTAAAATTCGGACTCGCTACCGGCGACTACGCCGAAGACCCGAACGACGGCTTGTCGCTGGTCAACTGCCGGGTGACCAACGCTGTTCGATGCGTCCCCCCGCAAAACAAGCCGATCGGCGCGGAAATCAATGCCTGCCGCGACTATTTAATCGCCGAGATCGACAGCATGGCGAACCTGCGCGTTATTCTGGCGCTTGGCACAGTGTCGCACGCTTCCATATTGCGCAGCGCGGGATTGCGGCAAAAAGACTGGAAGTTCGGACATGGCGCATTTCACGAACTGCCGAACGGCCTGATCCTGGCCAACAGTTATCACTGCTCGCGCTACAATACGAACACCGGCCGACTAACCGAGGCGATGTTTCACGACGTCTTCGCCGGGATCGTCAACCACGTTCGCGCATGACCCGCGCCTTCTGACGATTCCAGTCCCGATCCTTTGTCGTCTGGCGTTTGTCGACCTGCCGCTTGCCGCGAGCGAGCCCCAACATCACCTTGGCGATGCCGCGTTCGTTGAAGTAGATCGACATAGGGACAATGGTGACGCCCTGCCGGTTGGACGCGCCAATCAAACGCTGCATTTCTCTTTTGTGCAGCAACAGCTTTCGGGGACGCCGTGCCTCGTGATTGCTGAACCGCGCGCTGTTGTCGTATTCAGGGATGAAGCAGTTGTTCAACCAAAGCTCCCCCTCACGCGGACCCGCCCACGACTCGGACAGACTCGCCTGCCCTTGCCGCAGAGACTTTACTTCAGTCCCCTGAAGAACGACGCCGGCCTCGATCTGCTCGTCGATAAAGTAATCGAACCGCGCGCGTCGGTTCTGCGCGACGGGGCCACTCCCCGACGATTTTCGGGCCATGGCGTCAGTTGAGCAGTCCGACCGAAACCATCGCGTCCCGGACGGCCGTCTTGCTGCTCTCCGCAATCGGCACGATCGGGGGCCGGCAATAATCGTCGCATTTGCCCAGCAGGCTGGCAGCGTACTTGACCGGTCCCGGGCTGGTTTCGCAGAACAGCGCATCATGCAACGGCATCAGCTGGTCGCGCACCTCCGAGAAGGTGTCGATATCGCGATTCTGCCAAGAATTATGCAACGTCGCGCAAAGACGCGGCGCGACATTTGCCGTTACGGATATGCAACCGTCTCCACCTTGCCCCAGAAATGCGCCGATCGTGGCGTCCTCACCGGAAAGCTGACAGAACTCCCCTTCTATCGCGAGGCGCGAGGCAAGCGGCCGCGCCAAATCACAGGTCGCGTCCTTAACGCCAACGATGTTCGGCAGCTTAGCCAGCCGCGCCATCGTCTCGACCGACATGTCGACGATTGAACGGCCCGGGATGTTATAAATAATGACCGGCAAGTCGACTTCATCGACGATCATTTTATAGTGCTGGTAGAGACCTTCCTGGGTCGGCTTGTTGTAGTACGGCGTTACCACCAGGGCCGCATCCGCACCCGCGTCTTTGGCGTGTTGGGTCAATTCGATCGCTTCCGCGGTGGAATTCGATCCAGTGCCGGCAATGATCGGCACTTTTCCCTTCGCCGCTTCGATACAAAGTTCAACGACGCGTTTGTGCTCATCATGGTTAAGTGTCGGCGATTCCCCGGTCGTACCGGTCGGAATCAAGCCATTCGTTCCCTCACTGATCTGCCACTCCACGAAAGACTGGAAACCAGTTTCATCGATCGAACCGTTCTGAAACGGCGTAATCAACGCTACGAGTGATCCGCTAAACATTTTTTTCTCCCTGACGCGCCCACGACGTCGACGCAAAATTAACGTTACCGGCTTAAACCAGCAATAGATACACGATCCTTTGATTCGCTTGTTATTGGCCGACGCCCGGAAATCGCATAGAATCCATTCTTGGTCATGCCGCAAATTTCTCTAAAATACAAGGCTTTACTGGCAAGCATTGCGGTTCTTTCTACCGCTTTGCTAGGGCCATCTCTCTCTGTCGATGCGGCCTCCCTGAGCAAGAAGGATACCGCACAGTACAAAGCGGCCTTCAAAGCGGCCAAGGCCGGCAAGTGGACGGCGGCGACCCGTCACGCGGCACGCGCCAAGGACCCTCTGCCGGCGAAGGTGCTGTCATGGCTGCGATTTTCGACGCAAGGTAGCGGTGCAACCTTCCAAGAGATCGACGATTTCCTGACAGCAAACCCGGATTGGCCAAGGCGTGCCTCGCTCCGCCGACGGGCGGAAGAAACCATGAAAGCGGCCTTGCAGGATACGGCGGCATTAGCATGGTTCGCGAAAGAAGCGCCCCGCACGGCGGCCGGTGCGATACGGTATGGCAACGCCCTTCTGGCGAAAGGCCAGAGGCAAGAAGCGACACGTTACATCCGGGAAGCTTGGCGCACGCTCGACATGGCGCGGCCGGATGAGCGCAGTTTTTACCGCAGCTTCCGTAATTTGCTGCGGAAGGAAGACCATGTCGCGCGTCTAGATCGGCTTATCTGGGACCAGCGTGTTGGCGCAGCGCGGCGCCAGATGCGACGCGTGAGCCGCGACCAGCAGCATCTGGCGCAGGCCCGCCTGATGTTGATGCGCCGTACCGGCGGTGTCGACGGGGCCATTGCCCGCGTTCCATCGGAGTTGCAAGTACATCCCGGCCTTGTTTTCGAACGAATGCGCTGGCGCCGCCGAAAGGGATTTACCGACCGGGCGGTAGAATTGCTCAAGCACCCGCCTGCGCAACTGATACGTCCCGCAAAATGGTGGCAGGAGCGGGCAATCCTCAGCCGCCGGGCGCTGGCGGAGGGCGACATCACGACGGCCTATAGGCTCGCCCAGGGTCACAGCCAGACCAAAGGGTCTTCTCTCGCGGAAGCGGAATGGCTGTCCGGTTGGATCGCGCTGCGCTATTTGCGCGACTACGACGTCGCAAGGCGGCACTTCCAGCGGCTATTCAAGACCGTCCGCTACCCCATCAGTCGCGCGCGCGGTGCCTACTGGACTGCCCGGGCCATCGAGGAGAACCCCGCAGACATCGAAAATCGCCGGACCCAGGCGATGCAATGGTATCGGGCAGCAGCGCGGTTCCCGACGACTTTTTACGGTCAATTGGCAATCGACCGGTTGAGCCAACAGCGCAATACCCGACCGCCAACCGAACCCGCGCCAAGCGCTGCCGAAATGAAACAATTCGAAGACCGCGAACTCGTTCGCGCGACGCGGCTGCTTGCCCATCTTGGGCAAAACAAGCTGGTCAAAACCTTCGTGCTGCGGCTAACGGCATTGGCGAAGCGTCCCGCAGAGTGGGCCTTGATTGGGCGTCTAGCAACCGACCTCAACCGCAACGATCTCGCCATTCGTGTTGCCAAGCTGGCAATTCGGAAAGGCGTTACCCTGACGGCGGCGGGCTATCCGAAACTAAACGTCCGGCGAGTTTTCTCCGTCGAGCCAGCCCTAATGCATGCTGTCATCCGTCAGGAGAGCGCGTTCGATACCAAAGCGATCAGCCGCGCCGGGGCACGCGGCCTGATGCAGTTGATGCCGGCAACGGCACGTCAGGTCGCCCGCCAACTTAAAGTCCGGCACAACAAGCAGAAACTCCTCACCGACCCCGTCCACAATTTGCGGCTGGGCAGCGCCTATCTGGACCATTTACGGGAAAACTACGACGGTTCGCTCATTTTGGCCGTCGCCGCGTATAACGCGGGACCTGGCAATGTAAATCGCTGGATTCGCCTGAATGGGGATCCACGCGAATTCTCGACCTTCGATGCCATCGATTGGATTGAGTCGATTCCGTTTTCCGAAACGCGGAACTACGTGCAACGGGTACTGGAAAACATGACGGTGTATGGTTACCGCTTCGAAAGCAGCTTCCTGCCGGAAATGCTGGT
>CAJWOT010000062.1 GCA_913044215.1 uncultured Rhodospirillaceae bacterium | reverse complement strand
TCGGAGGGGCGGCAGCGCCGTGCTGGCGGCAGGCATCCCGGAGCTTGGTATCGGTTTTGTCGGCGTCTCGCTGGCGTTCGGGTTGACAGTGCTCATCATGGCCTATGCGGTCGGCCATATTTCCGGCGGCCACTTCAACCCTGCGGTCACGGTTGGTTTGTGGGTCAGTGGGCGATTTCCCGCCGGACATATTCTACCCTACTGGATTACACAGATCGTGGGCGCCATTGCGGCGGCCGGCGTGCTGTATCTTATCGCCAGCGGCAAAGCGGGGTTCGATCTTTCCGATGGCTTCGCATCGAACGGCTTCGGCGAGCATTCGCCGCAAGGCTATTCGATGACAGCGGCACTGTTAGCGGAAATTGTCCTGACGGCGTTTTTTCTGATCATCATTCTTGGCGCGACGGACGGAAGAGCACCGGCCGGCTTTGCGCCAATCGCTATAGGCCTCGGCCTGACCCTCATTCACCTGATCAGCATTCCTGTTACCAATACCTCGGTAAATCCGGCGCGGAGCCTTGGACCGGCCGTATTCGTCGGCGGATGGGCCATATCGCAGCTCTGGCTTTTCTGGGTCTCCCCGATTGTCGGCGCCGCGATTGGCGGCGTGATCTACCGTTGGCGGGGTCAGAACGGCGAAAACGGATGATAGCGGCATAACGCGGGAAATATCCGACTATGCCGGCACGCTTTCGCTAAAGAACCGTGCCGGCATATTTCCGCCTGGCCCCCTTTCTCGGTTATCATATCGTCATTGACGGAGACCGGGAACGGAAGGGCTGGCGATGAATAAGATCATCATAGAAGCGCGCGTGAACGAGCTGGCGGGACGCGAGGAAAACCCGAACGTGCCTTTCACGCCGGAGGAGATCATCCGCGACTCGAAGGAATGCTATGATGCCGGTGCATCGGTCTTCCATTTCCACGGCCGTACCCCCACCGGCGAACCGGAGCACGATCCCGCCTTCTATCTGGAAACCATCGCTGGCATCCGTGAACAAAGCCCCATCCTCATCAACCCGACCCTCGGCTATGTCGCACACGGTGGCGATGCGAAAGAACGCTTCGAGGCGGTCGAGCAAATGATGCAAAACCCAGCGACCGAGCCGCACTTCGCCCCGATGGATGTGGGATCGGTCAATGTCGACTGGTGGGATCCGGAGAACAACACCTACACCAGTACCGATCTAGTCTACGAGAACTCGACCGAGACGCTGCTCTATTTCGCGGACCGCACCAAGCATCACGGGCTGAAGCAGTATCTCGTCTCCTGGAACATCAGCTTCACGCGCCAGATCGAAGCCTTCATGAAAATGGGCGTCATCACCGAGCCGGCGATCGTCCTGCTTTGCATGACCGACGGCACTTCGCTGTCCGGCCACCCCGGCACGCCGGAAGGCCTCGACGCGCACACCACGTTCATTCCGAAGGACCGCAACCTGCTGTGGACCGCGATGAACTACAAGGGCAACCTTCTGCTGCTGACCGAGAAGGTGATCAAGGAAGGCGGCCACATCTCCATCGGACTGGGCGACTACCCCTATCTGGAACTGGGCGGCACGCCGCGCAACGCGGATGTCATCGCCAAAGTCGTCGAGCAGGCCCGGTCGCTCGGGCGCGACGTCGCGACGGTCGAGGAAACGCGCGAAATTCTGGGCATGAAAGCGGCGTAGGCGGACGATGCAGATCACGGAACTGGACGCGCCCTTCGGGGCGGAGGTCACCGGGCTGGACCTCAACGAACCGGTCGAACCCGATACGGCCGAACGGCTGAACCGGGCGCTGCTCGACCATATCGTCCTTGTCATCCGCGATCAGGACCTCGATGCGCAGGCCTATTGCAGCGGCATGTCCGTCTTCGGCGTCCCCATGCTGCAACACCGCCTCGCCTTCCGGCTGCCGGATTGTCCGGAGGTGAGCCGGATCATCAACCGCGAGAAGATGCGCCCGGCCAGGAACTGGCATACGGACCACACCAACCACGAGGAACCACCGAAGGCGACGGTCCTATACGCCCGGAAATTGCCGACGACGGGCGGCGACACGAGCTTCGCGGATATGTATGCAGGTCTGGAAAACCTGTCGGCTGAATCGCGCGAAAGGATCGGCCCGCTATTCACCACCAACTTCATGGAAGCGGACAACCCGACCTACTCCGCGGGCGACCGCGATGCCTTCGGCGGCGGCGCGCGTCACCCGATGGTGCGCACCCATCCGGAGACAGGGAAAAAGGCACTCTATTTCCATGTGACCAAAGCGACAGGCGTCGACGGTTTGGAACCGGAGGCGGTCCGGCCGTTTCTCGACGATCTGTTGAAACAGGCCATCCGGCCGGAAAACACGCTGCGCCATCGCTGGCGCATGGGCGATGTGGTGATCTGCGACAACCGCTGCGCCATGCATTCCGTCGACCCGAACTTCGACCAACGCGAGGAACGGCTGCTGTGGCGCATCATCCTGAAGGGTGACCGCCCGGTTTAACGGGCACCGGCTAAATCTTCGCCCAGATCTGCGCCAGGCCGATCCCGTGCACCGCGCCAGCGATGAGGCAGATTATCGAGCTCCACAGGAAGAACGGCGTTGCGAATTCTGAATTGGTCAGCTTGAAAACCGGATAGGCGAGACCGCGTAGCGTGTAGATTGCCGTAATCACGCACAGTGCCGACCCCAGCAACGGCAGCGGCGATACGAGGCCGGCGCCCGAAAAAGCGTACAGAGCGAAAAGTGCCAGGCCGGCCGCGACGAGCGCCGTGATGATCGCCGGCCGCCAGCGCCCCTCTTCCGCCATCCGGGCGATTTCTTCGCCGGCACCGAAATAGCGGTACCAGTTCGGGCCGCCGAAAATGATGGCCACATGCAAGAGCGACGCGCCCAGCGAGATCGCGCCGCCGGCGGCGAGCCATGTATTGGTCATGACGGGGTGATTCAGTTTTTCGGTGGGTCGAGCCGCATCAGGATGCCCTTGGTCGCGCTCGGATGGACGAAGGTGCGACCACCCACCTCGACCAGACGAATTCCCTTTTCTTTCATACGGTTAGCGGATTTCTCCACATCGTCGACCGTCATCGCGATCATATAGAGCCCCTCGCCATTGCGCGCCAGCCCCTTGCCGACCGCCTTGTCGGGGTCGAAAGGCTGAGCCAGCTCGATCACGGTGCCATCTTCGGTGGTGAAGAAGGCTTGATCGATCCCCAGCGCCTCGCTCCTTGCCCTGCGGTCGAGCTTGAAGCCCATCGCCTCATAGGTCTCGACGGCCTCTTCCAAATTCTCGACGGCGATAACGATTTCATAAACCGATTTCATGCCATGCCTCCCCTATTGGTCCGCATGACCCTAGCACCTGCAGCCGGCCGCTTGAAATCGGCTCGTCAGTCGAAGAACACCATGGTGCGGGTCTCGATGCTGTGGCGCGGCTTGGCATTGGCCGGGGAATTCGCATCGACGAAGCCCGTATGGGCGGCCCAGCGGGCGACGGAGCGGTCGCTGTCGAAGCATTTCAGCAGATAGACCTCATCATCGGTCATGCCCGGCGTGTAGTACCAGCTATGCCGCTGGTTGAAGCGGATGTTGTAGGTTTCGCCGCGTCGATCGGGATAGACCAAATCCGTCGCGATAAAGTCATCCTCGAAGATCGTTGAAGCGCCGATCACGCCGAGCGGCATCGACTCGATCGGGCCGCCGATCGGCCGCCAGACATTGACGATGGCCACCCGCTTACGCAGCAGCGCCTCTGCCTCTTCGCCCATCAGATCGCGCACCCGCTTGGGTCCCGAGACCTCCGTATAATCGTTATGTACCCGCTGGATCGGCTGTTGCGCCTTGTCGTCGGCGCCGTTGCGCACGATGTGATCGAAGGTGATTACCCGGTCGGCACCGGTGGCTGCCTGCACGAGTTCGGCACATTCCGGATAATACTGCGCCTCGATCGCCGTATCGTCGTTGAACCGTGTCAATCTGCTGGGACGGGTCAGAAGCGCGAACCCATCGCTATCCAAGCCCATCTCCGCCGCAATCGGGCGCACATCGCGGACCGACAGGTGCCGCGTCTCATGCGAGACATTCGTTACCCGCTCACCGGGCGCGGGATCGTAGTTCAGCCGAAACGGTTTCTCCCCCAGCGTCGGCACGATGTAGTTGAAGTCACCTTCGGTATGCAGCGCTGCGCTCATCGGGGTCTGCTCACATCTTGTAGTCGGGTTCTTCCTTGTCGAGGATTCGCTTCAGCGACTCGAAATGCAGCGGCGCGCTGTCCGTGTTGGAAGCCGCGAATTGCTGGCGCGTATGCTCGACCACTTCGTCCGGCAAGCGGCGGAACGGCAGGCCGGTCGACCGCGCCAGCACCTGCGCTTGGCAGGCGCGCTCCAGGTAGTAGAGCGAATCGTAGGTCCGCGCGATCGTGGAACCCGTCACGGTGACGCCATGCGCGCCCATGAACATGATGCTCTTATTGCCGAGTCCCGCGGCGATGCGGTCGCCCTCGTCCGTATCCAGCGCCAGGCCGGCATAATCATCGTCATAGACCACATGATCGATGAAACGGATCGCTCCCTGCTCCACCGGCTCCAGCCGGCCGCCTTCAACCAGGGTCAGCGCCGTCGCATAGGGCATGTGGGTATGCATCACACAGACCGCATGCGGACAGGCCTTGTGAATACGGCTGTGGATGTAGAAGGCGGTCGGCTCGACATCGCGGTCGCCCTCGATGATCGTGCCGTCATAATCGGCGAGCATGATGCTGGAGGCGGTGATTTCCGACCAATGATAGCCATGCGCGTTGATCAGGAACTGATCGTCGCCGACAGCGAGGCTAAAATGGTTGCAAATCCCTTCGTTGAAGCCGTGCCGGACGGCCCAGCGAAACGAGGCCGCGAGATCGATTCGCGCTTGTTGCAGTTCTGCGTCGCTCAGTGTAGCCATAGCCGCGCCTTCCTTTGGACAATTTCGTCCATGCTATAATACGGGCTGAACCCGCCGGGCAACCCTGGGAAGGCCGCATGTCCCTCATTTTTACTGGAGCCACCCAAGCATGATTCCCCGTTACAGCCGTCCGGACATGACAGCGATTTGGGAGCCGGAAACCCGGTTTCAGATCTGGCTGGAGATCGAAGCTCATGCCTGCGACGCGATGGCGGAACTGGGCGTGGTCCCCAAGGACGCAGCGAAAGCCATCTGGGAGCGCGGCGCGTTCGAAATCGACCGGATCGACGAGATCGAGCGCGAGACCAAGCATGACGTGATCGCTTTCCTGACCAACGTCGCCGAACATGTCGGCGACGAAGCGCGTTTCCTGCATCAGGGCATGACTTCGTCCGACGTGCTGGACACCTGCCTGGCGGTACAGTTGACCCGCGCCGCGGACATCCTGATCGCCGATCTGGACGCCCTGCTGGCGGCGCTGCAGAAGCGGGCGGAAGAGCACAAATACACCGTCACGATCGGCCGTAGTCACGCGATCCACGCGGAGCCGACTACATTCGGCCTAAAACTTGCCGGCCATCACGCAGCCTTTCAGCGGGCTCGCCAACGCATGGTCGCGGCACAGGCGGAGATCTCGACCTGCGCCATCTCCGGCGCCGTCGGTACCTTCGCAAATATCGATCCTTCAGTCGAAGCGCATGTCGCGGCGAAAATGGGCCTCACCGTCGAACCGCTGTCGACCCAGGTCATCCCGCGGGACCGGCACGCCATGTTCTTCGCGGTACTGGGCATTGTCGCATCCTCTCTGGAGAATTTGGCGATGGAGGTGCGGCACCTGCAACGAACCGAGCTGCGCGAGGCGGAGGAATATTTCTCGCCGGGCCAAAAGGGGTCGTCGGCGATGCCGCACAAACGCAATCCCGTGCTGACGGAAAACCTGACCGGTCTCGCCCGCATCGTCCGCAGCGCCGTTACCCCGGCGATGGAGAATGTCGCGCTGTGGCACGAGCGGGATATCTCTCACTCCTCGGTAGAGCGGATCATCGGGCCGGACGCTACGGTCACGTTGGACTTTGCGCTCGGCCGCGCCACCGGCCTGATCGAGAAGCTCGTCGTCTACCCCGACCAGATGCAACGCAATCTCGACCAGCTTGGCGGGCTGCATAATTCGCAACGCGTACTGCTCGCGTTGACGCAAGCCGGGATGAGCCGCGAGGACGCCTACCGCGCGGTCCAAAAAAACGCGATGGAAAGCTGGCAGGACGGCAAGAACTTCGCCGAATTGCTGAAAACAGATACGGTGATCGGGGACTATCTCAGCCACGCCGATCTGGACGATCTTTTCGACCTCGAATATCACACGAAACATGTCGATACGATCTTCAATCGCGTATTCAGCGCTGCGTAGCGTGGCACTTTTACAGGCTATACACTGCGCCGTTTTTCCCGCGCAGGCGCAAAAATCGCAACTAACGATCCGAGCCGCCCGAAAGGGTCGTGATCCCGCCTCCCCTACCGCGGCGACAGCCGCGGTTTACCGGGGCTTTGCACAAACGAAATAGCAACGGCAAAGTCATAGGAAGAGCGAGAGAACATGCGTCTCAAAGGAAAGTCCGCGATCGTTACCGGTGCTGCTAGCGGAATCGGGCGCGCCATCGCGAAGAAGTTCGCCACTGAAGGTGCGCATTTGGTGACCGCCGATATCGATGGGAGTACAGCGGAAACCGTCGCTGAAGAAATTCGGGCCGACGGCGGAACAGCACATAGCATCGCGACCGATATCACCAAACGCGGCGACGTCTATGCGATGACCGACACAGCAATTGATTATTTCGGCAAGGTAGATGTGCTCGTCAACAATGCGGGCAGCCGCATCGTCAAACCAATCCTGGACCACAGCGAGGACGACTGGCAGCGCATGCTCGACGTCAATCTAACCGGACACTTCCATTGCTGCCAGGCCGTCCTGCCGCACATGTTGGCAGCCGGATTCGGGCGTATCGTGAATGTAGCTTCGATCGCCGGTAGCGTCGGCCGACCGAACCGCATCGGTTACGTCGCCGCAAAGGGGGGAACATTGGCGATGACGCGGGCGCTCGCTGCCGACATGGCGGGTAAAAACATCACGGTCAACGCGCTAGCACCGGGCATGATCGCCTCGCCGATGAACCAGGCGGTCAAGGAAAATCCAGATTTCGGCGACAATTGGAACAACGACAATCTGGTGCGCCGCTGGGGCAAGCCGGAAGACGTGGCCGGGATCGCGGCCTTCCTCGCCTCCGACGAAGCCTCCTTCATCACCGGCGAAACCATCAATGTGGACGGGGGTTCGATCGCCGCTCTCATCCGGCGCGGGGAGTAACCGCATGAGGCCGATCGAAATCGAAAGGTTGGGGGGCGTGGTCGGCGCCGCCGTGCACGGCGTTGACCTGTCGAAACCGCTGGATGATGCAGCCTTCGCCGCCATCCTAGAAGCATGGCATAAGCACAGCCTACTGGTATTCCACGATCAGCGTTTAGAACCGGAGGACCATATAGGCTTCGCACGCCGCTTCGGCGAAATCGAAAATCATGTACTGAAGGCCAATTTGATGCCGAGCCACCCTGAAATTTTACTGTCCTCCAATAAAAAAAAGGCCGATGGCAAACGGGTTGGCCGCGCTTATAACGGAGAGTACTGGCACTCCGATGGCGCCTATCTCCCCACCCCGTCGCGTGCCTCTCTACTTTACGGCATCGAGATCCCGATCGGTTACGGCGACACCATGTTCGCCAGCACGCATGCGGCCTATGAGACCTTGTCGCAGCCCTATAAGGATTTGCTCAACGGACTGACTTGCGCGCACGAATTCCACCAGACCTACCGCACCAACAAAGATAGGCTCGCCGAATTCAAGGTCAGTGCAGAAGAAAACGAATACACAAGTTCGCCCGTGACCGTGCATCCCGCCACCCACACGCATCCTGAAACCGGCCGCCGGGCACTTTTCGTTGATCCCAGCTTCGCGACAGGCTTCCTGGAATTAGAGAGCAGCGAGAGCGACACGCTGCTCGCCTTCCTGCGCGACCATCTGACGTGCCCCGCATTCACCTACCGCCATCGCTGGCAGCCGAACGATCTGCTGTTGTGGGACAACCGCAGCCTGGTGCATGCGGCCGTCGTCGATTACGACGACTCGATGCCGCGCTACCTGCACCGCGTTACGGTCAAAGGCGACCCGCCGCAACGCTGAGGCCCCCATGTCCGACTACTATACTATGGCAAACACCTGACCACGCCCCTGCCCCTGGCCTACGCCTCGGCCATCGTCGATCACGCGATCCGACTGGGCAAAGAGCACGGGCTCCTGCCGCTCGCTGACTGTCGCCGAGCTTGATGCGGGTGGATATCTGATCGCCTTCAAGCACGAGGACGCCTCGGGTCTAATGAAGATTCATATAGCACGGGGAAAGCCTGGGTTGCGCTTGGCATGGGCATCTCCAGTTGCACTATCCCCGCAACCGCTTGGCCGCCCTCTCTGCCGTCAAAGCGGCCAGCTACGACCCGCAACCGGAAGAGCCGGCCGACAATTAGCAGAACGCGGGACTCTAGATCAGATCATGATTTTTCGGACACGCCTTTGGAGATCCGAAAACCATGTGACCTGATCTGATGTTTAAAAGAAAGAGCACTTTCACACGACCTAATGAGACCACTTGCGGTTCCTTCTGGGCCTGATGTGCTCTAGGTTCCCGTACCCGAGCCGCCCTGGATGCCCCAGTGGCCGTCCACTTCGGTGATGATGTAGAGCGAGTAGTAGGCGCCGATCTCGGAGCCGTCTTCGCGCAGGCGGCGGAAATGGACGCCGATATGGGCCTTGCCGGGAAAGGTGGCGAGCGCTTCGAGCTTGTCGACCTCGCTATGGTGCCACCCATCCGTCAGCGTCTTCTCGCGGAAATTCGCCAGCGGGTTGGTCGAGGCGTCCGGGTAGTGGATCACGCGGCCGCCCAGACCGATGCGGAAATGCGGGAAGTTGAAGGCGTCGCGCACGCCCTCTTCATCGCCCGCATTGATCGCGGCGATATAGCGCCTGACCACATCGAAGGCGGTTTTCTCGATCTCCTGGTCGATTTCCATTTCAGGTCTCGCCCTTGATCGTGTTCGGTGGTGGGTTGGCGGACAGGTTCTCGCGCTCCCAATCGTAGGTTGACGGGATCGAAGCCGGGTCGGCGGCGCGGGCGGCCCGGAAGGGCACGACGGGTTTGTAGATCTCCCAGAAGCGGCGCATCTCAGTCACCGCGTCCGATGTCATGTCAAGCCGCAGGTCGAGCGCCGGCACCTCGCGGCCTACATCGTTGCCGATGACCTTCAGCAGGCAGGACCGTTCGTCATAATGACAGCCGCCCGGCCCCTGCTGTCCCCCAGCGTCTCGGCCGGCTTCCAGCGCGCGCAGCAGCCGTTCGGCCAGAGCCTTTCCCGCCGATTCGCTGAAGGCTTCCGCCATCGCGTCGACCACATCGCCGCTGACCAGCACATTGCCCATGGCGACAAAATCGTCGCCCTGGATATGACCCGCCCAGGGCCGCGCGTTCTCGCCCGTATGGCTGAACAGAGCGCCGTCGCGGGTCACGATGCCGATCTGCCGATAGTCGAAGGAAGGATCGGACTCACGCATGGCCGCGACGGCCCGATCGAGCCCCTGGCCGGCCTCCAACGCTCGCACCCCGGCGATTCCCGCGACGGGATTACCGAAGGCCTGAACCACGACGATATCGCCGCTCGGCGAGTAGCTGGGGCAGGTTCCCCCGGCCGCCATCGTCACGGTGGTGAGACCGATGCCGACCTGATCGGCCGCCGCGTCGTAGCCGACGATCGAGAACGTCATGTCGAGCCGCCGTCGATGCGGATGATTGAACCGGTCGTATAGGCCGCGTGATCCGACGCCAAGTAGAGCGCCGCCGCAACCACCTCGTCCGGCTCGCCGCCGCGCTGCAGTGCGATGCGCGTGCGGGCGCGTTCGGCGAATTTCTCCATGTCCCAGGCCTTCGAGATGTCGGTCAGGAACGGCCCCGGCATGATGCCGTTGACCCGCACGGTGGGCCCATAGCCTTGGGCGAAAGCCTCGGTCATCGCATTGAGACCCGCCTTCGCCGCCGCATAGGTGATGATGTTCCCCAAAGGCCGGATCGCACCGGTACTGGAAACATTGATGATCGACCCGCCGCCGGCATCGATCATGCGCTGGCCGATCTCTGCGCAGAGCCGAAACGGTCCCTTCAGATTGACGTCGAGCACCTTGTCATACAGCGCTTCAGGGATGTCCGCCGCGCGGTCGTAGAGCGGCGACATGCCGGCGTTATTGATCAGCACGTCGACCTTGCCGAAATGATCGTAGACCGCATCGATCAGCGCGTTGCACTGATCCCAATAGCCCACATGGCAGCCATAGGCGAAGGCGCGCCGTCCCTTCGCCTCGATCTCCTGCGCCAGCGCTTCGCACGCCTCGACCTTGCGGCTGGTGATCGCGACATCGGCCCCCGCCGCCGCGAAACCCAGCGCCATCTCGCGCCCCATGCCGCGGCTGCCGCCGGTGATCAGGACGACCTTACCGGTCAAATCGATAATGTGTTTGGGCATGGTTCAGTCCTCCTCAATCGTATCCGACGTCGGCCGCCTCGAAGGCCTTGCGCAGCCCGTCCTCCATCGCGACCACATCGGCGCAGACGGCGTAACGGATACAGCCTGGGAAATGCACGCCGACGACGCCGGCCTTGTCGATCATGGCGAAGTTGAAGGCTTCGGAACTGTCCAGCTTTTCGCCGAAAGCGCGGGTCGGCGCGTCCCACAGCGTGTAGAAACCGGCCTGCGGCTGGGCGGCGAGCCGCATCCCGCAGTCGGACATGACCCCCATCAGGGAATCCAGACGCGCCTTGTACATCTCGCGATATTGCGCGATGCCCGCCTGATCTTCCTCCAGCGCCGCGACCGCGCCCGCCGCCATCGGGGCGACGATACCGGCGTCGGTCTTGCCCTTGACCTCCTTCACATCACCCATGAAGTCGGGCGAGCCGATCATCGCCCCGACATGCCAGCCGGTGCCGTTGCCGATCAGCTTGGCCGCGGTATAGGCCTCGGCCCAGGACAGGTCGGGATAGTCGATCGCCACCTCCGCCAGCGTCGCACTGTCGTCGGAATGGCTGAGCGAATAGTAGGCCGCATCGTTGAACAGGCGGATGTCGTTATCGCTGCAATATTGGCACAGGGTGCGTAGCCAATCCTCGGTCGCGATCTGTCCGGAGGGGTTGTGCGGATAGTTCGTCATGACAAGGCCGGTCCCCGGCTCAATATCCGAGGCGGAGAAGCGGAACTGATTTTGCCCGTTAAGCGGCAGTGGGTAGTGAGTGACGTTGACATGGTAGGCGCACCAATCCGCCGGGATCGGATAGCCCGGTTTGGTCATCGTCGCGACCTTGACCTCTTCCTGGGCACAGCCGCAGGCGAGCGGCAGCAAGCCGATGATCGGCTTGATCCCCGGGATCGGCAGATAGTCGACCCCCTCTTCCGGCATCTCGCGGCGCAGATGCGCGGTGACGAACCGGCGGGCGAAGTCCGGGACGGCGGGGCAATCATTGTACTGATAGGCGTGCATCGCCTCTTCATCGCTCATCACCGCGTCGCGCGCGGCCTTGCGGGCGCTCATCAGCGCAGCGCCCTTGGGTTCGCCGATGGACAGATCGAACAGCTCCATGCCCTGCGCCACCGCCTCGGCGCGCTTGCCCCTGATCTTCTGAAAGATATTTCCGCCGCCAGCCGGCAAACGGGATCGTTGCATCTGCCCCACTCCTTATCAGTCGTCCGCCACGGCACAACCGCCGCGGCGTTCTGTGTTTAGAAAAATATCGTCAGGTTCTTCGCCAGAAGAACGCTCTGATCGAGATAGATTTCGCGCGCGGCGATCTTGAAGCCGTCCGCGTCCCGTCGCAACGTGTCGTGCCGCTTGCCGACGAAGAAATCGGTCTCGGTCTCCGTCCGGTTCCGGTAGACCAGGAACCGGCAGCGCGTTTCGACCGTCCCTTCGCCGCCATCGTCGACCTGCAGGTTGGAGACCATGTGGCAGGTGCGCGAGACCGGTTCTTCGGCCCAATGCAGCCCGGTCATGATCTGCTTCACCCGCTGCTCCAACTCGAACTTGCCCTCGTCGAACCAGTTCAGGTCCTTGCCTGCGCGGGTGTGTTGGTCCTGCCATTTGCCGAATTCCTGGTTCCGGGTCAGCGGCATCCAATAGCGGATATCCTCGTCGAGCAGATCCAGCCAGGCCTCGAACTGCCGGGAGTCGAGCAGTTCGGCCTCGTGATTGAAGAACTGCTCAACCTCGTAGCGTAGCAGCAGCGCGTCCATCAGCGATTGGTTGGGCGCCCCATCCATGGCTCTACTCCGCTGCCGCGGCGGTGTCGCGCAGTTGCGGCGCGGTCGGAGGGTGCTCCATCATATCGGCCCACCGCTCGTAATAGGCCCGCTGGTTCTGTTCGGAGACGTTCTCGGTTACGTAGACCTCGCCACCGAGCCATTCTTCCGACCAGCCCTTGCTCTCATGCCCCATCCCCATCGTATAGGGGTAGTCGTAGCGCCGCGCGATCGTGCCGCGCGACCCTTCATGCGCCGAGCCCCAATTCTCCATGTCATCCTGCTCGGTCAGCCCGGACGGGCCCTGATAGCGGATGACATAGTGGCGCAGCACGTCCTTCACCTCGTCCGGCGCCTCCTTTGGCACCAGGAAGATGCGCCAGACCTGGGTCTCGTTCGGCCCGTTCGGGTGCCAGGAACCCATGCTCTGCACCCCGTTCGAGAAGGAGACGTTCGGGAAGATCGTCCCGCCATGGCCGAAGAAACGCGCCTTCTCGCCGCGCAGCGACTGCCGTTTGTTGCAGCAATCGCGGAAATAATCCTCGACGACGGCCATCTCCTGATACGTCGGCAGATATTCGTAATTCTCCGCAAAGAGCTGGCCGCGTGCCGTATGCCCCTCCGGCCGGACGCAGATATTGAGCAGTTCCACCTCGCGCTTGCGGGTAATGGTGTCGTAGGTGTGGCGCCCCTTCACCCCGGCCGGCGACAGCACGACAGCGTCGACCGAGGCGTGGCTGGGGTTGTGGTAGTAATCGCCGGAGAAATTCTCCGCGCCCCACTTCCAATTGCAGGGCACGCGCCATTTGAAGATGCCGCCAAACGCCTCCCAATCGCCATAGGTGCCGTCGGGCAGCTCGCAGTAATCGTCGAAATAGAAGCGCAGATCGCCGATCGAGGTTTCGAAATCGGGCACCGCCTCGTCCCAGCAAGCGAAGACGTAGCCGCGATAGCTGTAGACGCGGGCCTCGATCAGCCCCCATTGCGATTTGTCGAGTTCGTTGTGGTAGGCGCTGTCCATCTTCGGCACGCCGACCAGCGCGCCCTCATCGTTGAACACCCAGGCGTGGAAGGGACAAGCGAATTTCGTCGAATTGCCCTTGTCATAACGGCAGACCCGCATACCGCGGTGCCGGCAATTGTTGAGGAAGACATGCAGCTTTCCATGCCGGTCCCGGTTGAAGATTACCGATTCCTCCGCCATGCGAGCGAGGATGTAATCGCCCGGCTCCGGCACCTGGCTCTCATGACCGACGAACAGCCAGGAGCGCGGGAAAATGCGCTCGAGCTCGTCCTCGTAGACCTGCTGGCTGGTGAAAATATCCCGGCTGATCATGCCCTTATCGAGATTGACCAGCCCGCCCTTGTAGCGGATCGACCCTGCGCCGCTCATCGGCTTCGCCTCAACTCTATTGCGGGAGGAAAGCATAGCGGGTTCCCGGCTGCAGCGGCAACACGGGTGGCGAACTGTCGCAGAATTTGAAAGCGGAGCTGAAAATGGCAGGATATGCTTCAGTAATCGCTTCCGGGAGTCCGACGTGACCTTACAATTCGGCGTTTTCGACCATATCGAGCCCGTCGAGGGCATGCCCTTGCAACAGATCTACGATCTGCGCCTGGAACAGATCGAGGCCTTGGACCAGGCCGGATTCTACGCCTATCACCTGGCCGAGCACCATACGCCTGCGGTACACAGCCTCGCCCCGTCGCAGAACGTGTTCCTCTCCGCGGTATCGCAGCGGACGACCAATCTGCGCTTCGGGCCCTGTGTCTACGTGCTGCCCCTGCATCACCCGCTCCGCCTGATCGAGGAAATCAGTATGCTCGACCATCTGAGCGGCGGCCGCATGGAGATCGGCGTCGGCCGCGGCGGCGTCATGGAGGCCTATTTCTGGGGTCAGGAGGCCGACTCCGACACCAATTTCGAGCGCTATCAGGAGACCCTCAACATCATGCGCGAGGGACTGAACACCGACTCGCTGAACTATGAGGGACGCTTCCACAGCTTCGACGAACTGCCGATGCGCCTGCAACCGGTCCAGCGCCCCTACCCACCGCTCTGGTATATGCGGAATGCAGAGACGGCGGCCCTGGAAGGCATGAATACCGTCATCGTCGGTACGCTGGACAGCCTGCGCAGCGAAGTCGTGAAATATAAACGCGTCTGGGCGGAAACCCATGGCGAGGGCGCGCTGACCGTTCAGGGCCAGGTGCCGAAGATCGGTCTGGTGGTGCACATGGTCGTCGCCGACACCGACGAGGAAGCGATCGAGATTGCGACGCCTGCCTGGGACAAATATCGCTGGAACCTGGCCGCACCGCGCCGTCTCGAAGCCGAAAAGCGTGGCCTTACCCAGTTCCAGTCCGCCCCGGACGGCTCCTTCGGCTTCTCCGGCGCACGGCCCGCGCATTTGCCGGACCGCGAGACCCGCAAGGATATCGAAGCGGAACTAGAGCGTTTCGACACGCAATCCAACCGCACCGATCCCACCAGACTGGGCGGTGTTGCCCTCGCCGGCTCTCCCGACTCGGTCAAACGCTACATGGAAGAGTACGAAGACACAGGTGCGAATTACTTCGTCTGCTCGTTCCAATGGGGCGACCTCTCGCACGAGGTCGCCATGCGGTCGATCGACCTGTTCCGCAACGAGGTCCTGCCGAGCTACCTGCCCAAAGCGGCGGAATAGTGGTGACTTGCCCGCACGGCAGAACGGCATAGAATGCGCCGAACAGAGACCCAACCGTAAGGCGTGACAATGACTCTCGAATCCCCGATTTGGCCGGCGCAACTGGACCATCTGCGCCTGGATTCCGACGATCCCGCGATGCTGGCGGATTTCTATGCCACCGCCTTCGGCTATCACCAGAAGTCTTTGCCCGACGAAACCTATCTGCTGCAAGGGCCCGGACGGCGCCTGATCGTTGGTCCGGGCAAACCCGGCGCACGGCCCTACCACGGCTATCGGCTGCAGAACCGCCAGCAACTCGAAGGCGTGCGGGATTTTCTACAAGGTCAGGGACTGAATACCGAGCCGTCGCCCTCGACCATTTTTCAGGAGGACGCGGTCGCCGTGCGCGATCCAGACGGCTGGCTTAGCGTCTTTGGCTTGCCGCGGACGGATTTGCCGTCGCAAAAGGTCAACAACGTCCCCTCGGCGGTAAATCTTTCGGGCCGCCTACAGCATGTCGTCGTCGCGACCGACAATCTGCAGCCCATGATGAATTTCTACGAGAAAACATTGGGGTATGTGGCGTCGGACTACGTCAATGCGGATATGGACGACCCGACCTCAAAGAAGGTCGCTTTCTACCGTTCCGACCCCGAACATCACAGCTTTGCCGTCTTCAGCGCTTCCGAAGTGCGCAGCGACCACCACGCCTATGAAGTCGATGACTGGAACGCGATCCGCGACTGGGCGGACCATATGGCATCCCTTCAAATCAAACTCTGGTGGGGACCTGGCCGGCACGGCCCCGGCAACAATTTGTTTTTCATGATCCTCGACCCGCATGGCAATCAGGTCGAAATTTCGGCCGAACTGGAGAACATGCCACGCGAAATGGCAGCCCGAATTTGGCCCATGGAAGAAAGCAGCCTGAACCTATGGGGCCCAGGCTGGATCCGTGATTAGATTGTAAAAGCGCTTACGCTTCGGAGCTGATCTGCTCGCGGGCCACCGACATCAGCCGGTCCATCTCCTTACGGACGATATGGGCTGACGTTTCGACGCCCTTGCCCTCCAAATCACCGAGAACTTTCTTCAGGACGTCATCGTCGCCCGGCTCGTCGAAATCCGACGCGATGACCTCCTTGGCATAGGCATCCGCGGCATCGCCATCCAGCGACAGCAGATCCGCCGCCCAGAGTCCGAGCAATTTGTTGCGGCGCGCGTTGACCTTGAAGTCAAACTCCTGATCTCTTTTGAATTTGTTTTCAAAGCCTTTCTGGCGATCCTTAAACTGAGACATAAAGCTTGACCCCTTTCCTTGGCGCGCGCCACGGCGCGGTTCGTTTCCCATTATATAATCAATCAGACCCGTCACTTGAATGATGAAATTGTACTTTTCGCGATATACGGGATCGGTCTCGCAGGATTGGCGCCTGGCCCGCAAACATGATATCGACTGCGGCCATGTGCACCGTTGTCATTCTCCGCAGACCCGAACATGACTGGCCCCTCCTCATCGCCGCGAACCGCGACGAGATGCTGGCGCGATCCTGGCTGCCGCCTGCACGGCATTGGCCGGACAGGCC
This sequence comes from uncultured Rhodospirillaceae bacterium, assembly GCA_913044215.1. Taxonomy (GTDB): domain Bacteria; phylum Pseudomonadota; class Alphaproteobacteria; order UBA8366. The sequence continues at coordinate 1,726 of CAJWOT010000062.1, read as the reverse complement.
GGACGTGGTCGCCGGCATCGACGAGCTTTCCGGCGGCAGTTGGCTTGGCGTCAACGATCATGGTGTCGCCGTTGCGGTCCTGAACCGGGTCGGGTCGCTGGGGCCGGTCGCGGACAAAAGAAGCCGTGGCGAACTCGTCCTTGAAGCCCTGGATCATGCCGACGCCCGCGACGCCGCGGGCGCGTTGAGCGACATCGACCCCAACGCCTATCGGACCTTCAACCTCGTCATCGCCGACAATCGCGATGCCTATTGGCTCGCCGGACGCACCGGCGCCGACCGCATCGCGATTGAAGCGCTGCCGGCCGGCTATTCATTCTTCACTTCAAGCGACCGGAACGATCCCGACAAACCCCGCGTTGACGCCTATCTGCCCCTATTCGAAGCGGCCGAAATACCGGACCCGGATTCCGGTGATTGGTCGGAATGGACGCGGCTGATGTCCGACCGCACGGGCGCAAGCCGAGACGAGCCTATTTGCATCGTCAGTGACTATGGCTACGGGACAGTGTCCTGCTCCCTGATCGCCCTGCCGAAGCCCGCCCCCGGCGCGCTCGCGAAATGGTCCTTTGCCGCCGGACGGCCGGACATCACGGCTTTCGAGCCGGTCGATATGTCTGGCGCAGAACCGGCCGGTGCGGCGGGCAACGACTGAAGCTATCCGCGGACGGCCTCTAGCGCCTGCCAGTCGAATGCAACCCCATGCCCTGGCCGGTCGGGCGCGGTGGCGTAGCCCTCCACCACCTGCAACGGTTCGGCGATGTAATTGTCCAAACCGAATCCATGCGCTTCCAGATACGACGCGTTCGGCACCGCGCCAAGCAAATGGACATGCAGCTCGTGTACGCCATGGGACGTCACCGGCAGGTTGCGTGCCTCGGCCATCGCCGCGACCTTCATCCATAAGGTGATACCGCCGCAGTTCGACACATCCGGCTCGGGATAGCTGACACCGTTCGCGGCCATCAAATGCTCAAACTCATAGATTGAATGAAGGTTCTCGCCCGCTGCGATCGGCACGCCGCCTTCGGCCAGAATGCGCGTGTGCCCGGCAAAGTCGTCAGGGATCGTCGGTTCTTCCAGCCAAACGAGGTTGTAATCCTGTAGCTGCCGTGCGGCGGCGATGGCCTGGTCGACCGTCCAGCCCATATTCGCATCCACCATCAGCGGGAAACCGTCGCCCAGATGCTTCCGCATGGCGGCAACGCGTTCAATATCCTCGCCAGTATTCTCTCTGCCCACTTTCATCTTGATCGCCCGGAACCCCTTTTCCAGATTGCGATCGGTCTGTTTCAACAAATCGTCGAGGGTGAAATAGAGATCGATACCGCCGGCATAGGCCTTGACCTTCGGATCGCTGCCGCCGAGCAAGCGCCACAACGGCTCGCCCAGCTGTTTGGCCTTCAAGTCCCACAGTGCGATATCAACAGCCGACAGCGCGTGTACCGTGAGGCCGCCACGCCCGACATAGTGCACGCGCCACCACAGCATCTTCCATAACGCCTCGACCCGCACGGCGTCCTCTCCGACCAGATCGGGCGCCATATCCCGGGCAATTAATTCCCTGATCGCCGCACCGCCGCGACCCACCGTATAGGTGTATCCGACACCCTCGGTACCGTCTTCGTCTTCGATCCGAACCGTAACCAGTTCGAAGGCCGGTATTTCGCCATGCGTCGAGTCCGACAGGACGACGGGAAGCGGTATACGGTAATGATCGGTGCGG
>CAJWOT010000061.1 GCA_913044215.1 uncultured Rhodospirillaceae bacterium | reverse complement strand
TCGCCTTCCTGGTATTTCAGCCCCAGTTCATACTGCGCGCGCGGGCTGCCGTTCTTCGCGGCCTCCAGCAACTTGTCCAGGTCATTTGCCCAACTGCCTCCGACAAGTCCGCAGAGCAGCGCCATCGTCAGCCAAAAAATCGCGATGATCGTCTTCATGAACACTACCTGACGGAAATTGGGGCGTAGAAACAAAAGTTTGCGGGGCAGAAACACCAACGCCCAACTTATCGCTTCTATAGGAAGTGCGGTATCACGTCCTCAGTGAAACGGATAAAGCTTTCGTGTCCCAGCGGCGCGATCATGAGGTAGTCCATGTCATTGGTCTCGCGCAACCGTTCGATATCGTCGATAATCTTCTCCGGCGAGCCGCACAGCGCACAGTCGTTGACGTAGCGCTCAATCGGATCGACATTTTCGCGCTCGGCCGCAATCATCGCTTCGTTGGATTGGGTCTTGCCTTCCGCCGCCGCCTTTTCGCCGCCACGGATATTGCTGTTTTTCTTCAGATAGCTACCGAACATGAACCGCGCCCCGTTGCGGCCCAACTCAAAACCCTCCTCCATAGTTTTGCCGATCCCGACCGTGCGGGTCAGCGGAATGCTGCGTCCATTGAAGCTGTGGCCCGACGATTCCAGTGCGTTTCTGTAAAGCTGCCGTTTTGCGAAACTTTCCGCATGCGTGGAATGCGGCCCTTGCAGGATCGAATAGCCTTGCGTCGCCGCCCATTCGATCGATCCCTCCGAGGTCGCCCCAACCCAAACTGGCATGTCTTTCTGGTAGGGCTTGGGCAGGACTTCGATATCGTTATATTCGAAATATTTCCCCTTGTGGGAGAAGGAACCTTCCTGCCAGGCCTTGACCACGACTTCGACGCTTTCTCGGAATTTCGGATAGCTGTCCTCCGGCAGCACGCCGAACGCCTCATGTTCCTTGGCATCGAAGCCTCGGCCCGCCCCCCAATTCACGCGGCCCTTTGTAAGCTGGTCCAGCAACGCCACCTCTTCGGCCAGACGGAGCGGGTGATAGAAAGATGCCAGGGAGATACCGGTGCCGATGCGCAGGTTCTTCGTATGCGCGGCAAGGTGGGCCCCCATAATGTGGACCGACGGGCAGACGCTGTAGGTACTGAAGTGATGCTCCGCGAGCCACACCGCGTCGTAGCCCGTCTTGTCCATCAGCTCGATACGGTTGAACGCCCGCTCATAGACTTGTTCCAGCGGAATTCGCCGACCCGGCCAGGCAAAGAACTGCAACACTCCAAACTTCATGACGACCCCGCAATGTTACTGCCGTGCTTACGGTAACAGAGGAGGTCTGAAGCGGCCAGCGATGGCGATGGATTCGCCGATTTTCCCGCGTTACGCTGCCGGCGGAAAAAATCCGATGCCGCGCCTAATCACTCTCCTCTTCGTCCTACTCGCTTTTCCAGCTGCCGCCGCAGACCGTGCGGTCGATTTGGAGCTGGTGCTTGCCGCGGACATATCCGGCAGCATGGACTCGCAGGAGGCCGCGCTTCAGCGCGAGGGCTTCGTCCGCGCGCTGCGTCATCCGGAAGTGCTGAAGGCGATCCAGGGCGGGCAGCTCGGCCGCATTGCCGTCACCTATGTGGATTGGGCCGGCCCGCATTTTCAGAGCACGCGGTTCGACTGGACCAAAATCGCCGACGCGAAAGACACTGCCACCTTCGCCAATGCGGCGGCACGGCCGTAGATCTCACCACTTGGTATACCTCGATCAGCACGCTGATCACCGCCGCTGCCCATGGCTTCAAGGGCAAAGGGTTCGAAGGCACCCGGCGGGTCATCGACATCGCCGGCGACGGCCCCAACAACAAGGGGGAGATGTTACCGGCGGCGCGGGATCGCGCCGTCGCCGAGGGTATCATCATCAAAGGGTTGCCGATCATCAACGACCGCCTCAGCCCCAGCGGCTTCCCGCCGCTGCCCAATCTCGACCTCTATTACGAGGACTGCGTTATCGGCGGCAGCAGTGCGTTCCTCGTCGTCGCCAACAGCTTCGGGGATTTCGCCCGCGCGATCCTGAAGAAGATGGTGCTGGAGATCGCCGGCCACACACCGCCGCCCGAAGGGCTCTACCGCGTCACGAACCGACCGCGGCCCGGTTGCGACGCCGGTGAACGCCAGCTGGAGAAATGGCGCCCGCCGTGGTTTTACGACAACTGATCCACATCCGCTGCGACGCGGCCGCTATAACCCCTGCCGCACGCGCGGAAAAACTTCTTCCGACAATAGCTGCATGGTCTCAATCGAGTGCGCGACCTCCAGCCCCGGCCAGTGCATGCTCATCACGATGTGGTTCATGCCGACCCGCTTGTTGAAGGCGATGATCTGCTCCGCCACATCATCCGGTGAGCCGATAAAGAAGCGGTCCTTGAGCAGTTCCTCGAAGGGCTGGCCAAGCTCGTCCTGGTTGTCCGGGCGCGACCGGCCCAGGCCCCAGGCATGGTAGGCCTTGTATTTGGTCATGATCGGCTCCTTGGCCAGACGGTAGGCCTCCTCCCGCGTCGGCGCGCAGAACACCTCGCGCCGGAAGGGAAACTCTTCCGGGAAGGGCCGGTCGGCTTCGTCGAGCGCCCGCTTGTAGGTTTCGACTTGGCTTTCCAGCTCGTCCAGCCGGTCATTCGGGCCGGGATACCAGCAGGTACCCATCTTTGCCGCCCGCTTGATCACTGCGTCGGCGCTGCCGCCGATCCAGATCGGCGGCGTCGGCTTCTGCACCGGCATGGCGGAACAGCTTGCCGCCTTCAGTTCGAAATGCGAGCCCTTCATGGTGACGGTCTCTTCCGTCCACAGCCGCTTGATCGCGTCAAGGTTCTCCTCGAACCGTTTGGCCCGGTCGCGCGGCGTCGTGCCGAAGGCCAGGAACTCGACCTCGCGGTAACCCACACCGCACCCGAAGATCAGCTTGCCGTTGGTCATGATGTCGAGGGTGCCGAGCTGCTCGGCCACATCGAGCGGTTTATGCATCGGCAGCAACAACACGCCCGTGTTCAGCCGCAGACTCGGCGCTTCCGCCGCAACCCGGCACAGGAACGGGATTTGCTGCAAATCCTGCAATGGATGGGTGCTGTAATGCGCGCCCTTGGTGATCGAGTGATAGCCCCACTTTTCCGCCAGCCGCGCCTGCTCCAGCATTTCCGCGAACCGCGCCGCAACATCGTCGCCTTTCGGGAACTGCCCGCGCATCATGATTCCGAATTGCATTCTGCCTAGTCTCCGTTCACAGGGACGACAAGTCGAGCGACGGGTCGTATTCGACACCTTCAACTTCTTTCGTGATGACCTGGCCACAAATGACCTGTGCCTTGGCTTGATCGAAGGTCAGGGTCGGTTGGCCGTAAAGCTCAAACCCGTTGTTGAGGGCCTCGGTAATACGATGACAAAACGCGTTGTCATCTTTACCGGTGATGTATCGGTAGATCTTCAAACGTCTGTTCCTTTGTATTTGGCGGACAGGTGTCGCCTGCTCTCAAGCCGCCGCTGACCATTGTTCGTCGGAGATAAATTGCGGGCAGCTGTTGATCTTCAGCCGGTCTTCCGGCTTCGGATCCCGGACGGGTGCGCATTCATTGTCGAAGATCATCGTCGTCCGATCCGCCGCGTCATAAGGTTGCCAGTCCGGTAGGCGCGAATTGTTCGGGTCGCCCGTCCGCACGAAAGCGAGCCAGGTGTCCATCACCGTATCCATCAGCGCCATCTGCTCCGGCCCGGAACCAACGAATTCCTTAGCGATCTCCACATTGCCAAAGACGAACGGGATGCACAGCGTGTGCGGCGTCTTCAGAATGCCGCCCAGCACCGGGGTTCGCCAAGTGAACTCGTAAAGCCAGGCCGGCGCACCGCCCTGCTTCGACTTGCGTTCCGCCGCCTCGATCGCATTGCGGCGATACATATGATCGCTGGATATAAAGTTGTAGAGATCGCGTTCCGACGCGCCTTCCCGGCGCGCGCCATAGTCAGCGATCAGTTCCCGCGCCGCGTCATCCTCGATCCCAACGAACCGTGCGATATCGTCCTGCAATTGAGCCGGGGTGAGCGACAGCTTTTTGGGCGCGAGGACGATGTCGTAGAAGCTTTTTTCCGTCTCGCAGGATCCGATCAGCAACGGAATGTCGGACGCCAGGTCCGGCGCGTCGAGATCGAACGGATGGTTGTGGATCGAACGGCCGTCGACGACCGGCCGAAAACTGTCATTGCCGTGATTGGCCTGCACCGCCGTCTTGTAGCGCGCGAGCAGCGCATCTGCATCGATCCCACGCATCGCATCGGCGCTGTCCACCCCTAATTCCCGCATCAATTGCTGGGCTGCGCGGTCCGCATTTTCCGCCGAAGCCAGGCGCAGATGCGAAGAACTGCTCTGCATGATCGCTTTGTGGAACAGCCCCTTCGCCGCCGGCATCGTCATCATCACCGCCACTTTGGAGCCGCCGCCCGACTGGCCGAAGATGGTGACATTGCCGTTGTCGCCACCAAACTCGCCGATATTATCGCGCACCCATTCCAGTGCCATGACGATGTCGAGCATGCCCGCATTGCCGCTGTCGGCAAACAGGTCGCCCCCAACACCGGTTAGGTGGCAATAGCCGAAAGCGTTCAGACGGTGGTTCAAGGTCACGACGACCACATCACCATACTGCGCCAGATTGCTGCCATCGAGCCCGGTCGCCCCGCCCGATCCGGCGGTATAGCCGCCGCCATGCAGCCAAACCATAACCGGACGCTTACCGCCATCCTTGACGCCCGGGGTGTAGACGTTGAGCGCCAGGCAATTCTCGCCCGACGGTGTCGTGTCCCTGATCCACACATTGGCAGGCCGGATGGCCCGATCGAGCTGCGGCGCCTGGTCGCCCAGCACCAGCGCATCGCGCATACCGGACCATTGCTGCGGTTTCCGCGGCCGCATGAACCGGCCCGGCCCTGCCGTCGATTGACCGTAGGGTATACCCTTGAAGCTGTGAATGCCGTCCGCATGGGCGCCGCGCACGCGGCCCGGTTCGATTTCGACGATCGCGCCTTCGCTCATAAGGTCTTCCCCCTCACCCGATATGATTGATCCGCGCTTCCGTCGCGACCTTGCCGTCCTTCGCCAGGCAGATCGCTTGCCAGGTCCCGCCACGATCATCGACCCGGAGCTTCAACTGATCGTCCCAGAAGATCGGCCGACGGAAATAGATATCCAGGTCGACGGATTGCGGCTTGAATTCTCGCCAAATCGCGGCGGCGAGATAATGCACGCCCATGCCGCCACCAATAATCGGTGCTCGAAAACCGCCGGCCTTGGCGGCAGCCGGGTCGTAATGGATCGGGTTGCCGGTCGACCGGTAGCCGGTCACACGCTCCGGTGTCATCTCGACATCACCGATATCGCGCAGCGCCGCGGAATCTTCAACCACGGGCGGCGGCCGATCGCCCGCGCCGCGCGCGCCCGACTTGGCCGGATCTGGCCGCAGCGAGCGCCGCTTCGCCGTAAGCGCGACATCGCCGTCCGGTCCAGTGAAATCGACCTGACTGGTCACCGCCTGTCCGCGCGGGACGTCCTCGACATCCGTTACCCGGCCGGCAATCTGGATGTCCGTGTCGACTTTCAGCGGACGATGCTGAACCAAATGCTGCACCATATTGACGTTTCCGTCGGCGGTGATGCCGCTTTCCACGCCGGCGTGGATGGCAATCCCGATGAAGAAGGACGGATCGGCGACATTGCCGAAATCCGCGGGGTCGATCCCACATACCGACAGGGCCCGCTCCTGTTCGGCGCGCGGTACCATTGTTGTCTGCGGACGGTAGGCGAACCCTTTATAGGGCGCGATCCATTCGATATCCGGCGATTGTTCCCACATCGGTCTACATGTCCCGGTACTTGTCGATGATGTCGGCCCAGGGCGCCACCTCATCGACGCTGTTGATAATCCCCGCGACGCCGAACATCGGCAGCACCGGTACCAACAAACGGGTCACCCCGCTAGCGGCCAATGCCGGAATCGTATCGAGATCTTCCGGCAGACTTGCGGTGATCTCGATCGCGTCCGGGTCGCGCCCGTTTTCCTCCGCCGTCCGGCGTACCAGTTCGATCAGTTCCGGCGATGCGCCGCGCGCGGGAAAAAAGCCGTCGCCAAGGCGGCCGGCCCGACGCGCTGCCGCCTTGGAGTGACCGCCGACGATAATCGGGATCGACCGGTTGACCGGTTTCGGCTGACTGTGCACATCCGTGAACTTGATGAAATCGCTCTCATAGGTCGAACGATCGGTCGCCCACAGCTCTTGCATCGCGTAAATATAATCGTCGGTCCGCTGCCCGCGATCGCCAAACGGTACGCCGATAGCGTTGAACTCTTCCTCCAACCAGCCAACGCCGATACCCAGCAATGTCCGCCCGCCGGAAAGCAGGTCCAGGGTTGCAATCTGCTTCGCCGCGACAACCGGATTGCGCTGCGGGATGATCAGAATGCCGGTCGCCAGATTGATCTTCGATGTCGCCGCCGCAACGTACGCCATCCAGATCAGCGGATCCGGTATCGGCATGTCGTTTTTGCCGCCTGCCATCTTACCGTCATCGGAATAGGGATAGGCGGACTCATAGCCTTCCGGCACGACCACGTGGTCGACCGTCCAGGCCGATTCGAAGCCGGCCGCCTCACCTGCCTGCACCAGCTCGACCGCGTTCGCCGGATGGACATAGCGCCCCGCATTACAATATCGCAGCCCGAATTTCATAATCGTCCTCTCCCTGTGCCCTTCGGGATCACTATAAGATCTCGGCCCCTGCCGTCCTAGGCCGCCGCCTTGGCCGCTTTCGCCGGCGGTGCCGGTTTTTTCATCAGCCGCGCCATATACATCGCCGGGATGATCGCCAGAAAGGCCATGATGGCGAGGATCGTGAAGGCGTCCTGGAACCCCCTGGTGCTGGCCTGGGCCAGGATCACGTCTCCCATGAACTGCAGTGCGGCGGATTCGCGCGCGACCTCCGGCACGCCTGCCTCGGTGAACAAGCGAACGATCGCATCACGCAACTCGCGGCTGGTCTGGTTTACGCTGGTCTGCAGGGACACGAAGGCATCGCCATGGAACGGGATGCGCAGTTCCAGAAAGACGATGACCGCGTTCGCGCCGACCGCGCCGCCGAGTTTACGGGTAAAATTGAGCGAACTCGACCCCTGATGAATTTGATCCTTGGGCAAGGAACTTAGCGCGGTTGCGTTGGTCACGGGCCGCGTGAAGGCCGAACCGGCGCGCATGAACAATGTGAAGATGACAACCGTCCAGAACGGCGTATTGACGTCCATAGTTGCCATCAGCGCGAAGGAGAACGAGTAGGATAGCAGCCCCGCATAAACCAGATACTGCGCCGGTAATATATCGCCGAGCCGCCCCGACAGCGGGAACAGCACCAGCATCAGCAAACCCGACGGCACCAGCAGTAATCCGGAATACAGCGGCGTGAAGCCCTGAATCTGCTGCACGAACAGCGGTAGCATGATGGTCGAGGACAGGAAGGCGCATTCCGTAAAGAAGGCGATCAGCGCCGCGGCCGTGAACTGCATATTTGTGAACAGCTTCAGGTTCACCAACGGCTCGGCGATCGTAATCTGGCGATAGATGAAACCGACGCAGCACACGGTACCGAGGGCGAAAAGGATCAGAATGTCGTTCGAGGTCCAACCGAGCCGCTGGCCGTAGCTGAAGCCGAGCAGCAGACCGACGAGCGCGACGGCAAGCAGCCCCACCCCGAGAAAATCGAACTTCGGCAGGAAACGGGGAATCGGCCGACTCGGCAGGAAAAAAGCGCTGAGCACCATCGCCGCAAAGGCAGTCGGCAGGGTCAGCAGGAAGATGTAGCGCCAGTTGAAGATATCGATCGCCAAGCCGCCCAATGTCGGCCCGAGGGTCGGCGCGATAACCATGCCGGTGGCGAAGATGCCCATGGAGAGACTCTTGCGCCCTTCCGGAAAGACGGAGAAGACGACGGCCATGCCGAGCGGCTGCAACACGCCAGCGGAGACACCCTGCGTAACCCGGCCGACAATCAGCGTCACCGTATCGATCGCCAGCCCGCTCATCGCCGCGCCGAGCAAGAAGAGGCTCAGCGCCACGATGTTGGCGATCCGCTCGCCGAACGCCTTGATCATCCAGGCGCTGAGCAGCATGCCCAAGGTCTGAGAGGCGAAGTAGCCGGTCGAAAGCAATTGTGCCTGGTCGCGGCCCAGTCCGAACGCCCCCATCAAGTCGGGAAAGGCGACATTGACCGTAGTGCTCGCCAAGCCGCCCGTCATCGCCCCCATGACACAGGTGATCGTCGCAAGCCACCGGTAGGCGGGACCGTAGCGTCGGAACAGGGCGTCTAGATTCTCAGCGGGCAAATTGGCGCGTTGTCTCGTTGCGGACCGGTCCAATCTTAAAGACGAACGTCTTTCGGGACAAAATGCGGCACACGGCCCGGGCTTTGCCGGCCATATCGATTGTTATACAGTCCGCCTAAATTCCGACCTCCACAGGAGTATGCCTATGCCGGACTCGGCGATTTCAGCTGACGAGTCACTCGTCCTGCCCGATCTCCTGGGCACCTGCGCCGAAGCGCAGAAAACCGTCGATGCGTTCGTGGAGACCGCCCGCGCCAAGGTAGCCGCGATGGTGTCCGTGGACGGCAGAGTTAGCGGCGGACGCCTGAACGAGGAGCAATTTGCCGGGCACGGCCTTTCCTGGATCGTGACCTACGCGACGGGCTTGCGCGAATTGCTGAATTGGGCGGAACGGCTGGACCAGTCGGGCCAGCGTGGCGAGATAGAGAATCTGATTCTCCAGGCGGCTTACGGGGAATACATCAATCAGCTGCGCGCCGGCGTGGCGATCAGCCAGGGCGAGATCGTGCGCCCGGGTGATATGGGCATGAGTGATGCGGATACAGCGCCCATGTCCATGGACGCCGCGGGACAGCTGCTTGCCGCGGGAAACACCAACAAGGTGCGGATGCGTATCGCCGCTTTGATCGAGGAAGGCGAATTCGGCAATCCGGGCTACGGCGACGAAACCCTGGAGATGATCGCCGACCAGTTCCATCGCTTCGCCGACGAACAGATCATCCCCCACGCACATGACTGGCACCGCCAGGATCAACTCATCCCGATCGCGGTGATCGACCAGATGTCGGAGATGGGCGTCTTCGGCCTCACCGTGCCCGAGGAATTCGGCGGGCACGGGATGGGCAAGGTCGCCATGTGTATCGTCACCGAAGAACTGTCGCGCGGCTATATCGGCGTCGGTTCGCTCGGCACGCGGCCGGAAATCGCCTGCGAACTAATCCGCTTGGGCGGGACGGAAGAGCAGAAAATACACTGGCTGCCGAAGATCGCGTCAGGCGAGATCCTGCCGACCGCGGTTTTTACCGAGCCCGGCACCGGCTCCGATCTGGGCAGCCTGAAAACCCGCGCGACCCTGGAGAACGGCACCTACAAGGTTTATGGCAACAAGACCTGGATCACCCACGCCGCACGGACCGACGTCATGACCTTGCTGGCACGCACAAACCCGGAAGTGCCGGGATACAAGGGGCTTTCCATGTTCATCGCGCCGAAGCCGCGCGGCAGCGACGAAAATCCCTTCCCCGCCGACGGGATGACCGGCGGCGAGATCAACGTGCTCGGCTATCGCGGCATGAAGGAATACGAAATCGCGTTCGACGGGTTCGAGATCGCACCGGAAAACCTGCTCGGTCAACAGGAGGGCGACGGCTTCAAACAGCTGATGGCGACCTTCGAGTCGGCGCGCATCCAGACCGCAGCGCGATCCGTTGGCGTCGCGCAGCGGGCGATGGAGCTGGCGCTGCAATATGCCACCGATCGGCAGCAGTTCGGCCAGGCGATCTATGGGTTCCCGCGGGTCGCCGGCAAGATCGCCTGGATGGCGGTCGAGACGATGATCGCCCGGCAGCTCAGCTATTTTGCCGCGCGCGAGAAGGATTCCGACCGACGCTGCGATATCGAGGCCGGCATGGCTAAGTTGCTGGCGGCCCGGGTCGCCTGGGCGAACGCCGACAATGGTGTACAGGTGCATGGCGGCAACGGCTATGCAGAAGAATTCGAGATCAGTCGGGTGTTGTGCGATGCGCGTATCCTCAACATCTTCGAGGGCGCGGCGGAGATCCAGGCGCACGTCATTGCGCGCGGCCTGTTGGAACGACGAAACTGAGGGAGGAAGCGTTATGAAGATCAAGCGGATCGAACATGTCGCCATTGCGGTAAACGACATCGCGGATTCCATGAAGATGCTCGAGGACACATTCGACCTCAAACTCGATTTCGACGAACAGATCGGCCAGACCAAGCTCGCCATGTATCCGGTCGGTGAGACCTATATCGAGCTGCTGCAGGCCCTAGGGCCGGAGTCCGGCACGTCGAAATGGATCGAGGAGAAAGGCCAGAGCCTGTTCCATCTCTGCTTCGAGGTCGAGGATATCGACAGCGCACTCGACGAGTTGCGCGAGAAGGGCGTGAAGCTGCTCGACGAGACCCCGCGCACCGGCCATGGCGGCGCCCGCATCGCCTTCCTCAATCCGGAATCAACCGGCAATATCTTGATCGAGCTTGCTGAGATCCCGGCGGAACATTGAGGAGACGTTCATGCTGACCGCGACCAACGCCGACACCGTCACCGCGCCGGTCAAATTCTCCGTCGACACCGGCAAGACGCCGGTTACGCTTGTCACCAAACCCGGAGTTCCGCAGGTACCGCCCAGCGACGAATATGAGTCGCGCGATGTCGATATCATCAACGCCCGGCCCGATGCCGACCGGTTCGACCTCGACCGCGAAGGCTTCGCGTTTCGACGCTATGACAGCGCGGTTGCGGATTTTTACGACGACGACCAAGTCCGGGCCGTCTACTACCCGGAGATGGAGCGGCTGGTGGCGCATGCGACCGGCGCGACGAAGGTCGTCGTATTCGATCACACAATTCGCGTGCAGAACGAAACGGCGCGGGCCGCGCGCCAGGTCCGCGGCCCGGTGAATGGCGTCCATAACGATTTCACGGTGAACTCGGCGCCGCAGCGGGTCCGCGACCTGCTGCCGCCTGACGAGGCCGAAGCGCGTCTGCGGAAACGCTACGGCTCAATCAATGTCTGGCGGCCGTTGCGCGAACCGGTGCAGGACCGCCATCTGGTCATTTGTGGCTATGCCGACATGGCGGACGGCAATCTGATCGCGTCCGAGCGGCACTATGGCGACCGAATCGGCGGCGTCTACCGGCTAACCTACAACCCCGCGCAGCGCTGGCACTATTTTCCGGACATGATGCGCGACGAGGTCATCCTGCTGAAATGCTTCGACTCGCTGACGGACGGCACCGCCCGCTGGACCGCGCACGGCTCCTTCGACGATCCGAACGCGCCGGCAGATGCCCCAGGCCGGGAGAGCATCGAGATACGGACTCTCTACTTCTTCGACGACTAACTAATTCCCGGCAGCAGCCACCGGCACACGGCCGCCGCGCAGCTGCGTCACGCTCGCCACACAGAGCAGATACATCACGGCGCCCGCGAGGAAGACCTCTCGATGCTGGCCGCCATCCATGAGCCAACCGAACAGCAGCGGCGCCAGCGCACCACCCAGATCGAGCCCGGAATAGACGAAACCGAAAACCTTGCCGGTCGCGCCTTCCGGCGCCGCCATCCGGACCAGAATGTCGCGCGAGGCATGCGTCACGCCGCTGAAGAAGCCGACGCTGCCGAACAAGGCGATGTTGATCGTCATGGGTAAGGCGACGAACGCGACGGCGGCCATGCTGACCGCGCAGAGAAACAGGCCGACGCCGGCGATCATCGCGTGGCGCTGGTAACGGTCAGCGAGCTCGCCGCCCACAAGGTTGCCCACCGCCGCGGCGCCGAGATAGGCGGTCATCCCCGCGGTCGCCAGCGCCAGGGGCGCATCGTAAATTTCGATGAAGGCGGTGCTGGAGAAGCTTTGGATGCCAATCATGGCGGCGGAGACGAGCGCGAAATAGGTGAAGGCGGCCATCAACGGCCGGCTGAGGATGAGGCCCAGATAGAAGCGGACGCCTGGCATCGCCGTCGCTTCGGGTGAGCCTGCAGGCATCCGCAGGACCGCGCGATAACGGAAAATCAGCGCCGCCGCGAACAAACCGATCAAGCCAGCGGCCATCAGGGCGATCCGCCATCCGGCGAAGCTGGCAATCCCGTAGAACACCACGATGGGTGACAAGACATAGCCGCAGGTCCCAGCGAACCCATGCACCGCATAGGCCCGGCCCATGCGTCGCGGATCGATCTTGGCAGAAAGGATCGACAGGTCCGCCGGATGGAACACGCTGTTGCCCACCGCCGCGATCATCACCAGCGGCAACAGCATCCAGTAGCTCGACACCAGACCCATCAGGAACACGCAGGTCGCCATTGTGGTCACGCCGAACAGCATCAACCGGTCGCCGCCATAGCGGTCTACCAGAATGCCGGCGAAAGCCTGACAGAGGCCGGAGGTGCCATACAAAACGGTGACCAACAGGCCCAGCGCTGTATAGCTGACATCGAACTCCGCCTTGAGCAGCGGAAACAGCGGTGCCAGCGCGATCTGATAGAAATGCGACATCAGATGCGCGAAGCCGACGAGACCGATGATCAGCCCGTCGGAACGGCCCGGTTGTGAAGATGCGTCCGCCATCGGAGTCGTTCGTTAAACGCCGCGCACCTTCGGCAGCATCAGGAACGGCCACGGGCTGGGCACGTCGCCCATGGGGACCTCGATGATGGTCGGTTTCTCGAGCGCCAGCGCCTGCTTGATCGTTCCTTCCAACTGCTCCGGCTTCTCCGCCCGCAGGCCGGCGGCGCCGAAACTTTCCGCATAGGCAACGAAATCCGGATTGGTCAGTTCGCTGGCGATGACCTTGTTGTCGTACATCTGCTGCTGGATGCGCCGCACATTGCCATAGGCCCCGTCCGTGAAGACGATCGTCACCAGATTGATGCCGTGATGTACCGCGGTCGCGATCTCGTTGCCGGTGAAGAGGAACCCGCCATCGCCGGAAACGGAAACCACCGGCTCGTCCGGCTTCACCGCCTTGACGCCCAGCGCCGCCGCATAGCCCCAGCCGAGGGTGCCCATATAGCCCGAGGATACGAAGGTGCGCGGTTTGTAGGTCGGATAGGCCAGGCGGCTGACATAACCGGGCTGGGTCAGCTCATCGACATAGATGCCGTCTTCGCCCAAAGCTTCGCGGATCGCCGCTAGCCACTCGACCTGCGGCGTCAGTCCGCCAATCTCGTCGGCGAGCGCATCCGCCGTCTCGGCGATCTTCTGCCAGCGCGTCCGCTGCACGTTGCGCGCCTCGAGCGCCGAGACAAGCCGGCCGGTCTCCACCGCGGCATCGCCGATGACCGCGACATCCGCGGCTGCGATCCGGGTCACCTCTTCCGGATCGATATCGATGCGGAGGATTTTCAGATCGTCGTCCATGCCCCAGCCCTGCAGCTGGGCGCTCAGCCGCGTGCCGATGCCGATAACCAGATCGATCTCGGGCCACAGCCGGTGGCCAAAGGGGCCGCTCTGCGCCAGGGGGTGCCGCCCATCGAGCACACCTTGCCCGTTGCGATAGCACACGACAGGCGCTTCCAGCCGTTCCGCCAGCGCCTGGACTTCCGAACTGGCACCCTGCGCACCGCCGCCGACGACAATCAGGATATGTTCCGCCTCATCGATCAGTGCCGCGGCACGCGAGATATCCGCGTGATCTGCCTTCGGGGCCGGCACCGGATCCACTGCTTCGGCATATCCAACGTCGGCCTCATCGTTCCAAACATCCATCGGCACTTCGATACCAACCGGCCGCGGGCGGCCGGACTGCATTTCCTGGAAGGCAGTGGCCATCTGAGACGCGGCATCACCCGCTGACGAGACGCGGCCGGACCATTTCGTCAGGCGCGACATGATGCCCATCTGATCCGGCAGTTCATGCAGCTGGCCGTAGCCTTTGCCGATCGCCCCCGTTGCCACCTCGCCCGCCATGCACAGGACCGGCGCGCCGGTCGCATAGGCCGTCGCCAAGGCTGAGGTCGTGTTAAGAAACCCAGGGCCAGGCACCACGGCAAAAGCTTGCGGTTTGCCCGTCGCCAGCGCCGCGCCGAGCGCCATATAGGCCACGCCTTGCTCGTGCCGCGCATTGATTGCCCGTATGTCGCTGTCGTAGAGCGCGGCGAAAAACGGATCGTTTTGAATGCCAGGGAGACAGAAGAGCGTCTCTATCCCGTTTACGGCAAGCGACTCGACCACGATTTCCGCTGCTGACTTCATTGCCATGTCCCGAACACTCCCTTGATCCCCCGGCGATTGAATTGTCTATACCGCCTGGAACGGCGCGCACTTGCAAGTTTTCGTTGCCGTATCGGCGCGCGATAACGATCATGGCGCGCCTAACCGGAAGGGAAAACGATATGCTGGAACTCACCAACGCCGACTGGTCCTTGGGCGGCCGCCCAGCCGCACGGTCCGTCCATGGCATGGTCGCCGCGGCGCATCCGCTGGCAGCAAATGCCGGTGCCGAGATGCTGCGACACGGCGGCAACGCCTTCGACGCGGTCGCCGCGACAACGGCGGCACTGAATGTCGTTGAACCATTCATGTCCGGCCTCGCCGGCGCCGGTGCCGCGACATTCTTCCGTGCGGAAACAGGTGAGGTCTCCTGCCTCGATTTCATCCCGCCCGCCCCTTCCGGGCTGAATCCGTCGGAGATGGACGGCAATGTGGCGCAGACCGGCCCGCTCGCCCCCTGCACCCCGGGCAGCCTGGCAGGCTGGTACGGGCTGCAAAGCCGCTATGGCAAGCTGAGCTTCGCCGACGTCCTGCAACCCGCCATTAAGCTGGCGACAGACGGGTATCCGATTTCGAAATTCTTCATCGCCGAAACGGTCGATCACGCCGACCGGATCAAGGATCCGGAATGGCATCGCGTCTTCAGGCCGAACAGCGGCTGGAAACCCGGTGACGTTCTGAAACTGCCCGACCTCGCAGGCACGCTGAGCAAGATCGCGGACGAGGGTATCGGCTATCTGTATGGCGGCGAACTGGGTGCGAAACTGGCGCAACATATGGAATCGGTTGGCGGCGTCATCGCATTACGTGACCTGGAAGCCGTTGACCCAGTGTCGGAGGCGCCCGTTAAGGCAGCCTATCGGGACCGGCTGGTTCACGTGCCGCCCCCGCCAGCCGAATCGTTTCAGGTCCTGTTGGCCCTGCGCATTCTCGATTCCTTCGATGTCGGCGCGCTGGGATTGCTGAGCGCACCGCATCTCGATCTGGTATTCCGGGCGATCCGTATTGCGGCTGGTTTGCGCATCCAACACAACCGATGCAGCCCGAAAGATGCCGAAGCGCTTCTCGCCGATATGGCGGACTATGTGACCCGCGCAGGCGACGGCGTTCCGGTCGAAGGTCCGACGGAGAAATGGACCGGGGACGCTGATTTCGCGGCCGACGCGCCGAAGGAAAATACGACATCGATGTCGATCGCCGACGCGGAAGGCAACATGATCTGCCTGACGCAGAGCCTGGGCTCCGCCTACGGGTCCGGTGTGATGGTTCCCGGCACCGGGGTGATCCTGAACAATTTCCTGAACTGGACGGACCTTAATCCGGACTCGCCGAACGCCTTGCAGCCGGGTCAGCGCATGGCCATGTGCCTGGCGCCATCGATTTCGACCCACAATGGCAAGGCAATCCTAGCACTCGGCACGCCCGGCAGTTACGGCATCCTGCAGACCCAGGTCCAGGCGATGGTCGGACATGTGGATTTTGGCCTGGACGTTCAGGCGGCGATCGAGATGCCGCGGGCCCGCCTCTGGGACGGCAGACAGATTTACCTGGAACGAAGGGTACCACATTCGGTCTGCGTCGAACTTTCAGCCCGCGGTCATGCCGTCTCGTTGTTGCCGGACTATTCCTGGCGAACCGGCGGCATGCAGGCGGTCGCGCGCGATCCAGACAGCGGTGCATTGGCGGGCGCCGCCGACAGCCGGCGTGACGGCGCCGCGATACCGGCATAGGGCGCTTCAATATGGATAAGTACTTCTCCACCGACTACGCCGAAGCCCGCAGCAAGTTTCTCGCTGCGGCTGCGAGCGCCAACGTTCCGCTGTGGCAGTTCGAACATCCGCTGACCGGACCGAACGGCGAGGCAATCGGTACCGATATCGTTTGGCTCGGCGCAAGAAACGCCCGGAACATTGTTGTCGCCGGTTCGGCCACGCACGGTGTCGAGGGGTTTTGCGGCTCCGGCTGCCAGACCGGCTTCCTGACCGAGAACTGGGAAAGCCGGCTCGACGCCGGAACGGCCCTCCTTCTGGTACACGCCAACAACCCGCACGGTTTCGCCCATCAGCGTCGGGTTAACGAGGACAATATCGACCTCAATCGCAATTTCATCGATTTCGAGGCGGGACCGCCGGACAGTCCGGGCTATGCCGAGCTGCATTCAGCCCTGGTGCCGGACGCATGGGACGGGCCGGCCCGTAAAGCGGCGGATGCGGCGATTGAAGCCTACAAGGTGCGCGAAGGGTTACCGGCCTTCCAGCAAGTCACGTCGCGCGGCCAATACACCTTCCCCGACGGGCTGTTCTATGGCGGCACAGGGCCAAGCTGGTCACGCCGCACAATCGAAGGGTTCGCCCGCGAGCATCTTGCCCAGGCAGAACGAATCGCAGTGGTCGACTTCCACACGGGACTAGGCCCGCGCGGCTATGGCGAGATTATCGGCCGCGGCGGCCCCGGCGACCCGCAATATGAGCGCACCGTCGCCTGGTACGGCCCGGGCGTGAAGAGCGCCGCCGTCGGCAACTCCGCCTCGGTGCGCCTCAGCGGCACCATCGATTTCGGCTACCGCCGCGCCTGCCCCGACGCGGAACAGACCGCGATCACCTTGGAGTTCGGCACCTTGCCCCTGGAAGAAGTCCACGAAGCGATCCGCGCCGACAATTGGCTCTACGCGAAAGGCGGCGCGGAAGCGTCATCGCACTTCAAGGCGATCAAAGCGCAGACACGCGCTGCCTTCTATGGCGAGGACAGTCAGTGGAAAGCCGATATCTGGGCCCGCGGTCAGGAAATCGTCGAACAGGCGCTGGCCGGCGTTTCCGTCTGACCAGCAGCTATCTCTCAGAGAACACCTGGAACAGCGCGACGTACACTGGCGTCGTCAGGTAGCGCAGTAGACTCTGCGAGCCCGTCGTGATGTCCGCCTGGACGATCATGCCGGGAACGACCTTATGCTGGGCGTCCTTCGTTTCGATGTAGTCCTGCGCCAGTTTAATCCAGCCCTTGAAATAGCTGCGATCTTTCTCGTCGGTGAACGTCGTCGGCGAGATGTTGGTCAGGGTGCCCTTCACATTGCCGTAGCGTCGCTGATCGAAACCGCTCACGGTCACGTTGGCTTCCTGCCCGACGGCGATGTGACCGATGTCCTGCGGTTCGATTTCCGTTTCGACAACGACTTGCTCGTCCAGCGGCACGATCGTCAGCAAGACCTGAGCCGGCTCGACCACCGCGCCAGGCGTGTTAACCTGCAGCCCATGCACGACACCGGCAACCGGTGCGGTGATTTCGAGGCGATTGACCCGGTCGTCGAGCCGGGCCAGATTTTCCCGCGACCCGGCGCATTCGGCCATCACGTTGCTCAAACCTTCCAGCGCCTTACCGCGCTCTGTCACTTCCAATTCGGCCAGTTCGTTCTTGGCTTCCTGAATGGCAGCGCGCGCCTGATCCATTGACACCCGCGCTTCCGCCATGACGCCCCGCACCCGGGACAGCTCAAGCTGCGTGTTGATCAGATTGATTCGCGACCTGTGACCGAACTTAAACAGCTTCTGGCGCATGCCGACCGTCTAATTCACCAGCTTGACCTGTTTTTCAGGTTGGCGAACTGCTCCGTTAGGATTTCCAACGATTTCTGGCGCTGGCAAATCCGGCTTCCCAGCACCGCCTTTTGGCCGGCGATCCGTTGATCAAGCACGATGCGCTGGCCGATGACGACATTGCCGAAAAGCTAAGCGAGTCAGTGGCAAAGCGTCTTGATGGCGTTGAGGATTCCGACGCCGGTGCAGAAGACGAAGGCGACGATGATGAGGCTGCATGCGAGCGGGCGAAGTCCTTACACGAGAGAGGTGAATTGACTGCCAAAGTATTGACGGACGCGATCAAGAAGTCCGAACGCACTTTCATCATGCATGCGTTGAGTTTTGCCGCAGAACTGCTGACACGTAGCATCGAAGGCGTGTTCAAGGCGCGCAGCGGCAAATCGGCGATGCCCATCGCCGGGAAAGGGGATTTGGGCGCAGAGTTAGCCGTCCTGCTCAAGCGCAATCTGTGAAAGGTCCC
>CAJWOT010000060.1 GCA_913044215.1 uncultured Rhodospirillaceae bacterium | reverse complement strand
GGGTGCGCGAATCCAACGATATCGGCGCTCGGCACGTCCAGCTCAATCGACAGCACGCTCGCCTGCAACACCACGCTCAATTGGCCTTTCAGCTTCGCTTCCGGTTCATCGCCTGCGTGCCCGATGGACACTCCGGCAAGCAGAAGAAACAGGATGGCGCCGGCAACGCGGCACCCCCGCAATGCAATTGAATGGCGACTTAGAAAGGTCATCCCCCGGCACCTACTGGCAGGCCCCAGTCACATCCAACGGCGGTTTAACGTGTCGCCTGCCTTCTACAAACACGTTTCCCGCCATACAGCCAATATGACCCTACAGCCCCAATTATTTACAATTGGTTGCGGCGTCTGATGGCAGCGCTTTCCCTATCCACCCACGCCCGGGCGCCGGTCGGTGCGCAAGATGGCGAAGAAGACGTGGTCCTGCCAGGTACCATTGATGCGCAGATAACGCCGGGCAAAGCCTTCCTGGACGAAGCCGCTCTTCAGCAACAGATTGCGGCTCGGCGTGTTGGAGGGCAAGCAAGCGGCCTCGATGCGATGCAGACCCAGCGTGTCGAACGAGAAGTCGAGCGAGAGCTGGATAGCCTCCGCCATGTAGCCCTTACGCGCGTGCGGTTTGCCCATCCAGTAACCCATACTGGCCGATTGGGAAACGCCGCGGCGCACATTCGATAAGGTGATACCGCCAAGCAGTGCGTCGTCCTCTCGCCGGAAGAGGAGGAAAGCGTAGGTCATGCCGTCGCGCCAATCCGCAGTGAACTTCTTCAAACGACGCCGGAAAGCTGCCGGGGTCGTCGCATCAGACGGCCAAGTCGGTTCCCAGAACTCCAAAAAATCGCGGCTTTCCTCACGGATCGCGATCCACTGTTTTTCGTCCGTGCGAACCGGTGGGCGCAAATAGATCTTCCGGCCGGGCAGCCGAACCGTGGGCGCGTTGTTGGACAGGAGGTTGAACATGATTGCTACAGCTTACATCCGTGCCGTTCGCCGCGACAGGCGACCGCCCCGCCTCCTCACTGCTTCAACGCGGCTGCGATGGTGTCGTAGTCGGCCAACCGGTCGAGCGGCCCCATCGCAGCGATCGTCGGTCGGCCGGCAAAGATACGCGCGGCGACGGCCGCAACCGCATCGATATCCACCGCTTCGATTTTTTCGATCTGCTCCTCGATCGGAATCTGGCGGTCGAAGATGAGGGTCTGCTGCGCCATCTGCTCGCAGCGGACTCCCGTCGATTCGAGCGCCATCAGGGTCGCCGCCTTGAGCTGGTTGCGGGCCCGCTTCACCTCTGCCTCTTCCAAGGTCTCGCCGAGCCGATGGATTTCAGCACACAGCGCCGTGGTCAGCTCCGCTGTCTCCTCGCGCCCAGTGCCGGCATAGATCGAAAACAAGCCGCAATCGGAATAGTAGGACAGGAAGGAATAGATCGAATAGGCAAGACCGCGCCGTTCGCGAATCTCCTGAAACAGACGCGAGGACATGCCGCCGCCGAACAGAGAGGACAGCACCGAGGCGGCGTAGAACGCCTCGTCATGATAGCCGAAGCCGGGGAATCCGAGGACGAAATGGACCTGTTCCAGCTCACGGTCCTCCCGGTGGTCGCCGCCAGCGTAGGAACCGGTTTCCGTCTCACCGCCGGAGCGGCGCTGCAGGCCGGCAAACAGCTCCTCGGCCATCGCAACGACGGTATCGTGGTCGACCCGGCCGGCCGCCGACAGCACCATCGCCTCGCCGCCATAGGTCTGCCGCATATGGCCCATGATGGCGTCCCGCGGCATGCTTTCCACGATTTCCGGCCGGCCCAGCACCGGTCTGCCAAGCGGCTGATCAGGAAAGGCGGTGGCCTGGAAATGGTCGAAGATGATGTCGTCCGGCGTGTCGTAGGACTGCCCGATCTCCTGCAGGACGACGGCGCGTTCGCGCGCCAGTTCGTCCGGATCGAAGATCGAATCCTGCAAGATATCAGCCAGGATATCCATCGCCAGCGGCGCGTCGCCATGCAGCACCTTGGCGTAATAGGCGGTGTGTTCGCGGCTGGTATAGGCGTTGATTTGACCGCCGACATCCTCGATTTCACGGGCGATATCGACAGCGCTGCGGCGGGACGTGCCCTTGAAAGCCATATGCTCCAGCAGATGGGCGACACCGTTGATGGCTTGCGGTTCGTTCCTGGTGCCGGCGCCGACCCAGACGCCGAGCGAGGCGGTCTCGACGGTGTCGACCGTGTCGGTCACAACCCGCATACCGCACGACAGGGTCGAGGAGCGGACGCCGCTCATGCGGCGCCCTTAAGACTGACATGCTCGCGCACGAAGGATTCGACCTGGGCCAGATCGTTGCGCAACACGGTCATACGCTCCGGACGGTCATGCAAATCGGCGAGTGCCGGCGGTAGCGGGGGCCGGATGCCGGAAGCTTCCTCAACGGCGTCGGGGAATTTCGCCGGATGCGCGGTGGCGAGCGAGACGATGGGCGTTGCGGGATCGCTTGCCTTGGCTCGGGCGGCAGCGACGCCGATGGCGCTGTGCGGATCAAGCAGGTAGCCATTCGCCGCGTGCACCTGGCCGATCACCGCCCTAGTATCCGTATCGTCGAGCCGGAATCCGTCGAAGGTCTCGCGCGAACTCTCCCACAAATTGTTTCCAACTGACAATTTACCGGTATTACGGAATTCCGTTACGTTTTGCGAAACCACCCCGCCATCTCTCTCATACAACTCGAACAGAAAGCGCTCGAAGTTGCTGGAAACCTGGATATCCATGCTCGGCGAGATCGTCGGCGCGACTTCCGCCATTTCCAAGGTGCCGCTGTCGAAAAAGCGCGGCAGGATATCGTTGACGTTGGAGCCGACGATGAACCGTTCGATCGGCAATCCCATGGCACGCGCTGCGTAGCCTGCATAGACATTGCCGAAATTGCCGGTCGGCACGGCGAAGGAGACTGGGCGGTCGGGACCGCCGAGCGACACTGCGGCGTGGAAATAGTAGACGATCTGAGCCATCAGCCGCGCCCAGTTGATTGAGTTCGCCGCCGACAGGCGCATCTCGTCCCGGAAGGCGGTGTCGTTGAACATCGCCTTCACCAAATCCTGGCAATCGTCGAAGGTACCTTCGATCGCAATGGCATGGACATTCGCCGAACCGACCGTCGTCATCTGGCGACGCTGCACCTCCGAGACCCGTCCGTTCGGGTACAGGAAGAAAATATCTATGGCATCCTTGTCGCGGCACGCCTCGAATGCTGCGGAACCGGTATCTCCGGATGTGGCGCCGACGATTGTCACCCGCTCGCCGCACCGCCCCAACACGTGATCGAAGGCGCGGCCCAGGAACTGCATCGCAAAATCCTTGAAGGCGAGCGTCGGACCATGGAACAGTTCCATGGTCCAGAGATTAGCGTCGAGCTGGACCAAAGGCGCGACAGCATCATGCCCGAACCCCGCATAGGCCTCGGTCAAGATATCGGCCAACGCCGCATCTTCAATCTTACCGCCGACGAACGGCGCCACGACCCGCATCGCCAATTCCGGATAGGACAGACCGCGCAGAGAACGGATGTCGTCGGCGCTCAACCGCGGCCATGATTCGGGCAGATAGAGCCCGCCATCCCGGGCCAGTCCGGCAAGCAGGACATCATCGAATTCGAGCACCGGGGCCTGCCCGCGCGTACTGATGTAACGCAAATCGCTGTCCTCGAGCTTGTTTTGAGGGGCGGTAGACTATCTACACCACTGCGCCCAAGCAAGGCCGCACACGGCCGGTAAAGTCGCGATTTCGCTAGCCTTGCAGCAGCCGCGCCGTCTCTTTCGGATGGGTGAGCATCGGGTAGTGTCCCGCTTCCATCTCGACCCACTCCGCATTCAACCGATCAGCGGTACGGCGCTGGTGCGATTCCGGTGGATTGGCGCTTGCGGTGCAATAGATCACCGTCGCGTCCCAGGACTGTTCCCAGAAATCGTCCAGCTCGCCCGGCTGCTGATCGGACAGGCCAAGCGGGTGCGGTGTCGCCCGCGCCAAGGCCCAGTCCTTCAACTCACCGCTCAACTCGCCGAACAGGCCGGTCTCAAGCTGTTCGCGGGTCGGGCCGCGGGTGAATTCGGTCATCTCGTAGGGCGGCGTCCCCGGCGGCCGCTCGACGATATCCTTCACGCTCTCACCCGGCTGAGGGACCAGCGCGTCGAGGAATACCAAACGCTGGATACGGTCACGGGCCAACGCTGCGGTCTTTTCCACGACCAGACCGCCAGAGCTGGTACCGACCAAAACGATGTCTTGCAGATCCTCATAGAATAGCGCTTCGGCCAGCTCTTTCGCGGCCAACGTCACCGACAGTCCGGGCCGCAGGTTAACTTTACGTTCGGCGCACCCGTCCAGGGTCGGCACGAGGACATCGTGGCCCGCAGCTCGCAGAAACGCCGCCGTCGGCTGCCAGATCCAACCGCCTTGGAAAGAACCGTGCACCAGTACGAATTGTGTCATCGGTCCCCCCTCAGTCCCGGGTCTTCGGCAGCTCGAAATCGGCCGCCCGCTCGATCACCTTCACGATCTCGCTCATATCGCCTTCGCGCAGCCCCATGGCCAGCGCCTGCTGCATGGTGTGATAGGTCGCGCCAGCCACGTTCTGCGGCACCTCCAGCCGTTCCGCCTCCATGCGCCAAAGCATCGCGTCTTTGGCGGTGATGTACATCGGCGCTTCCATGTTGAACTTCCGGTTCATCACGAAGTTGGGGATTTTCGACAAGGTCGCGCTGTTTTGTCCCGAACCGGAATTGATCACCGCGAGTACCTTCTCCGGATCGACGCCACCCTTAGCCGCCATCGTCAATGCCTCGAGGCCAACGACGAGATTGGTAAAGGACATGATGTTATTGCAGACCTTGGTGATCTGCGCCTGGCCCACTTTCTCGCCGACATAGTGGATGTCGCGGGCGAAGGATTTGAGGTAGGGTTCGGCCTGCGAGAACACCTCTTTCGGGCCGGAGGAGATGACCGTGATATCGCCCTCCCAGGCACGTTGCACGCCCCCCGTGATCGGCGAGTCCAACGTCGGCACGCCCTTTTCGCCCAAGGTCGCCTCGATCTCGGCCAGGGCTTCCGTGCCCATCGTGCCGAGATTGACGAAGGTCTTCATCTGCTTGCCATGGATGATCCCGTCTTCCGCGGTGACCACCGCGTGAAAGCTGTCGATGCTGGGCATGCAGGCGAAAACGATATCGGATTCGTCGGCCACCGCGACCGGCGAGTCGACGATGCGCGCCTGCTTCTCGGCCAGGGACTTCGTCGCCTCCGGATTGATGTCGTAGGCGACGAGCGCGTTTTCCTGTTTCAAGATATTGGCGGCAAGCGGCAATCCCATGCTGCCGGTGCCGATAAAGCCCGCTTTCATCCTGCTTCCTCCAACTTTGATGTACCGGCCAAGCCTACTGCCTGGCACGCCGGTCACCAAATCAGTCGCCGAGATAGCGGGTCCGCAAGTGGGCCTTGAAAGCGGTATCGTCAAGCGGTTTGCCGGTGGCGGTTTTAATCAACGCTGCCGTCGAAAGCAGCGAGCCTTTGCCGTGGACATTCTCGGCAAGCCAGGCCATCAGAGGCGCGAAGTTACCGGCCGCAATGGCGTCCGGAATAGCGGGAACCGCCGCGGTCGCGGCCGCGTAGATCTGCGCCGCCGCCATCGCACCCAAGGTGTAGGTCGGGAAATATCCCCAGGCACCGTCATACCAATGAATATCCTGCAAACAGCCAAGCCTGTCGTCCGGCGGCGCGGTGCCGAGCAGGTCCCGCATGCCCGCGTTCCACGCCGTCGGCAGGTCGGAAATAGGCAGGTCGCCTGCCAGCATCGCTTTTTCGAGCCGGTAGCGCAGAATGACATGCGCCGGGTAGGTTACTTCATCGGCGTCGACCCGGATGAAGCCGCGGCTCACCTGTATGGCAAGGCGATAGAGATTTTCCGCCTGCCACGCTTCCCCTTCTCCGCGAAAGGCATCGCGCATGATGGGTGCCGCCCACCCCAGGAAACCGCGTGACCGGCACACCTGCATTTCGACGAGCAGCGACTGGCTCTCATGTATCGTCATGCCGCGCGCCTCGCCGGCCGGCTGGCGCCGCCAGGCGGCGGGCCGGGCGCGCTCATACATGGCATGGCCGGTCTCGTGCAGGACGCCCATCAGCGCCTGCGTAAAGTCGCTTTCGTCGTATCGGGTCGTTATCCGGCTATCTTCCGGGATGCCCCCGGTGAACGGATGCAAGCTTTCATCGAGCCGCGCCGATTCAAAGTCGAGCCCGACTGTCTCCGCCAGCCGCCGCGCGAGCGTTCGCTGTGCGGCAATCGGAAACGGTCCGTCGGGGAATCGCGGAGCGGGGCGCGCGGTCTGACGGGTCAACACATCTTCCAGGAAATCCGGCAGGAATCGCGCGTAGCTGTCAAAGATCGGATCGATTTCGGCGCTGCGCCCCCCGGGCTCATAGGCATCGAGCAGCGCGTCATAAAGGGAACACCCAAACGCCGCCGCCTTCGCTTCACCCATCCGCTGCGTCAGCGTCAGAACTTCCGCGAACGCCGGTACCACCGACGCGAAGTCTGAATCGCGTCGTGCCGAGCGCCACACCGTCTCGCACGCATTTGACGCCTTCGAAATGGCTTCGACCAGATCGGCGGGGACGGCTGCGGCATGTACCCATTTGCGCCGCATTTCCCGTAGGTTTGCCGCCTGCCAACTGTCCAGCCCGTTATCCTCTGCGGCCTCATCCAGCAGGTTCGAGAGCGCCGTATCCGTCAACATGTCATGGCGGATCACGGACAGCGCGGCAATTTGGTCACCGCGCGCAGCGGCGCCGCCCTTGGGCATCAGCACCGACTGATCCCAACTCAGCATACCGATCGCTTCGCCCAGCAAGGCGATCTTGCTGAAGCGCGCTTCGAGTTGCGTATAGGCTGAAGCCATCACCCCTTTTGGCGGTGATACAGCACGTAGATCACGACCAGGATAATCGCCATCAGATACCAGGTGATCGCGTATTCAACATGGTCGTTGCGGATATCGATACGCCATTGCCGCGGAATGGGATAGCTGCCCGGTATTTCCTTGGCGCCGGACAGCACGTAATAGCCTGGAAGGGTATCGATGCCGGCAGTGCTCGCCATGGCGGCCGGATCGATGAAGTACCAGTTGTTTCCTGTCGGATCGTTCTCGGGCATGAACATGTTGGGCCCGCGGGCGATCCGGACGATGCCCTCAAAGGTTACCGCGCCCTTGACCTGGCCGTCCGCCCGGCTGGACGGGGCACGGCGGTCGAACGGGATCCAACCGCGATCGATGAGGGCGTATCCTTTGCCGTCCGACCGGCGCAGCGGCGTGATCACGTGCAGCCCGGGAGAACCGCGCCGGGACCGGCCCAACAAAAAGAATTCGTGCTCGTGTAGGAAGGTACCGCTGACGCGGACCCGTTGGAATTCGATCTCGTCATGCGGCGCATCCGCGGCCGGCAAGGCAACCGCCGCCGCCTGCGAGCGGGATTGCAGTTTCGCGATCAGATCGGACTTCCAGCTATATCGCTGTACCTGCCAGGTCCCAAGTCCAAGCAAGGCAATCAGCATCAGGACCGTCATAACGGTGGGCCAGAAACGAGGTTGGAAGGTCATGGGAACCGTATGCTCATTCGATGGTCCGGGTACCGGGTTCGCCCGCCTTGTGACGGTACTGCAACGCGACCAGCACAGCCTTGAAGGGCCGCAACAGCGCAATTGAGCCGATGGTGATCATCGGAAACCACAAGACGACATGGAGCCACAAGGGCGGTGCAACGGACATTTCGAGCCAAAACGCCAATCCGGTGACGATCGGGCCGATGATGAAGATCACGAAGACGGCGGGTCCGTCGCCGCTGTCCTGCGCGCTGAGATCGAGATCGCAATGGGTGCACCGATCGGCGACAGTCAAGAGGCCGCCAAAAAGTCTGCCGGTGCCACATCGTGGGCACCGGCAGCGCAATCCAGTCGCGTAGGGGGAAAGGGGTGGGAAGGAGTTCGCCATCCCCTCGCAATCAGCCGCCCCACCAATAGACGCAAACGAAGAGGAACAGCCAGACAACGTCAACGAAGTGCCAATACCAGGCTGCCGCTTCGAAACCGAAATGATGGTCGGGTTTGAAGTGTCCTGCACGGGCGCGGAAGTAGCACACGATCAGGAAGCAGGTGCCGACAATCACGTGGAAACCGTGAAACCCTGTCGCCATGAAGAAGGTGGATCCGTAGATCCCGCCAGTGAAGGTAAATCCGGCATGCGAATACTCATAGGCTTGCAGGATCGTGAAGCAGATACCCAGCAAAATCGTGATGGCGAGGCCATTCAGCAAACCCTTGCGATTGCCTTCGATCAACGCGTGGTGCGCCCAGGTCACCGTCACGCCGGACATCAGCAGGATCAGCGTATTCAAGAACGGCAGATCAAACGCATCGAAGGTCACGATGCCTTCGGGCGGCCAGACGCCACCCGGCAGATCGTACGGTGTCTCGCGCGGAAACAGGCTGGCGCCGAAAAAGGCCCAGAAGAACGCCGCGAAAAACATCACCTCGGAGCAGATGAACAGCGCCATACCGTACCGCATACCGAGCTGGACGACCGGCTTGTGGTGCCCTTCATGCTCGGCCTCGCGGATCACATCGCGCCACCAGAACCAGCCGGTGATGAACAGCAACACCACGCCCGGTGCGATAGTCCAGAGACCAAGACCTTCCAAAACCCCTTCCATGCCTTCGCCGAAGAAGTCGTTGTGCATGTAAAGGATCAGGCCGAAGAACGTTGTGGCACCGGCGATCGTACCGACAAACGGCCAGGGACTCGGATCGACGAGATGGTAATCGTGACTATGTTCGGCGCTCATTTCTCGGCTCTCTCTCGTTCCAGTTTCTGCTCTCGTCCGTTACCGGCAATCAGGTCTTCAATTAACCGCCCGCTGACTTGCCGGCTCGGCGAGTTCCGCCTTCTTTTCGTCCGTCTCCTCTTCGACTTCGAAGAAGGTATAGGACAGCGTAATGAGTTTGACATCATCGAGATTGGGATCGTTCACGATCTCCGGATCGACGAAAAACGTCACCGGCATATCGATGGATTTTCCCGGCTCAAGCTTCTGCTCGGTGAAGCAAAAACATTCGATCTTGTTGAAGTACTTGCCTACCTTCAGCGGCGTCACGTTGAACGCGGCAGCCCCCACGATCGGGGTGTCCGCCACGTTCCGTGCACGGTAGAACGCCACGGCGCTGTCGCCGATCCGCATAGACAGTTCGCGTTGCACCGGCTGAAATTCCCACTGCAGCCCGGAATTCACAGACGCATCGAACCGGATGCGTATGACCCGATCAACAATCTCACCCGTCGTTTCCGCGGCTTGCTGGGTCGTGCCGCCATAACCGGTAACGCGGCAAAACAGATCGTAAAGCGGCACCGCGGCGAATGACAACGCGGTCATGCCTGCCACGATTCCGAGACAAGACAAGAGAATCCGGCGATTTCCTTTACGCCTCATCATGCCGCTAGCCGCCTCCCATACGGACAAGCGCGAGAACGTAAAACAGCGCGACCAGCCCGACCAAAACTGCGAGCATCGTCAAATTTTTCGACCGCTGCCGCTTGTGCATCTCGCTCGGGAAGCGGCCCTTCTCGTCGTCTTCCGCCATGGTATCCGTTGCTGTCCTCGTACTCATGGCACGTTATCCGCTCAAACCCAGCGTCGCGTCGGCCACCATCACCGCGAATAACGCAAAAAGATAAAAAATAGAATAACCAAACATCCGCTTCGCCGACTTGTCGGTCCGGTCGAACCACACCGCGATCGCCGCGGCCAGGAAGATCAGTCCCAGCAACGCTGCCGCGCTGCCATACACCCAGCCGACAAATCCGAACCACACCGGTGCGACCCCCAGGGGGATTAGCAGCACGGTGTAGAGGATCATTTGCTTCTTGGTTTCGGTCTTGCC
Organism: uncultured Rhodospirillaceae bacterium; assembly: GCA_913044215.1. Classification (GTDB taxonomy): domain Bacteria; phylum Pseudomonadota; class Alphaproteobacteria; order UBA8366. The sequence goes on along the minus strand of CAJWOT010000060.1, from coordinate 8,696 downwards.
CGCCACGACCGGCAGCATGGGAATGCCGGCGCGCGCGTAGTCGCCGTTCCGATACAACGCCAAGGCCCAAAAATGCGGTGGTGTCCAAAAGAAGATCAAAGCGAACAACAGCAAAGATTCTAAACCGACAGACCCGGTTACCGCCGCCCAGCCGATCATCGGCGGAAAGGCCCCGGCTGCGCCACCGATCACGATGTTCTGCGGCGTACGCCGCTTGAGCCAAATCGTGTAGACGAAAACGTAGAAGAGGGTCGCAACGGCCAACAGCGCAGCCGCCGCAAAGTTCACGGCCAATCCCATGAGGGCAACAGCGCCCGTCGCAAGGACCACGCCGAAACCCAACGCATCGCCCGGGGCGACCCGTCCCATCGGAATCGGACGTTGTCGCGTGCGATCCATAACCGCGTCGATATCGCGGTCGTACCACATATTGATCGCGCCCGAGGCGCCCGCACCCACAGCAATGCACAGGACCGCGACGGCGGCGATCAGCGGATGAATTTCCCCCGGCGCCACCAGAAGGCCGGCCAAACCGCTGAAGACGACAAGCGATACGACTCTGGGCTTGAGCAGGGCGAAATAGTCGCCCGGCCCCGCCAGCGCCGTTTCCGGCTGCTCCATCGTGCGATATGCGGTATCGCTCACCTTGAATTGCCCCCCAGTGGCTGGTTCGCCGGCCTGCCGCTACTTGATCTGCGGCAGTTCCTCATAGCTGTGGAACGGCGGCGGCGAGGATACGGTCCATTCCAAGGTCGTCGCCCCTTCGCCCCAGTAGCTGGCGTCCGCCGGGCGGCCAGCCTTCATCGCCCAAAGCAGCATAACGAAGAAGAACAGGGTCGACGCCGCGGTGATATACGCACCGATCGACGACACCATGTTCCAACCGGCAAGCCCGTCGGCGTAGTCGATATAGCGGCGCGGCATGCCTGCAAGCCCCAGGAAGTGCTGCGGGAAGAATGTCAGGTTCACGCCGACGAACGTCGTCCAAAAGTGCAGCTTGCCGCCCCACTCCGGATAGTGCCGTCCCGTCATCTTACCGAACCAGTAATACGTCCCGGCGATGATCGAGAACACCGCGCCAAGCGACAGCACGTAGTGGAAATGCGCCACCACATAGTAGGTATCGTGCAGTGCCAGATCGACGCCCGCATTAGCCAGAACGACGCCCGTGACACCGCCGACCGTGAACAGGAAGATGAACCCGACCGCCCAAAGCATTGGCGTATCGAAACGGATCGACCCGCCCCACATCGTCGCGATCCAACTGAACACCTTGACGCCCGTTGGCACCGCGATCACCAAGGTGGCCGCGACGAAATAGGCGCGCATGTCGATGTCCATGCCCACCGTGTACATGTGGTGCGCCCAGACGATGAAGCCGACGAAACCGATCGCCACCATCGCATAGGCCATGCCGAGATAGCCGAAAACCGGCTTCTTCGAGAAGGTCGAGATGATGTGCGAGACGATGCCGAAGCCCGGCAGGATCATGATGTAGACTTCCGGATGCCCGAAGAACCAGAACAGATGCTGGAACAGGATCGGGTCACCGCCGCCTTCCGGCTTGAAGAAGGCCGTGCCGAAGTTACGGTCGGTCAGGAGCATCGTGATCGCACCACCGAGAACCGGCAGCGACAGCAGCAACAGGAACGCCGTCACCAGGATCGACCATGCGAACAGAGGCATCTTGTGCAGGGTCATGCCCGGCGCGCGCATGTTGAAGATCGTCGTAATGAAGTTGATCGCGCCCAGAATCGAAGAGGCGCCCGCTAAGTGAAGTGCGAAGATCGCCATATCGACTGACGCACCTGGATGGCCTTCCACATTTGACAAGGGTGGATAGACCGTCCAGCCGGTGCCTGCCCCGCCACCGACAATGGCCGAGAAGAACAGCAGCAACAGCGCCGGGACGAGCAACCAGAAACTGATATTGTTCATCCGCGGGAACGCCATATCCGGCGCCCCGATCATCAGCGGCACGAACCAGTTACCGAACCCACCGATAAGCGCGGGCATGACCACGAAGAACACCATGATCAGGCCGTGCGCCGTGACGAAGACATTGAACGCGTGACCGTCGGGACTGCCGTCCTCGTTGGTCATGTATTGAACGCCCGGCTCCATCAACTCCATGCGCATATAGATCGAGAACGCGCCACCGATCAGCGCGGCCAAGACCGATATGAACAGGTACATCGTGCCGATGTCTTTGTGGTTGGTCGAATAGACGAAGCGTCTCCAACCGGTTGGATCTGCGTGTCCGGCAGCCATATCGAATCCCTTCCTCTAAGCGTCCTAGTCGGCGTTCTTGGCGACATCCACCGACGGTGGCGTGCCATCTACCTTGGCGTACTTCTTCTGGGCCTGTTTGACCCATTTCTCGAACGCCTCCGGCGACACCGCCTCGACGGTAATCGGCATGTAAGCGTGATTGACGCCGCACAGTTCGGAGCAGAAACCGTAATAGACGCCCGGCTTGTTGATCTGAACCCAGGTCTCGTTCAACCGGCCCGGCACCGTATCCAGCTTGATGCCGAAGGCGGGAACCGCCCAGTTATGAAGCACGTCGTCTGCCGTCATCAGCAGCTGGATCTTCTGTCCAACCGGCAACACGACACGCTCGTCCGTATCCATGTTGCGTTTCAGGCTCTTATCCTTCGCCAAGTCTTCCTCGGTTACCATGTTGGCGTCGAAGGTGAAATTGCCATGGTCCGGATATTCGTAAGTCCAATACCACTGATGCCCAATGATCTTCAGCGTCATGTCCGGGTCGTCGACCCGGTCGGCGAAATACATCAGCCTGAAGGACGGGATCGCCATTACGACCAGGATCAAGATCGGAATCACGGTCCAGGCGATTTCCAGCACCAGGTTGTGCGTCGTTTTTGTCGGCGTCGGATTCGATTTCTCGTTGAACCGGAAAATAACGATCAACAAGAGAACCATCACGAACAACGCGATGACGGTCGCGATAATCGTCACGAAGTCGTGAAAACTATCGATCCTCTCCATCGTCGGCGTCACCGCTTCCTGGAGACCGAGTTGCCAATTTTTGGGTTCCGCCGCCATGGCGCCTTGAACGCCGAATACGCCAGCGAACACCGCCGCGAGCGCGACAAGTCGTGCTATCACGTTGCTACTCCCACTCCCAAAACGACCGCGCGTCCGCCCCGCACCCCGACGCCTCGACGCGACCAGCCCATACTAACCGGCTACGATGCCGTTTCAAGCGCCTCGACGCATGACATCGTCGCAAATGGATAACCCTATGCGATACAATGAACTATTTACTTGATTCGGCATCGCACCTGAAGTCCGCGCGACACTTTGCCGCAAAATCTTGCATGATTCGTTAACCGCCCGAATCGCGGAATTCTGCGGTTTTTCAAGATCGGCCTAGACGGTTTTCATATTTGTCCGAGAAATTGGCCGCTGTCCCCCGGATTCGCGCGCTGATTTGTCGCTCATCGCGGCGCGCAGACGAGACAGCGCGGCCGTCCGGACAAGTCGGTACGAATGCCACAGTTCGTCAGTCCCTCCGCTTCTGCCAAACGAATCACTTCCTGGCTTTGCCCGTCCCCAAATTCGGCAATCAAGAAGCCGCCGGGCGCAAGTAGCTTGAGTGCCGCCGGAAAAATCTCGCGATACGCGTTCAGCCCGTCAGCACCACCATCCAGTGCCAATTCTGGTTCAAAAATTGCGATCTCAGGCTGAAGGGACGCGATATCCGCCGCCGGTATATAGGGCGGATTGGTGACGATGAGGTCGAATTCTCCCCGTAGAGGCGCCGTCCAATCCGCAACGACCACACGACCGCGAGAAGCCAGCCCCAAACGCCGAAGATTCCCTTGCGCCACCAGGGCCGTTGCAGCGGCACGTTCGACGCCGATCCCCCAACCCTTGGGGAGTTCGGTCAACATCGCGGCCAGAAGACAACCCGTTCCGGTGCCAAGATCGAGAATACGCAGCGGCGCTTCGGGGTCCCGGACATGGTCGAGCGCGGCTTCGATGACCGTTTCACTGTCCGGCCGCGGGTCCAGCGTGTCCGCCGTGACTTCGAACGTCAGGCTCCAAAATTCCCGCCGGCCGAGGATGTGCGACATCGGCTCATGGGCGATCCGGCGGTCGAGAAGCGCGACGAATTCACCGGCCGATTCGACGGCGCGCTCCGGATATCCGATTAATTCCGCTTCCGTCAGCCCCGACGCATGGGACAGCAGAAGGCGCGCCTCCCGCCAGGGGTTTTCGATTCCCGCCGCCGCCAGCGTTTCCGCGCCGCGTTTCAGGCAGGACCCGACGTCGCTCATTCCAGACTGGCCAGCCGCGCGGCCTGATCGTCAGCGATCAACGGGTCGATCACCTCATCCAGCGCCTCGCCATCCACGATCTTATCGATCTTGTGCAAGGTCAGATTGATACGGTGATCGGTGACACGCCCTTGCGGGAAGTTATAGGTCCGAATGCGTTCGGAGCGGTCGCCGCTGCCGACCTGACTGCGCCTGTCCGCGGCGCGCGCGGCATCCAGCTGTTCGCGTTCATGGTCGTAGATGCGCGCCAGCAGAATCTTCATCGCCTTGGCGCGGTTCTTATGCTGCGATTTTTCGTCCTGCTGGGACACGACGATACCGGTCGGGAGATGGGTGATGCGCACGGCACTGTCGGTCGTATTCACCGACTGGCCGCCCGGACCGCTGGCGCGAAAGATATCAACCCGCAAATCCTTGTCATCGATCTGGACGTCGACCTCCTCCGCCTCCGGCAATACGGCAACCGTCGCGGCGGAAGTATGCACCCGTCCGCCGGACTCGGTCGTCGGCACGCGTTGCACCCGATGGACGCCGGACTCGAACTTCAGGCGCGCGAACACGCCGCGGCCCGAAATCAGCGCGGAGGCTTCCTTGTAGCCGCCAAGCTCGTTATCGCTGATGCTCATCGGCTCGAACCTCCAGCCGCGAATATCGGCGTAACGCTGATACATGCGGAACAGTTCCGCCGCGAAAAGCGATGCTTCGTCGCCGCCGGTGCCGGCCCGCACCTCCAGGATCGCGTTCTTCGCGTCCGCCGCGTCCTTCGGCAGCAGCATCACGCGCAGTTCCTGCTCAAGCGCGGGCAGACGCGCCTTCAGTTCGCGTGACTCCGTCTCCGCCAGCTCCTTCATCTCAGCGTCCCCATCGACGGCGAGTTCAGCCAGATCCTCAAGCTCCGAACGGGCGTCCTTAAGCGCTTTAACCTTCTCGACGACCGGAGACAGCTCGGCATACTCCATCGACAAGGCGGTGAAGTCCGATGCCTCCAGATCGCCCGACGACATCAACGCGGCGAGCTCTTCCTGCCGCGCGATCAAGCTGTCGAATTTTTCCTCCATACTCATTCTTCGTTCCCGTCCTTCTTCGCGCCGAGATTGAACAGACGACGCACCAGCTGTTCCGCCGTGCCGCCATAATTAGCCCGGTTGTCCGTTTCTGTCTCCGCTATTTCCCGCATCGCCCGGCTTGGCTGGTGCAGCAGCCGATTGATCAGCAGCCGGGTCGCTTCGGCGGCATCCGCGCCGGGCTCCTCCGCCAGAAGGGTATTTCGCGTGGTCTCGAAATGCTCACGCAGGGCGACGATCGCCGGAACGGCGCCGCGGCCCGCCCGACTGCGTCGCCACGCGGCGACCTCCTGGTCGACGATTTCCCATGCGGAATCCGCAGCCACGTTGCGCGTCGACCGACCCTGCAGCGCGACGCGCTCCAAATCTTCCAACGAAAACAGGAAGGCGCCTTCCAACTCGGCGACGTCGGGGTCGATATCGCCCGGCACGCCGGCATCGATCAGCAGGACCGGACGGCGGCGGCGTGCCACCAGCGCCTGCTCCATCGCCGCCGCCGTAATCAGATGGCGGCCGGCACCCGCAGCGGCGACAACAATTTCCGCCCCGCGCAACGCCGCGTCGAAACGATCGAACGGCACGAACCCGTACCCCGCCCGCCGGGCAGCCGTCTCGGTCCGCCGCGAGGGGCCGCTCATGGTGATATTCGTCGCACCGGCCGTTCGGAATTGTTCGACGATGATGTCGCCCATATCCGCCAGACCGACGATGAGCAATCGCGCGTCCGTCAAATCACCTTGCACGTCGCGGGCGATCCGTCCGGCGGCCGAGGCGATGGATACCGAGTGCAAACCGATGTCGGTCTCGGTGCGGACCCGTTTCGCGACGCTGTAGGAGGCCTGGAGCAGCGTTTCCAGTTCGGCCCCGACCATGCCGCGGCCCTGTGAAAACCGGTGCCCTTCCTTGACCTGACCGAGCACCTGAGGCTCGCCGACCGTCTGGCTGTCGAGCGATGACGCGACGGCGAAGATGTGGCGCACGGCGGCCTCGTCGCAATGATCGTAGAGCTGGTTGGCGACCACATCCGACGGCTCGCCCGAGGCCTCGGTCAGCAGCGCCCTGACGGTGCGGGCATGCGGGACGGGATCATCGACTACGGACTGGACTTCGACGCGGTCGCAGGTCGACAGGACGATGGCTTGCGCAATGCCTTCTTCGGCCAGCTTGGTCAGGAGCAGGGACGTTTTCGCCTCATCGAGGAACATTCGTTCGCGCAGGCCGACGGTGCTGGAACGGTGGTTCGCTCCAACGACGATGGGCCGCCCTTGCGCACCCGCCGCCATCGGCAGCTACCGATAGGGGGCGAGAAATTCCGGGAGGGAGGCCAGCGAAACCTCTTCCTGCTCGCCCGTATCCATATGCCGCACCGTCGCCGCCTGCCGCGCCAGCTCGTCTTCGCCGAGAATGACCACCGCGGCGGCATTCAAGCGGTTCGCGCGCTTCATGCGGCGGCTCATATTACCGCTGTACCCGATATCGACCCGATATTCCGCGCGCCGCAGGGTCTCGGTCAGCGTGAACCCGGCGGCCCGCGCCTCGTCACCGACCGGGATGACGACGATCGGCCGGCTCGCCGGCGGCGGATCGCCGCACAACATCGCTAGCCGCTCGATACCGCCGGCCCACCCGACGCCCGGCGTCTCCCGGCCGCCCATCATGCCGATCAGCCCGTCATAGCGGCCACCGGCGATAACCGCCCCTTGCGCGCCCAACGCCTGTGTCGTGAACTCGAACGCGGTGTGGCAATAGTAATCCAGGCCGCGCACCAGGCGCGGGTTCAGGGTATAGGCGATCTCCAGCGCGTCCAGCCCATCGCGCACGGTGGCGAAGAATGCCTGGCTGTCCTCGTTCAGGAATTGCTCGAAGACCGGCGCGCCGGCAACGATATCGCGGTCGCGCTCGTTCTTGGAATCCAGAATCCGTAGCGGGTTCCGCTGCAACCGGTCTTGACTGTCCGGCGACAGCTCGTCGACATAATCGTTGAAATAGGTGACCAGCGCTTCGCGGTACCGGTTGCGGCTCTCGGTGTCGCCCAAGGTGTTGAGCTCGAGTGTCGTCTCACCCAGCACTCCGAGATCGTCCAGAACGCGCGCGCCGCACGCGATGACTTCCAGATCGGCCTGCGCCTGCTCGACGCCGATGAGCTCGACCCCGATCTGATGGAACTGGCGCAGACGGCCCTTCTGCGGCCGCTCGTAGCGGAACATCGGCCCGCTATAGAAGAACTTGACCGGCACGTTCTGCGCCAACCCTTCGGAAATGAAGCTGCGCGCAACACCGGCGGTATTCTCAGGCCGCAAGGTGACCTCGTCGCCGCCCTTATCCTCGAAGGTGTACATCTCCTTGGTCACGACGTCGGAAGTGTCGCCCAATGTCCGTTTGAACACTTGGCTGAACTCGAATATCGGCGTCGCCATCTCATCGAAGCCATATCGCCCTGCGGCGGCGCGCGCCGTATCGGACACATGGCGATGCGCGCGCATGTCGTCGGGCAGGAGATCGTGCGTGCCGCGCACGGGCTGAAGCGATGCCATGATGTCAGTGCCGTGTTTTCGTAGTTCCGAGCGCGGCGAATGTGCGCATACCGCGGCGAATAATCAAGCGCCGCCGCAACAAAGCTGGTTCCAAGCGCTTAGGAATGTCGGTTAGCGCGACGCACCCGCCTTGAGAGAGTCGGCGTCAAGCGCGATGTCGCGCCGAACCGCCCCCTTCGGACCTAGATCAGGAATCACCGCGCTATCGACGGTGATTTCCAACCCGCCCGCATTGCCCGTCTCCATCAACAGGCCGGGCCTGTTCGGCACACGGTAGCTGTCTCCGGCACGCAACACCCGAGTGAGCAGTTTCTCACCATCCTGGTCACGAATTTGTACCCAGCTATCGATCCGCGCCTTGATCATGATCCGGGAACCCGCGTTATCACCGCCAAATTGCCTCGGTTCGGCAGATGCAACGGCCGGCGGTTTCGGCGGCTGCGGGGGTGCCGCGGCAGAGACCTCCGCAGCGGAATTTTCCGCAGCCATCGCCGGTGTCGGTGTCGGATCCATTGGCTCCGTCTTTTCCGCTGCCGGTGCTTCCGCGGGCGGCGTTTCGGCGATTTGAGGCTGACTTTCCGTAACCGTTGAAGGGGTCGGTTGGGGCTCTGTCGCACGCGCTTGAACCGGCGCGGACGTTACGGATTTTGGCGCATCGGAGCCGGTCTCCGGGACCGCCTCAACACTTTCATCGCCGCCCAACAAGGACGAGAATTTCTCCGGCAGGGCGGGCACGAGTTCGGCGATCTTGACGTTTTGCTGTGCCAGAAAGACCCAACCGCCATATACCA
>CAJWOT010000059.1 GCA_913044215.1 uncultured Rhodospirillaceae bacterium | reverse complement strand
GGATTCCCCGTACGCAGTTCCAGCGTCAGTTCGGGATAGCGTTTGTGAAGCCGGCACAGGGGCGCCGTCACGTGGCCTACGGCGTGGCCGACTCGCACTACGACTCGGTCGGGTCCGCGTTGCTCTGGACCCTGGAACAGGGCCTCGGGGACGTATGGTCAGAAGAGGCTGCGGATGCCTGGGAAACGGCTTACGGGATCCTGTCAGGCGTCATGCGCAGTGCTGCCGCTGCGGAACAGGTGGCGGCCTAATACCGGATAGGCCTTGGTGCTGGTGCCGCCGTTTCTGCGGTTTCGGCGGATCGGCACCTTGGCCGCCACATGATCAATTGGATTTTTCGATGTCCTGACGTTCTAAGGCTATTTCGGCCTGCTGCCGGTGATCTTCCGTGATGTGGCTGCTAACAGCTTGCCATGCTGCCCAGAAGACCGCGGCGTCGTCGGTGAAGCCTAACCCGATCAGAACGTCGGGAATTACATCGGTCGGCAGGATGAAATAGGCCAGCGCACCGATCAGGATCGCTTTGACGCGGGCGGGGGTTGCCGGGTCTCGGGCGCAGTACCACGCCGCAACGGCTTCGCGCGCGAAATCAATGCTGCCGATGGCACGGCGCAGCTTGGTCCACAGCCCTTCACGGACCATCTTTTCTTGGGTCTCATAGTCGCCCAGATCGAATCCGGGCGGCGGATTGTCGCTCATGGATCTGCATATGGTGAGGGTCGAGGCGATCTGCTATATCCGGCGCCGATATTTAGGGAGATCGGACCATGGACGTACAAGGAACTTCAGCTATCGTGACGGGTGGCGCTTCCGGCCTGGGCGCGGGCACTGCCCGGGCGCTCGCGGCGGCGGGTGCGAAAGTCGCAATCTTCGACATGAACATGGATGCCGCGAACCAGGTCGCTGCGGAAATCGGCGGCATGGCGATCGAATGCGACGTGTCGAGCGCTGCGAGCGCGGAGGCTGCGGTGGCGGTGGCGCGCGACGCCCATGGCTCCGCGGCAATCTGCGTCAATTGTGCCGGCATCGGTACCGCGCACCGCATCGTCGGCCGCGACGGACCGGTCGACCTGGAAGTCTATGCCAAGGTCATCAATGTCAATCTGATCGGCACATTCAACGTGCTTCGGTTGGCGGCGGCGGACATGACAGGCCGGGAACCGAACGATGATGGCGAACGCGGCATTATCATCAACACGGCGTCAGTCGCGGCTTATGAAGGGCAGATCGGTCAGGCAGCCTATTCGTCGTCCAAAGGCGGCATCGTCGGTTTGACCTTGCCGGCGGCCCGGGAGTTCGCGCGCAGCGGAATCCGCGTCCTGGCGATTGCGCCGGGCTTGTTCGCGACCCCGATGCTGCTTGGGATGCCCCAGGAGATTCAGGACAATCTGGCGGCGACACTTCCCTTCCCATCGCGCTTCGGGACGCCCGAAGAGTACGCGAAACTGGTGATGCATATGGTCGACAACCCGATCATGAATGGTGAGGTTGTCAGGCTCGACAGCGCCATTCGGCTCGCGCCCCGTTAACCAAGGTTAACAGATAACGCAGGTCGCACCGGGGGCTTTCAACGTTTCACAATGCCGCGGAAGGCCAGTCGCACTGCGGTCGCCCTTCCTGAGCGGCCGCAGTATTCCGTTATGCGCGGAATATCAATTAAAAATAGTGGTTAATGAAAGAAACGATACCATTAAATGTGGCGTTAAACCTTTAGGAGGAAGATGGTTTAAGGAAGGAAGCGACCAGGGCTCGTGCAGGTTAATGGCAGCAGCCTGAGAGGTTAAATGGCACAAGGTGCGGTCGAATCGGTCGAGGCCGAAGATCTCGACTCGGAGGAACTCGACGAAGAGACGATGAGTCAGTTGGAGTCGGATATGGACGCCGTCCATATCCTGCCGCTGAGTATCATCCCCTTGCAGACCCCAAGTCTGCGCCGGGCACGGCTGATCAAGAATGCTCGTCTTGAGAGCGTAATCGAACTTTACCACGACGTTGGCGGTGCAAGCGGACAGATCGAGTCCTCTGAACTGCCGAATATGTTCGGCTGGCCGAAGGGCGGCAAGCATCCCGACGAGCGCGTCATTTCCGCGTTACGTGACTTGCACAGTTTCGACGTCTATTCCTTGCGGATTCAGCTGCGCAAACTTGGCATCCGGGTCGAACAAACCAATCTGCTGAAGCTTTCCGACAAGAATACCGGTGAGCTGATGCAGTACATGAATGTCTTCACGCAGCCGCTTCTCAAACAGATCTACAATATGGCTGAATCCAGCGTGGAAACGATGGAGCAGTTGATCCAGAAATACACCTGCCCCGACAAGCATGAGGCGCTGGAAAATCTCAAGCTTATGGCAAGCAAGCTGCATATCGAACTGCAGGATGTCCCCAATTTTCTCGAAGAGTATGCCGATATCTATCTCTCGATTGCCTATGGCAAGGATTGTCTGAACACGCTGATCCCGCAGATCATGATGTTCGAGGAATCGATTGACGAGATGTCCGAGAGCTATGAGCTCAGCAACGATGCGCGGCTAATGCGCGGCATCAATTACATCAAGAATAGTATCTCGGATGTTACGGCGTCGGTGGTCAGCCGTTTCGAAAATTTCGATCGCGAATCGGAAACGATGTGGGAAGATATCACGGAGGAATCGTTCAATCACGTGAAGACCATGATCCGAAGCCATCATGTTTCTGTCGGCGCCATTCTTTGCGGCCTGTCGGTCAAGATGAAAGGCTGGCAAAACAATCTAGCCGCTGGCCGCGGCTTGGCCCGTCGCGCCGACTTCATCCGGTCGGACATGATGCAGGGTATGGAAATGATCAATCGGATCGAAGAGCTGGTTAAAAAGCAGCAGCAACAGGCGCCGACATGGGAGACTTTCGCGGTTGAGCGGAAGCGCTAATTGTTCCCGGTCTACCTGTTTGCCGGTTACCTGTCCTATCGGGCCGAAATTTCCGCTTTCAACGTCTTGGCAATATCCCGCGCCCGCGATCGAACGTCGGACGACAGCGCCGGCTCAAGTGCTTCACGAGCCTTTTTAGCCGGCGGATATCCCTGCGCCGCGGCAATCGAAAGCCATGCCGCGGCGCGCGCCTCGTCTGGTTCGACCCCGCGGCCCAACGCGTACAAAGTCGCCAAGAGCAATTGTGCCGGAGCATGGTCCTGATGGGCCGCCGCCAAGCACCAGCCAACGGCATTCTTCGGATCCTGGGATACACCGCGTCCATCCAGTAACAGCTCGCATAGAGCATGCTGGGCGGCTGGCAAAGCAGCCTGCGCCGCCTGGATGTATAACCCGATGGCCGTGTTCAGGTCGGATGGTCCGCCGCGCCCTTCGTCCAGCATCAGCGCGAGATTGAAGGCGGCAGCGGCGTCTTTTTCGTCGGCGGCCGTTCGGTAGAGGCGCCGTGCTTCAGCTTCGTCCGCCTCGATGCCTTCGCCCTTTTCGAAAAGCAAGGCAAGCTGGAACATCGCATCGACGATCCCTTGATCGGTGGCCTGCCTTAGCCACCTTGCCGCTTCGCGTTTGTCGGGTTGCCGCAGGAGTGCCAGGCCGACGGCGTATTGCGCCTGCGCGTGCCCCTTTTCGGCGGCGCGGCGGAACCAGTGCAGCGCCCGTTTCGGGTCCCGCGCGACGCCGAGCCCTTCGCCATACAGGAAGCCCAGATAATACTGCGCCGGCAGATGCCCGGCTTCGGCGGCTCGCTTGATAAGTTGGGCGCCGTCACGCCGGTGATTTTCCTGCGTCGCCTCTGTCAGGGCTGTCTGGCCCCGCTCGTATAGCGCCACGGCGTCTTCTGCCGCGCTGACGGGCTTTGTGAGGGATAGCAGCACGCACAGCGCGGCGGCGACCGCACCTATTTGCGAGATTGCCACGCGGCGACCTGGCGCTTCGCTTCCGCCAGCGCTTCCGGCGCCAGTTCTTTCTCGATCGCGGTGATGTTCTGCGCCGCGATCTCATGGGCGTCGCCCCGCAGGCCGCCGGTGGCCAGGGTCGGCCATTTCCAGGCCTCGATCGGGTCGCGTGCGACCCCAGCGCCGGTGTAGTAGAGCGTCCCGAGATTGTTTTGCGCCCGGCTATGCCCTTGCTCGGCAGCAAGGCGGTGGTATTTCAAAGCCTGTGCCGTATCGCGCGGCACGCCGGTACCGAGCTGATAGAAAATTCCAGGATTGTATTGTGCGGAGGCGATTCCGGCCGACGCGGCCTTGCGATACCAATCCGCGGCGACCGTGACATCTTTTGCCGTGCCGAGACCGTTTTCCGCCATCGCACCCAGCATAAACTGGGCATTGCCGTCGCCTTGGGCTGCCAACGGTGTGAAACTGGACCGTGCTCCGGCGAAGTCGCCGGACTGTAAAGCACGGATACCATCATCCAGCGGTTCGGCTGCGCCTGCGGGAAGGGCGAAAGCAAAGATTGCTGCCATTATCAGGCGTCTCATGACGGTACTCCCAACCCGTCGATAAAGGCCGCCAGCGCGATATCTCTCTGGCTCAACCCATCGCAATCGTGCGTGGACAGGGTAATTTCGACAGTACCGTAGACATTGAACCATTCCGGGTGGTGGTCCAGTTTTTCGGCTCGCAGAGCGACCCGGTTCATGAACGCCCAGGCGGCATTGAAATCGACGAATCGAAAGGTTTTTTTGATTGCGTCACGGCCTGACACCTCGCGCCAGCCATCCAGCTTCGCCAGCGCTTCTGCGCGCCCGTCGCCGATTAATTTCTCGACCATGCCAGCTCCCGTTTAAGCCAGAACACTCTAGCGAATAGTGTGTCGCGGCGCTATCGTCGCGCCCGTCATGGTGCCCCAGAAAACCCCTTCATTGGCCGATATTGAAATGCTTGCCGATGCGGCGTGGCGGGTCATTCCGGAACGGCTCCGGATGCACTCCAAGGATGTCGTGATCCGAGTTGAAGATTTCCCCGACGAGGAAATCTGTCGCGATATGAACCTCGAGAGCCCCTTCGATTTACTGGGTCTCTACCAAGGTGTTGCGATAAACGAGCGCAGCGTGATGGATCCGGGCGGCGGCGTCGACATGGTGTTCCTTTATCGGCGCCCCATGCTCAACTATTGGTGCGAGTATGAAGAGGATCTCGCGCATCTGGTGCGCCATGTTTTGATTCATGAGATCGGGCACCATTTCGGATTCTCCGATGCCGATATGGATGCGCTCGAACGGGAAGCGGACGCTGCCGAACCCTAAAGAAGGGCTTGCACGCGCGACCGCAGTTCCGGCACGACCTCGTCTTCGAACCATGGGTTCTTGCGCCGCCAATGCTGGTTGCGCCAGCTCGGATGCGGCAGGGGCAGCCGGTCCGACCCGTAATCCCGCCAAGCCGCCACCGTGTCGGTGAGAGTGCGCTTCCGCTTCTTGGCAAGATACCGCGCTTGCGCGTACATCCCGACGAGCAACGTCAATTCGATGTTTGGCAGCCGCTCGAGCAACGCGCTGTGCCACGCGTCGGCGCACTCCGGTCGTGGGGGATTGTCCCCACCGCGCGGGTCGACCCCGGGGTAGCAGAACCCCATGGGGATGATGGCGATCCGCGCTTCGTCGTAGAAGATATCCTTGTCAACGTTTAGCCACTCGCGCAGCACATCGCCGCTGCGGTCGTTCCAGGGGATGCCGCTTTCATGCACCTTTGTGCCGGGGGCCTGACCGATAATCAGGACACGGCTGCTGGTACGGGCGCGTACGACAGGACGTGGCCCCAAGGGCAAATGCGCCTCGCACAACCGGCAGGCGCGGACTTGCGCCAAGAGCCCATCCAAATTCTGTAAATGCGTTTCTGCCGTCATGATCAGATACATGGTATATCCGCGGTACGATGTACAAGGTTCTCTTCGTCTGCAGCGGAAATACCTGCCGTTCGCCCATGGCGGAGGGCGTGTTCCGCCACAAGGTTGCCGCTGCGGGGCTCGCCGCCCGTGTTGATACGGACTCGGTCGGGACCCGAAGCCGGCATGACGGCGGACCGCCGGATGCGCGCGCGATCGCAGCGGCCGGGGCCCGGGGCTACGATCTGTCGGCGCTGCGCAGCCGGCAGCTTGGCCCACGTGATTTCGCGGCGTTCGATCTGCTGCTCGCCATGGATCGCGGCCATTACGACCATATGATCGAACGCGCTTCCGGCGAGGCCAGTGACAGGATACATATGTTTCTCGAACACGCGCCGGAGACGGGCCGGACCAGCGTACCCGATCCCTATTTCGGCGATGCGGCGGATTACGAGCGGGCGCTCGACCTGATCGAAGCGGGGACCGATGCCTGGCTTGACCGCATCCGGACCGCGATCGCCTGATCCGGTCCTTGCCGACAGTTGACTGGTCGGCCTAGTTTGAGGGATCGATAGAATAGAAGGCTCAGGGGCAGACCATGCATCCAAGACATCCCCGCAGCGCTGGCTGGCGCGACCATCCCCGATATCCCGACCCGCTGATCAAGACACTCGACGACCGGTTCGAGCCCTACCGCATTTTCAGCGCGGCGGTGGAGCGGCTCTATACCGGTTGCCGCTGGTCGGAGGGCCCGGTTTGGTTCGGCGATGGGCGCTATCTGCTATGGAGCGATATCCCCAACAACCGAATCCTGAAATGGGAGGAGGAGACCGGCAAGGTCACGAACTACCGCAAACCCTCGGATTTCGCCAATGGCCACACCCGTGACCGGCAAGGACGGCTGATCACCTGCGAGCATGGCGGCCGCCGGGTATCGCGTACCGAATATGACGGTTCGGTGACGCCGGTCATGGAAAGCTGGCAGGGCAAGCGGCTCAATTCGCCAAACGATGTGGTGGTCAAGTCGGACGGTTCTATCTGGTTCACCGATCCAGTGTTCGGCATCCTCGGCAATTACGAAGGCCACAAGGTGGAGTCGGAGAACAAGCAGGCAGTCTACCGGGTTGATGGCGAAACCGGCGAGGCGAGCGTGGTCGCCGACGATATCCTCGGCCCGAACGGACTGTGTTTCTCGCCGGACGAATCGATCCTCTACATCGTCGAATCGCGCGGTGAGCCGAACCGCAAGATCCTCGCTTACGATGTTGGTTATGACGGGGCTTCCATAAAAAACAAACGGGTTCATATCGATGCCGGGCCGGGCGGTACGCCGGATGGTATGCGCTGCGACATCGACGGCAATCTCTGGTGCGGCTGGGGCATGGGCTCCGAAGAACTCGACGGGGTTCTGGTGGTCGCCCCGGACGGCGCGCGCATTGGTTTCATCCATCTGCCGGAGCGCTGCGCCAATGTCTGTTTCGGCGGCCCCAAGCGCAACCGCCTGTTCATGGCGGCCAGTCAGTCGCTCTATTCGCTCTACGTTAACACACAGGGCGTGGCGGGCGGCTAACCCGGCCGTTCGTCGTGCTGCGGCAGGTCGTCGGCGATGTCGTACCAGGGGGCCTTGAAGCCGCAATATATGTGGTCCTCCGCACCGTGCTCCGGTTCGTCGTCGAGTGAGCCGAAGGGGATCGCCACCCGGTCGCGGGATGGGTCTATGTTCGGCAGGCCGGAGCCGCAGACCCGGCAGAAGGCCTGGGCGAAGAACTGTGCCTCCGGCACCTTATAGTGTTCCAGCAGGTCCTCGCCTTGCAGGTATTTGATTTTTTCCGGCGGCACGAAACCGTTCGTCGTATGCGCCGCGGCGCGCGCCTTGCGGCAGCGGGTACAGTGACAATTGTGCACGACCATCAGCGGTCCGGTTGCTTCATAGACGCAGGCGCCGCACAGGCAGCTGCCGCGCATCTCGCCGGGCTGGCCGCTGGCGCGGCTTGGCCGCTCTATGGTCGGCGGGGCATCGGGGCGGCCGTAATCGTCAAAGCGCGGCAGGTCGTCGGCGATGGTGTCCCAGTCCGGTTTCTCGCCCGCGAAGATGTGCCGCTCTGGCCGGAAGCCGGGATCGTCATCGAGACAGCCGGCCGGTACAGCTACGACGCCGTTCGGGCGCGGTGTGGGCACGACGGAGCCGCAGCCGGAGCAGAAATGCCGCGGAAAGCCGGGTGACGATTCATACGACTTCACCTTGTCTTCGCCGGCCGTCATCTCGAACTGCTCGGGGGGCGCGGCCAGGTAGGTTGCGAAGGGGGCCGCGTGCGACTTGCGGCACATCGAACAATGGCAGTGATTCATCCGGAGATAGGGCGGCTCCATCCGCCAGCGTACCGTTCCGCAGAGACAGCTTCCCGTGTTCATTCCATCCTCCTTCGTTCGCCTGAGCCCATGATCTAACCCGGCGGCACCGGTTTGCAAACCCGGCCGCTATCGGCTTTGCTGCGGCGGGTATGAACATTCGCGAGCTCTAACATGATCGAAGAGATACTGGACATCCAGACCGCGGACGGCGCGATGGAATCCTTCATCGTCCGGCCGGAGCGGAACGGTCCCCATTCGGTCGTGCTCTTCATGATGGATGCGCCGGGGATTCGCGAGGAATTGCACGAGATGGCGCGCCGCCTGGCAGCCGTCGGCTTCTTCGTTATTCAGCCAAACCTATATTATCGGGCCGGACGCGACTTCAAGAACTTCGGCCCGCACGTGCTGGAAGAGGGACATCCGGCGCAGGTACGCATGCGGTCCGTGCGGACCAAGATGACCATTCCGCCGGTGATGGCGGATGTCGGCGCCATGATCGACTGGGCCGACGCGCATCCGGACGCCCGGGCCGGCGGCCCGATCGGCGCGCACGGCTATTGCATGAGCGGTCCTTACGCGATCGCGGCGGCGGCCCGCTATCCGGACCGGATCGCGGCGGCGGCCTCCTTCTATGCGACCCGTATCGTCAGCGACGCCGAGGAGAGCCCGCATCTAAATCTCGGTAATGTCAAAGGCGAGCTCTATATGAGTTTCGCCGAGCATGACGATCTCGCCCCGCCCGAGATGGTGGGGGAGATGGGCCGCCTGTTCGAAGAGTCCGGTGCGGCGGGCGAGTTGGAGGTTCATCCCGACGTCCATCACGGTTTCGCATTTCCGGAACGCTGGTGCTACGACAAACCCGCCGCCGAGCGGCATTGGGAGCGGTTGATCGCGCTCTATCGCCGTTGTTTGGATTAAGTGACGTCGAAAAAAACTAGGGGGCAACCATGCGCATTCACAATCTCTATACGGACGAAGACGGCGAATCCCATTTCCGCGATATCGAGATCGAGTGGGAAGAGGAACGAAATTTCAGTAAGTATTCCAAGAGGATGCCCGCAAACGGGATTATCTTCCGGGAGACATCGGGTGACTATGATCTCGATTGGCATCCGGCACCGCGCCGGCAATACATCGTCAATCTCGATGCCGGCGCCAAGCTGACGGCGAGCGACGGGGAGACTCGAGTGATCGGCGCGGGTGAGATCATTCTGGTCGAGGATATCGACGGCAAGGGGCACCTGTCGCAGTCGGTCGACGGCAAGCTGCGCCACTCGCTGTTCATTCCGATCGAATAGGCTTTCAGACGCGCTTCAGGAAGTCGGCGACGGCGGTGTTAACCCGCTCTGGATACTCCCAGGCTGGAAAGCCGCCGGCCTCGGAAATCGTGAGACGGCTGACATTCGGGAGCGCCGCTTCGAGAAAGTCCGCACCGGCGATGAAGTCGTCCAGATCGTGCGCGCCGTTATAGATCAAGACCGGCAGCTCGAGCGCTGCGAGCCGGTCGTCGATCGGCGCTACCGGCGCAGAAGGCCCGTCGAATAGCCAGGGCGCGCCGGTGAAGTTATTGACGATAACCCGGTGTGCATCGGCCCGGCAGGCCACCGGGCTGGCATGCATGATATCGAACCAGGCGGCTTCGTCGAACCACTGCCGCCGTGCTGCGGCGATGCCGTCGCTGAGCGCGGTCTCGCGGACACGCTCAAATGTGCGGTCGACGCTCGGCAGCGGGTGCCCGGGCACGACGGCGCCTTCGAGGATGAGTGAATTGAAGCGGCCTGGATCGGCGGCCGCCATGAGGAGCCCGAGCGAAGTGCCCGTATGGGTCGCCCAGTAATGGCATCGGGCTATGCCTGCGTCGTCCATGGCGCCGAGCACCGCGCCCATCAACTCAAGATGACCGTAGGGCCCGGGCATGTCCTCTGACAAACCGTGTCCCGGCAGATCGATCAGCTGTATCCGGTAATCGGTGCGAAACGCATCGGCCTGGGCGCCGAACACGCGGCGATCCTGCGACATGCCATGGACCATGACCAACCAGGGCAGGTCACCGCATGCATCGCCGACGATCTCAAATTTCGCCGACAGTTTCTGTGTCCATCAGCGGGAAGAGTGGGTATTCAGCCTCCGGTGTGTAGATCGCGCCGGAGGACGACAGGAAGCTCGAGAAAAGCGTATAATGATCGATCGAAATCGGTGCCGCTTTGAAATCACCGTGATCGGCGACAAACTGTTCTACACGGTTGCCCGGCGCCCGTTTCAAACGCGCCAGTGTTACGTGCGGCGAGAAACGCCGCTGTTCCGCCGGCAACCCGGCGTGCATGACAGCGGTCTCGATCTTGGCTTGCAAATGGTTCAAGGCGTCGTTCGGTTCGGCGCCCGCCCACAGGATGCGCGCGGCGGCCGCTTTGCCGAAATGCCCGACGCCGCTCAGGGTCAGGTCGAAGGCCGGTGCGCTGACACCGGCAAGCGCCGCGTCAAGGTCGTCCCCGACACCATTCTCGACTTCACCGATGAAGCGCAGGGTCAGGTGAAGATTCTCAGGGCTGGTCCAGCGGGCGCCGGGGACGCCGCCGCCGAGTGACGCCAGCCGCAAGCGCAGTGCCTCCGGTAAGGGGAGCGCGACGAATAGACGAAGCATGTGCCGGTAGCCCTTTAAGTGTGGCTAGAGGAAAAGCGCCAGCACGCCTGTATAGCCGTATAGCCGGTCGTTGCTGATCTCGCCATTCGCGAACAAGCCGGCGAGCGGAAAGTCGCCCAGCTCATCGCGGATCATGCCAAGCTCTGCACTGTCGGGACCGAACTGATTGGGGCCGCGGGCCACGCAGGAGAAATAAAGACCGCCCTTGATCGCACCGCCCCCGGCACGGCGTTTAAGATCGTGCAGCATCCGCTTCAAATCTTCGACCGCGGTATCCGGATCGCGGCGGCAGAACATGATCGGGTCACCGGTCTCGACCATTTCGCCGATGGCGACCGCGCCGGACTCCTGATCGATACCGGTCAGGTTTCGAACCAGATAGTCGGCCGTGTCGGAGCCCGGTACCGGCAAGGCCGCGAAGATGTAGCCGCCAATCCGGCGTAGGTCGCGTGCCAGGACCTCTCCGATATCCTCCTTCAACACCTCGAGCGCCGGCCGGTCGTCGATGGTGAACAGGACGTTTTCCTCCGCGCCGGTGATGGTGCGCGTCGGTCCTATCGGTGAGCAGCCCTGGGTCAGACCAAGCTGCACCGGCACCTGGTGCAGCGACAGCATGACGCCGGACACGACGCCTTCATCGACCTCGCCGGCCAGTTGAGCGAACCGGCTGCGCGACGCGGTCAGGCCGCCGGCCAGAAACCCGTTCGTCGCGGCGGCGAGTTCCTCGATCCGGCCGGTGACGTCGGCAATACGCGGGTCGGCATGGACGACCGCAAGCGGCGTATCCGCCTTGGCGAGCCAATCCGCATGTTTCTGGCTGACGGAACCGATATCCCCTTCGGCATCGGTAAACAGCCGAAAGGCTTCATCCGCGATCGGCGCGACCATGACCGACATGGCGGGCTCGTCGAAATATTCCTTACCCGTCCCGACAACACCGAGACCGACCGTGCCGACCCATTGGCGCACCCCGGTCGTCTGGCGCATGAACACGACGATATCGTTCAGCGCATCGGCAAAGGAATCCGTGACATACAGGAACCCGAGTTGGTGCTGCGGCGTGAGATCACCCAATTCGAGGAGAATGGCCGCGGCGGCATCCCGCCAGGCCGGCGCCGTCGCGTGGGCGGCGCGGAAGTCGTCGGTCATTTCTGCTCCTCTCCGAGCGTCTGCGACACGATGGGCAGAATGCGCTCAACGATAACGGCGAATCCTTTTGCGTTGGGATGTACGCCATCCGGCAGCATCAATGCCGGGTTTTGAATAACGCCGTCTAGAAAAAACGCGTAAAGCGGCACGTTATGGGATTGGGCCAGATCGGGAAAGATCGGATTGAACGCGGCGGTGTAGGCCTTGCCCATATTGGGCGGCGCCAGCATCCCCGCCAGGATGACCTTGGCGCCCTTTTCCTTGACCCGTTTTATGATGCCGTCGAGGTTGCGCCGCGTTCCTGCCGGCGGCAAACCGCGCAGCGCATCGTTGCCTCCCAGTTCGACGATCACCACGTCCGGCCGGTCCTGCATCAGCCAGTCGAGACGCGCCAACCCACCCGCCGTCGTGTCGCCGGAAACGCCGCCATTGATCACGCGGACCTTGTGTCCGGCGGCCCGCAACGCCATTTGCAGCCTTGATGGAAAACTGTCGCTTCCGTTTAGTCCAAAACCGGCCGTCAGGCTGTCACCGAGAGCGAGAATAGTTTTCTCGGCCGCGTGAATCGGATTGAGGGTGGCGAGCGTATACATCACAACTGTCGCGACGATGGCGAGAGCGTGTCTGAGCGATGAGAGACGAAACTTCAAGAATGGCATGAACGTGACCGCATCCATGGATCCGATTATAGCGCTGACGGATGTCAGACTTACACTTAGTAGCGACGCTGGGCCGGTCAACATCCTACGAGGTGTCGATCTTAAGGTACGGGCCGGCGAAAAAGTCAGTGTCGTCGGTCCTTCCGGTGCGGGTAAGACATCCCTCATGATGATCGTGGCCGGGCTAGAACAGCCGACCCAAGGGGCCGTATCCGTGGCGGGCGTGACCCTTGGCGGCCTCGATGAAGACGCGCTGGCACTGTTCCGGCGCGACAATGTCGGCATCGTGTTCCAGGATTTCCACCTGATTCCGACGATGACCGCGACTGATAATGTGGCGGTGCCGTTGGAGTTGGCGGGCCGGCGCGATGCTTTACAGGCCGCGCGGGAGCGCTTGGAATCAGTCGGGCTCGGACATCGCCTGACCCATTATCCGGGGCAGCTTTCCGGCGGCGAGCAGCAGCGCGTTGCATTGGCCCGCGCCTTTGCCATGAACCCGAAATTGCTGCTGGCCGACGAACCGACGGGCAACCTCGATAGCGACACGGGCACCAAGGTTATCGAGCTGATGTTCGCCTTGTCGGCGGAGCTGGGGACCACCCTGCTGCTAATCACGCATGCGAGCGCGATCGCGGAACAATGCGACCGGACCATACGCATCGATGATGGGTTGATCGTGAACGGTGCCACATGCTGAGCATCGCCTGGCGTATCGCCCGGCGCGAGTTGCGTGGCGGCCTCCGGGGTTTTCGCGTCTTTCTGCTTTGCCTGGCGACGGGTGTTGCCGCGATTGCAGCCATCGGATCGCTTTCGTCGGCCTTGACGGAAGGCATGCGCACGGATGCCCGCAAGATTCTGGGCGGCGATATCGATGTCCGGCTGAGCCACCGTCAGGCGAGCCAAGAACAGTTGGCGTGGATGCGCGCCCGCGGCAAGGTATCCGGTATCGCCCAGATGCGATCGTTGGCGCGCAAGGATGACGCGCACACGCTGATCGAGATCAAAGCCGTTGACGATGCCTACCCGCTATTCGGTGATCTGAGACTTTCCGGCGGCGTGACGTTGGATAAGGCGTTCGAGAAGCGGAACGGGGTATGGGGCGCGGCGGTCGATGAGCCGTTGTTGCTGAAGCTGGACGTCAAGGTAGGGGACAGCATCCGGGTCGGTGACATCGACATCCGAATCGCGGCGACAATCGAACGGGAACCGGACAGGGCCGCCAGCGCCTTTACAATCGGGCAGCGGCTATTGATTGGGTTCGAGGCGCTCAATGAGAGCGGCCTGGTACAGCCGGGGAGCCTGATCCGCTACCACTATCGCATCGGACTTGAGGACAGCGGCGCGGTCGAGAGCTGGCGCGAAGAGATCGATGCGGCTTTTCCGACCGCGGGCTGGCGCATTCGCGACACGCGCAATGCGGCGCCGGGGCTGCGGCGTGCCATCGACCGCATTACGGTTTTCATGACGGTTGTCGGGCTGACGGCGCTTCTGGTGGGTGGTGTCGGTGTCGGCAACGCTGTGCGCGCCTTCCTGCAATCGCGGCAGGCGACGATTGCGACGCTGAAATGCCTTGGTGCGTCCGCCCGCATGATCTTCACCGTCTATATGATTCAGGTAATGGCGCTCGCCGGTATCGGTGTTTTGGCGGGTGTGGCCTTGGGTGCGCTCGCGCCAATGCTTGCCGCGCCGATCATCGGCGGACAACTGCCGATCGAGCTGCATGTCGGCCTCTATCCGAAACCGCTGCTGCTCTCGATCGTGTTCGGGTTCTTGGTAACCTTGGTTTTCTCGCTTCTGCCCTTGGCGCGCGCCCGGACCGTTCCGGCGGCCAACCTGTTCCGCGAACTGGTCGCGCCGGTTCGAGGCTTGGCCGCTTGGCGCGACATCGCCGTTTTCGTTCTGTTGGTCTCGCTGCTGGGCGGCATCGTGATTTTCACCGCCGATGACAGACGCCTGGCGTCCTATTTCGTCGCCGGAGCCGCTGTGACACTGGTCGTGTTCAGGATCGCCGCGGCTGCCATCGCAGGGCTTGCGAAGTGCGCGCCGCGCTTCCGCTCCGCCCACTTGCGTTTTGCTTTGGGCAATTTGCATCGGCCGGGCGCACCGACAGGTGTCGTGGCGACGTCGCTCGGGCTTGGACTCACAGTGTTAATCGCCGTCGCGCTGATCGAAGGCAATGTTGCAAAGCTGGTCGGTAAAGGCTTGCCAGAAGATGCGCCCGGAACCTTTTTTATCGATATCCAGCCGGACCAAACCGAAGCCTTCGACAGGATCGCCGGCGGTATCGACGGTATCCGCAATCTGCGCCGGGTTCCGATGCTGCGTGGCCGTATCATCGAGATCGCCGGGACGTCGGTTTCGCAAATCAAGGCGCCGCCGGAATTCGCCTGGATCCTGCGCGGCGACCGCGGCCTGACCTGGGCCCGCACACCGCCGAAGGCCGGGAGCAAGGTCGTGGCCGGTGAATGGTGGCCCGCCGATTACAGCGGACCGCCGCTATTGTCGTTCGACGCGGCGGCGGCGCAGGGATTGGGCATTGAGATCGGCGATATGATCCGGCTGAACGTGCTGGGCCGTGAGTTCGAGGCGAAAGTCGCCAATCTCCGACGCATCGAATGGAATTCCTTTGCGATCAATTTCGTCATGATTCTGGCACCCGGTGTCCTGGACGGTGCGCCTCAGGCGCATATCGCGACCGCCCGCGCCGACGATCCGGCAATCGAGATCGCGTTGGAGCGTGCAGTGGCAAAGCAGTTCAACAACGTCTCGGCGATCCGGGTCCGTGAAGTGATGGCCCGTCTGGAGGAGTTGGTTGGACATCTGGCGATGGCGGTACGCGTTATCGGCATGGTGGTTATTTTCGCAGGCGTCCTCGTTCTCGCCGGGGCCATCGCCGCCAGCCACAAACAACGGGTTTACGATGCCGTCGTCCTGAAAGTCTTCGGCGCCACGCGCCGCGACATCATGACTGTCTTCTGTGTTGAGTTCGCTTGTCTTGCCATTGCGACGTCGGTCATCGCTGTCCTGATCGGGGCGGCGGCGTCTTGGGGCGTGGTCACGCGACTGATGCGCGCGGAATGGACGTTTTTGCCGATGGAGGCCGCCACGACCGTTTTGTTGTGCCTGGTTGTGACGGTTCTGATCGGGGCGCTGGGCACCTGGTCGGCGATGGGGCGCAAAGCGGCGCCCTTGTTACGGAATGAGTAAGGTTTCCGTGTATTTTAGCCTAATTGAGGCGGTCAGGTTTTTGCAGAGAACTGTTGAATTGTCGGGCGGAAACGACAATATTATGGTCGAGGTCTCCACTTAGAATTGTTCGAGGGTGTACAGATGGCTTTGGAACCGCGGCAGAGAACGATTTCGATGGGCGAACGCGCCGAAGGGCGCGCCGATATCGATGAAGGTCTGCGGCGCTATATGCTCCGTGTTTACAACTACATGGCGCTGGGTATTGCGCTGACCGGCGTCGTCGCCTTTGCGGTATCGACGTCGCAGGAAGCGCTGCAACTCATCTACGGCACGCCGTTGCGTTGGGTTGTCATGTTTGCACCGCTTGCCTTCGTCATGGTGATTTCCTTCGGTCTGCACAAGCTGAGCGTCGCGGTGACACAGGTTCTGTTCTGGACGTTCGCTGCAGCGATGGGTCTGTCCCTATCCTATATTTTCATGGTCTATACCGGCGGCAGTATCGCGCGGGTGTTTTTCATCACGGCGAGCGCGTTTGCGGCATTGAGCCTTTACGGCTACACGACGAAGAAGGATCTTTCCGGCTGGGGAACCTTCCTGTTCATGGGCTTGATCGGCATCATTATCGCCAGCATTGTGAACATCTTCGTCGGTTCCGACATGCTGCACTTCATCATCTCGGTCGCCGGTGTGCTGGTGTTCGCCGGTCTGACGGCATACGACACGCAGAACATTAAATCCGAATACATGGTGAGCGACAGCGGCGAAGTGGCGGAGAAGAAAGCGATCAGCGGCGCGCTGCGTCTCTATCTCGACTTCATCAACCTGTTCATCATGCTGTTGAGCCTGTTCGGCAATCGCGAATAGCCCGGCGGCAATATCTGACGAAACGAACCGCCCGGATCAGTTCCGGGCGGTTTTTTCGTGCGTGATGCTCCGAGCACCGGCACGATTGCTGCCATGATCCTGCTCTTTACCGATTTCGGCGTTGAGGGGCCCTATGTTGGGCAGATGAAGACGGTGCTTGCGTCGCAGGCGCCGGATGCGCCCGCGATCGATCTGATGCACGATGCGCCGGCGCACAATCCCTCCGACGCCGCCTATTTGCTCGCGGCCCTGGTGCCGGAAATGCCGTCGAACGCCGTCTGCCTGGCGGTTGTCGATCCCGGGGTCGGGAGCGACCGGCCGCCGGTTGCGCTGCGCGCTGACGATCGCTGGTTCGTCGGTCCCGATAACGGGCTTTTCGAGCTCGTGCAGCGGCGCGCGCATTCGGCCGACCAGTGGTCGATCACCTGGCGGCCGGAACAATTGTCACGCTCTTTCCATGGCCGCGACTTGTTCGCACCGGTGGCGGCACGTCTGGCGCGGGGCGAGGACGCGCCCGGAACGCCCTATCCGGCCGGGTGGCGGACCGTGCCGACACGGCCCGGGGCGGGTTGGCCGGACGACCGGGCGGCCATCATTTATATCGATCGCTTCGGCAACGCGATGACGGGCTTGCGGGCCTCGTTTCTCAATGAATCGCAAACGCTCGTCGTCGGCGAGATGCGTGTCCGGCACGCCGCCGTCTTTTCAGAGGTGCCACCGGGCCGGGTTTTCTGGTATGCTAATTCAATCGGATTGGTTGAAATCGCAGCCAATCGCGCCAGCGCGGCAGGGCTATGCCGTTTGGACATTGGCGATGTCATTGCCGTCGAAGCGTGGTGAATCCTGACACGGGCGGGGTGTTCGACGAGCCAGAACAAGGGCAGTCTACAGGTCTTAAGCCGCAAGACCTACGCGCCCGACACACCCATATTCCGGCAGGGAGATCCCGGCAAAGCTGCCTATGTGGTGCAGACTGGCAAGATCGAAATCTGGGTCACCGAAGACGATGAGAGAAAGGTGTTGGGGACAATCGGCCCGGGCAGCATTTTCGGTGAGATGGCCTTGATCGACAATTCCGATCGCATGGCGTCCGCGACGGCGGTCGAACCGAGCGTCTGCATCATGGTTCCGGAATGGGTGTTCCAGGACAAGATGGAGAATGCGGATTCGTTCATCGTCGCCCTGCTGCGGATCTTCTGTAACAACATCCGCTCCATGCAGCAGGCCGAAGACGACTAGTCTCGTTGCCCTGCGAAAAGCCACCTGAACAGCAACGTCACCAGAATCGCCGCGACGATCTGAGCCGCGATGAAGGCCGGCGCGTCCATGGGCCGGATGCCGGAAAAGGTATCGGTGAAGCAGCGGGCGATTGTGACCGCGGGGTTGGCGAACGATGTCGATGAGGTGAACCAGTAGCCGGCGGTGATGAACAGCCCGACCGCGTAGGGAACGGCCTCCGGACGGGATCGCAGGCAGCCAATGATCGTCGCCAGCAGCCCGACCGTCGCGACGAACTCGCCGCCCCACTGCCCAGGCCCCGTTCGCGTGTTGGTCGACCAGTCGAGCAGCGGCAAATCGAACATGAAGTGGGCCGCTGCGACCCCAACCAGGCCGAAAATTATCTGGGTGACCATATAGGCGGCCGCGTCGCCCGTCCCGATCGCTTTCTGCATCCAGAAGGACAGGGTGACGGCGGGATTGAAGTGGGCGCCGGAAATGGGGCCGAAAACCAGGATCAGTACGACCAGGATCGCGCCGGTTGCGATCGTGTTGCCCAGCAGGGCGATGGCCGTGTTTCCGCCGGCCAGCGTTTCGCCCATGATGCCGGAGCCGACCACGCCCGCCAGCAGGAAGGCGGTGCCCAAACCTTCCGCGGCAAGCCGCCGCGGCAAATCGTACGCTGCCATGTCCTTCCCCCAGAAGCCGGACCGACCCGGAAGTCGCCTCGTGCCCCGGAAACTAAAGAAAATGCCGGTCGGCGCAACGGGTCATTCGCAGGTGTCGTCCGCGGTGTCATCCAACGCGGCTCGAAGCGCCGTGACCTCGGCTTCCAGCTCGGCGATCCGTTGCTGCAAGGGGGCCGGCATCCGCGCCATGGCCGTGGCGATATCGTCTTCGGTATGCCGTGGGATGATATGGCTCGTGAGTTGACGTCCCAGGCAAGGTCGGTGAAGAGGAGAACGCGCTGCGGCGTTGCGTCATAGGCCGGATCGGCCAATTGGGACAGCAGCGTCGGATCGTCCTCGACGAAGCGCGCGCGCA
>CAJWOT010000058.1 GCA_913044215.1 uncultured Rhodospirillaceae bacterium | reverse complement strand
TCATCCAAGATCTTTTGAAACGACATGGTCCGCGCGATGCGGCGGCGCTGGCTGATGACCTTGGTATTTCCGCAATGGCGGTCCGTCAGCACCTCTACGCGCTGCGCGATGACGGGCTGTTGGCGTTCGTCGAGGAACCGCGTCCGGTCGGCCGTCCCGCTAAGCTGTGGCGCCTTACCCAAGCCGCCGATGCGCTGTTCCCGGATGGTCATGCCGACCTCATCGTCGAGTTGATCGAGTCTACAAAGACAGCTTTCGGCCCGGACGGCATGGACCGGTTGGTCGACGCGCGCGCGGACCAGCAGATCGAGAACTATCAGCAACGCATCGGCACGACGAAGACTCTGCGCAGCCGTTTACAGCGGCTCGCGAAGATACGCTCCGACGAAGGTTATATGGCGGACCTGGAAAAGGACGGCGACGGATACCTGCTGACCGAGAACCATTGCCCGATCTGTACGGCGGCGGCGTCCTGCACGGGCATTTGCGCCGCGGAGCTGCGTGTCTTCCAAACCGTGCTTGGCGATGATGTAACGGTGGAGCGAACAGACCATATTCTCGCCGGCGCGCGGCGCTGTGCGTACAAAGTCGCGAAAGCGTAACGCATCGAATCGATTTCCAGCCCTGCTTTCCTATATAAAGAACCATGGCCGACGCACCCGGACTCGCTGAAGTATCGCCCGCCTTCCTGACCCAATTGGAGGCGCGCCCCGATTTCGAGCGCCCGTTGACCGAGGGCGGCGTCCGGTTCGATCTGAACTCCGAATACGAGCCCGCCGGCGACCAACCGCAGGCGATCGGCGAACTGTCGGGCGGACTTGCCGGGGGGGAACGCGATCAGGTGCTGCTCGGTGTGACCGGTTCCGGCAAGACGTTCACGGTCGCGCAGGTGATCCAGAATTTGCAACGCCCGACCCTGGTGCTGGCACCCAACAAGACCTTGGCGGCGCAGCTCTATGGCGAAATGAAGGGCTTCTTCCCAAACAACGCCGTCGAATATTTCGTCTCCTATTACGACTACTATCAGCCGGAGGCCTATGTCCCGCGCACCGACACCTATGTCGAGAAGGAGTCGTCGATCAACGAGCAGATCGACCGCATGCGGCACTCGGCGACACGGGCCCTGCTGGAGCGCGACGATGTGGTGATTGTCGCCTCGGTCTCCTGCATATACGGCATCGGGGCGGTCGAGACTTATTCTCGCATGACCGCGACTGTGAAGGCCGGTACGCAGCTCGATCCGCGTAAGCTGATGCAGCAGCTGGTCGAGCTGCAGTATCGCCGCAACGATACGAATTTCCAGCGCGGTGCATTCCGGGTGCGCGGCGACACGATCGAGATCTTCCCGGCCCACTATGAGGACCGTGCCTGGCGCGTCTCGATGTTCGGCGATGAGGTGGAAGCGATCAATGAGTTCGACCCGCTGACCGGCGAGAAGACGGCGTCGCTCGAATCGGTCCGGATCTACGCCAACAGCCACTATGTGACACCGCGCCCGACCCTGATTCAGGCTGTCGAAGGGATCAAGGCGGAGCTGAAAACTCATCTCAAGCTGTTGCACGACAACAACAAATTGCTCGAAGCGCAGCGTCTCGAACAGCGCACCGTGTTCGATCTGGAGATGATCGAGGCGACCGGCTCCTGCGCCGGTATCGAAAATTATTCGCGCTACCTGTCGGGCCGCAATCCCGGCGAGCCGCCGCCGACACTGTTCGAATATTTGCCGGACGACGCGCTTCTGATCGTGGATGAGAGCCACGTCACCGTGCCGCAGCTCGGCGGCATGTATCGTGGCGACTACGCGCGCAAATCGACCCTGGCGGAATACGGATTCCGCCTGCCCTCCTGCATGGACAACCGGCCGCTGAAGTTCGAGGAATGGGAAGCGATGCGGCCGCAGACGATCTACGTGTCGGCAACGCCAGGCAGCTGGGAGCTGGAGCGGACCGACGGCGTCTTCGTCGAACAGGTCGTGCGGCCGACCGGGCTGATCGATCCCGTGTGTCATATCCGTCCGACCGAAAATCAGGTCGACGATCTGCTGGCCGAGTGCAAGGCCTGCACGGAGGCCGACCAACGGGTGCTGGTCACCACCCTGACCAAGCGTATGGCGGAAGACCTGACCGACTACATGATCGAGGCGGGGCTGAAAGTCCGC
Source organism: uncultured Rhodospirillaceae bacterium (assembly GCA_913044215.1). Lineage (GTDB taxonomy): Bacteria > Pseudomonadota > Alphaproteobacteria > UBA8366. The sequence continues at coordinate 16,861 of CAJWOT010000058.1, read as the reverse complement.
TACATCCATTCCGATGTCGACACCTTGGAGCGGATCGAGATCATCCGGGACCTGCGGCTCGGCGTTTTTGACATCCTGGTCGGCATCAACCTGCTGCGCGAGGGGCTCGACATCCCGGAATGCGCGCTTGTCGCGATCCTGGACGCGGATAAGGAAGGTTATCTGCGTTCGCGCACTTCGCTGGTTCAGACCATCGGCCGCGCGGCGCGCAATATCGATGGCCGGGTGCTGTTGTACGCCGACAATATGACGGACTCGCTGGAGTACGCGATCACGGAGACGAACCGCCGGCGCGAACGTCAGCAGGCCTATAACGCGGCCAATGGCATTACGCCGGAATCGGTCCGCAAACAGATTTCCGACATTCTCGATTCCGTCTACGAGCGCGATCACGTCACGGTCGATACCGGCGACGCCAAGCTGAAACACCTCGTCGGCATGGATATCAAGACCTACATCAACGCGGTCGAGGCGCGCATGCGTGCTGCGGCGGCCGACTTGGAATTCGAAGAGGCCGCCGCCCTACGGGACGAGATCAAGCGCATCGAGGCTTATGACCTCGACATGCCTGTCGACACCGCGCCGGTGAACAAGAAGATCGCCGCCAGCATCCAGTCGGTGCCGAGTGGCGTGTTGCCGAAAGGCCGCGGCAAGGGAAAACGCAAACGGCGCAGCGCCCGGCGTGGCATATGATGGACGAAACTATCCTCCCCAGTTCCGACGGCATGTCTATCCCGAAAACCGTTCTCGTCACCGGTGCCGCGCGCCGGATCGGCCGGGCAATCGCCTGCGACCTTGGGGCTTGGGGTTGGTCGGTGGTGGTGCATTACAACCGGTCGGCGGAAGAGGCCGAAGCGGTCGTCGATGAGATCAAAGCGGCTGGCGGGGAGGCGGTTTCCCTGAAGGCCGATCTGGCGCGTGAGGAGGAGACCCGGAATTTGATGGCGGATTCCGTTTCGGCCTTCGGCCCGATCGGCTGCCTGGTCAACAACGCGTCGACCTTCGACCGCGATGAATTCGACACGGTGACGCGGGGCAGTTGGGACGCCCACATCGAACCCAATCTTCGCGCTCCTTTCGTGCTGTCGCAAGATATGGCGGCGGCGCTGCCGGACGATAAGGACGGTGTCATCGTCAACATCATCGATCAAAGGGTCTGGAATCTGACGCCGCACTTCCTGTCCTACACCTTGAGCAAGACCGGCTTGTGGACCCTGACCCGGACGCTCGCCCTGGCGCTCGCCCCGCGCATTCGGGTCAATGGCATCGGACCAGGTCCGACTTTGCGCAATGTGCGGCAGACCGAAGCGCAGTTCCAACGGCAGCAAGCCTCGGTGCCGCTGCAGCGCGGCGCGTCTTCCGAAGAGGTTGCCCGCGCGGTCCGTTTCATCATCGACTCGCCATCGATGACCGGTCAGATGATCGCGCTGGATGGTGGGCAACATCTCGGCTGGGCGCAGCCGCCGCCTGATGCCGAACCGGAGGAGTGATTCGCGCGGTAATCCAATCCATGACCACAACGGCTGCCGCCAACTATTTGATGAGAAAGGACTTCTTTCGTCACTGAACAGGGAACAGTTGTGCACAGCCCGTTTGCGCGGATTGCAAGATTGGCCAATGCATCAAATTAATTTTCTTTTAACCGTTCAGTAATATTAACCATCTCGTTAATACATATTTTTCAATATGTTAGGCTATATGCCTAATTTTTAGGCAAAAAGGGCAAGCCGCTGCTTTCGTTGATCCTTGTGTTCCGAGAGGGGCATTTTCAACAAAGTTATCCACAGAAGGCGTGGATATCGTTATAGCCTTCGAAATCGGCGCGAATCGGCGCCATCTTAGAGGGGCGCCAAAGGCGCTGGAGCGACAGTCGACACGGCGATGAGCGAACGCGCAAGAACTGGCCACGAAGCCGTCCCGGGAAACAGCGAAGGCCATCGCGGCCTGGCCTCCGGTGCGGCCGTTATCCAGTCCTACCTGCAAACCCTGCCGACCACGCCCGGGGTCTACCGCATGCTCAATCAGCGGGGCGACGCGCTGTATGTCGGTAAGGCCCATCAGCTGCGCAAGCGCGTCGCGACCTATGCCAGCCCGTCGAAATTGCCGATCCGACTGCAGCGCATGATCGCGGAAACCCGCTCGATGGAATTCGTGACCACCCATACCGAGGTAGAAGCGCTCCTTCTGGAATCGAACCTGATTAAGAAATTGCGGCCGCGCTACAACGTCTTGCTGCGCGACGACAAGACGTTTCCGCACATCCTGATCACCGGCGACCACGACTTCGCGCAGTTGATGAAGCATCGCGGTGCTCGTAAGCGTGAAGGACGCTATTTCGGGCCGTTCGCGTCGGCCGGTGCGGTGAACCGCACGATCGCCGCGTTGCAGCGGGCCTTCTTATTGCGCAACTGCTCGGACAGTATCTTTCGGAGCCGGACCCGGCCCTGTTTGCAGTTCCACATCAAGCGCTGCAGCGCGCCCTGCGTTGGCCGGATCAGCCAGGAAGACTACGCGGCGCTGGTCGGTGAGGCGCACGAATTCCTGACGGGGCACAGCGGCAAAGTGCAGGCGCGTCTGGCGCAGCGGATGGAAGAGGCGAGCGACGCGCTGGAATTCGAGGTTGCGGGCCGCATCCGAGATCGTATTCGGGCGCTGACCCAAGTGCAGGCGCATCAGGACATCAACCTCTCCGGCCTCGACGACGCGGACGTCATCGCGTTGCATCAGGAGGGTGGGCAGTCATGCGTCCAGGTCTTCTTTTTTAGAGGCGGCCGCAACTACGGCAACCGGGCCTATTTCCCCAGTCACGACCGGCACCTGGAGCCGGAAGCGGTTCTGTCCGCGTTCGTCGGCCAGTTCTACGACAACAAGCCGCCACCGCGGATCGTGCTGCTGAGCCACGCGCTGGCGGAGCATGAATTGATCGCCGAGGCCCTGTCGACCCGCGCGGAACGCAAGGTTCAATTGCTGACGCCGCGCCGCGGGGACAAGCGCAAACCGGTCGAGCACGCGACGGCCAACGCGCGCGAAGCGCTCGGCCGGCGTCTGGCGGAAAGCACGACGCATCGGCGTGCCCTGGACGCGTTGGCCAAGCGGCTCGATCTCGATAACGCGCCGGCACGTATCGAGGTTTATGACAACAGCCATATACAAGGCAGCAACGCCATCGGCGCGATGATCGTGAGCGGTCCGGACGGGTTGATGAAAAATGCTTACCGTAAGTTCAACATTAAGACCGTCGGCGCCGGCGGCGATGCGGAAGCGGGCGACGATTACGCCATGATGCGCGAGGTCCTGACGCGCCGTTTCACGCGCGCCCTGAAAGAAGACCCAGACCGGTCGGAGGGTAACTGGCCGGATCTGGTGGTCGTCGATGGCGGCCGCGGCCAGCTTGGGATCGCTGAGGAGGTCTTTGCCGAATTGGGGATCGACGACGTCCACCTGCTTGGCGTCGCCAAGGGTCCCGACCGCAATGCCGGGCGGGAGCGGTTCTACGTGCCTGATGGCGGCGGTTTCACTCTGCCGCCGCGCGATCCGCTGCTCTATTTCATCCAACGTTTACGCGACGAGGCGCACCGGTTCGCGATCACCACCCATCGCGCGAAACGGGCGCGCGAGATCACGGCCTCGCCGCTCGACGAGATTGAGGGGGTTGGCGCGAAGCGCAAGAAGGCGCTACTGCTGCATTTCGGCTCGGCCCGCAATGTGGCGCGCGCCGGGCTCGCCGACCTGGAGGCCGTCGGCGGCATCAGCAAGGCGGTTGCGGAGAAAATTTATGGTCATTTCCACATCGATCAGTAGAATAAATTCCGATCGGCGTGGCGCCTGAAAAGGCGTTTTCGCCCAAGGAGATAGCCGAATGATCACCAGCCTGCCGAATCTCCTGACGCTGTCGCGTATAGGAGTGATACCGGCAATCGTCGCCCTATTTTGGGTTGATGGAGAGCTGACGCGCTGGGTCATGCTCGGTCTCTACACCTTCGCCTGCCTGACCGATTTTTTCGACGGGTATGCGGCGCGGTCGATGGGCACGATCTCGAATTTCGGCAAGTTTCTCGACCCGGTTGCCGACAAGCTACTCGTCGCCGCGGTGATCCTGATGCTGGTGGCGTTCGATCGGGTCACCGGCCTGTCTATTCTCGCCGGTCTGGTCATCCTGTGCCGCGAGATGCTGGTTTCCGGATTGCGCGAGTTCCTGGCCGATATCAAGGTGGGCGTGCCGGTCAGTAAGCTGGCCAAGTGGAAAACGGTGATCCAGATGCTCACTCTGGGCTTTTTGATCATCGGCGATGCGTCACCGGCCATGATCCCAGCGATGCTGATCGGCGAAATCGGTCTATGGATCGCCGCGGCCCTGACCATCGTCACCGGCTACGACTATCTGAAGACCGGCTTGAAACATTTGACGGCAAATGACCCGAAACCCGCGCCCGCGGAAGAGCCGGCCGATAAGCCTGTTCCGCACGCCGAAAAAAGCGGCGCGGGCTAGCCATGAAGATTTTCGGCCTTGCAGGGTGGAGCGGCAGTGGCAAGACAACGCTGCTGAAGCGCCTGTTGCCGGAGCTGATCGGCCGAGGCTATTCGGTATCCACGGTCAAGCACGCGCATCATAATTTCGATATCGATAAGCCGGGCAAGGATTCCTACGAGCATCGGCGCGCGGGGGCGACAGAAGTCATGGTGGGGTCCGCCAACCGGTGGGCGCTGATGCATGAGAACCGCGGCGGACCGGAACCGAGCCTGGACGCGCTGGTTGCGCGGATGTCGCCCGTCGATTTGCTGTTGGTCGAAGGTTTCAAGCGCGACAGCCACCCGAAGATGGAAATTCACCGTCCGTCCGTCGGTAAGGACCTGTTGTGCGTCGACGACCCCTATATCGTGGCCGTCGCCAGCGACGAGACGCTGCCGCAGGTTCGGGTGCCGGTCCTCGACTTGGACGATGTCCCCACCATCGCCGACTTCATTCTCGTCCATGTCGAATTGATGCGGAGCGTCTCCCATGGCGCAGCTTAGCGACGATTGCTTCGCCTTCGGTGACAGTCTGACGCCGCTGGACGCGGCGCTGCGAGCCCTGCATGACCGGACGGCGGCGATCGCGGACCAGGCCGAAGTGGCGTTGGCCGAGGCCAACGGTCGCATCCTGGCGGAGGATATCGTCGCACCGTTCAACGTGCCGCCACACGACAATTCGGCTGTTGATGGCTACGCGGTGTATTTCGACGATCTCGATGCGCAGGCGGAAACGCGGTTGCCGGTCACTGGGCGCGCGGCGGCCGGCCATCCACTTGACCGGCCGGCGCGGCGTGGCGAAGCGGTTCGAATATTTACCGGCGCGCCGATGCCGGGCGGTGATGATCCGCCGGATACGGTGATGATGCAGGAAGATTGCCGTGTGGATGGCGACGATGTCGTCATCATGCCGGGCATCAAACGCGGCGCCAACAAACGCGATGCCGGGGAAGATATTCGCGACGGCGAGAAGGTCCTGCGGGCAGGCCAGTTGTTGCGGCCCCAGGATGTGGGGGTTGCAGCGTCATTGGGCCGGACCGCGCTCCGAGTCTTCGAGCCGCTCAGAGTCGCTGTCTTTTCCAGCGGGGACGAGTTGCGCGATCCCGGTGGCATGCTCGATCCCGGTGCAATATTCGACGCCAACCGCTTCGCCTTGGCCGCGGCGCTGACCCAGCTCGGCTGCACCGTCACCGATCTTGGCATTATCAAAGACGACATCGATGTCATCCGCGCGGCGCTGACCGAGGCGGCGGTCTCGCATGATCTGCTGATCACGTCCGGCGGCATGTCCACCGGCGAAGAGGATCATATGAAGGCGGCGATCGAGTCGCTGGGCGCTCTGCATTTCTGGCGCCTGGCGATCAAGCCGGGGCGGCCGGTCGCGCTTGGGCAGATCGATACCCCGACAGGGTCCGTGCCCTTCGCCGGGCTGCCCGGCAACCCCGTTGCCGCGATGGTGACATTTCTGGTGGTGGCGCGTCCGTTGATCTTACGCCTGTCCGGGGCCACCGAGGTCGCGCCGATCCGCTATCGCGTCCGGTCAGGCTTTACCCATCGCAAGAAAAGCAGCCGCCGCGAATTCGTCCGCGCAAAGATCGTCGCCGGCGAAGACGGCGCGCCCACCGCCGAGAAGCACGGCCGGAGCGGCGCCGGCGTACTGTCTTCCCTGGTCGGCGCGGACGGGCTGGTTGCTTTGCCGGAAGACATGACCTTCCTCGAGGCGGGAAGCATGGTAGACTTCCTCCCCTTCACCGAGGTCATGCCATGAAGATTCTCTATTTTGCCTGGCTGCGGCAACGCACCGGGATCGGCGAGGAAGACGTCAGCCCGCCGGAGTCCGTTCGCGATGTCGCATCGCTGGTCGATTGGCTGAAACAGCGTAATCCGGCGTTCGCCGAAGCGCTGGCGGACACCAGCACGTTACGCGTCGCCGTCAATCAGGAATTCGCAAGCTTCGACACCGCCTTGAACGGGACCGAGGAGGTTGCCCTCTTTCCCCCGATGACGGGAGGGTGACATGGCGATTCGGGTGCAGCGTGAGGATTTCGATGTCGGTGCTGAGATCACGGCACTGACCGAGGGTAATCCGAGCATCGGCGGCGTAACCAGCTTCGTCGGGCTGGTCCGCGATATGGCGGATGGCGAGCGGACCAGCGCCATGACCTTGGAACATTACCCCGGCATGACGGAGAAAATGCTGGCCGAGATCGATGCCGAAGCGCATGATCGGTGGCCGTTGGAAGCCAGTCTGATCATCCACCGGTACGGGAGGCTTGAGGCCGGGGACCGCATCGTCCTGGTGATCGCCGCGAGCCCCCATAGGGACGCGGCGTTCGAGGCGTGCCGGTTCCTGATCGATTGGCTGAAGACCAAAGCCCCGTTTTGGAAGCTCGAAGAAGCCGATGACGGGGCGACGCGCTGGGTCGAAGCGAAGGAAACCGACGACGCTGCGGCGGCGCGCTGGGAGACGAACACAGGGACGAGAAAAGCGGGATAGTCATGGCGGAAATCATCAATCTGCGCGAGTTCCGAAAAAGCAGAGAACGAACATCAAAATCCGCGCGGGCGGCCGAAAACCGGGCGAAATCCGGACGCAACAAGGCGGAGGCAGCCCGCGACCGCGATGCGGCAGACCGCGCCGAGGCCGAAATCGACGGAAAGAAGATCGAGCGCGGCGAAAGCGACCGTCCCGCCGACCCAAAATAACGATGCTGCGTTCCGGGGTTTTTCAATACCTGGCGATCGAGCGGGTCCGCTACGGTGCGCCGTTCGCAGAAGCCGTCGCGGCTGAAGCCGCGCAGGTCGGTGCAGAGCGTGTCTTCGTGTTGGCGAGTGGCACGCTGGTGCGCGAAACCGATTGCATGGGCGCGCTTGAACGCGCGCTCGCGGGCAAGTTCGCCGGCCTGTACGACAAGGTTGGTGCGCATACGCCGCGTGACGCCGTGGTTGATGCCGCCAACCAGGCGCGTGAGGCGGGCGCCGATTTGATCGTCACGCTGGGCGGTGGTTCGGTGACCGACGGCGGCAAAATGATGGTCCTTTGTCTCGCCAACGATGTGCGCGACCCCGCTGACCTGGACCGCTATTTCACCCGCATCGGCGAAGATGGCACAGTCGATCAGCCCGATATGGCCGAGCCGGATGTGGGGCTGATCTGCGTGCCGACCACCCTGTCCGCGGGCGAATTCAATTTTACCGCGGGGTGCACGGATACGGCGCGGGAAATGAAACAATTGTTCCGCCACCCCAAACACGCACCGCAATGCATCGTGCTCGATCCGGCGGTGACGCGGCACACGCCGGAATGGCTGTGGCTGTCGACCGGGGTGCGCGCGGTGGATCATGCGGTGGAAGATTTGTGCTCGCGCGACTCCCATCCCTTCGTCGACGGCACGGCGACGCACGCTTTGAGGTTGTTGGGCCGGGCTTTGCCGCGGGTCAAGGCTGATTCAGCGGATCTGCAGGCACGGCTCGACTGTCAGATGGGTGCCTGGATGTCGATGAACGGCGCGCTGGCTGGTGTCACGAAAGGCGCCAGTCACGGCATCGGCCACGTGCTTGGCGGGACGGCGAACGTGCCGCACGGGCATACCTCCTGTGTGATGCTGCCGAACGTGCTGCGCTACAATTTATCGGTCAATGCCGAGCAGCAGGCGCAGGTGAGCGCGGCGTTGGGCCGCGAAGGCGCGGCCGCGGCAGATGTGCTACGCGACTTGATTACCGGTCTCGATCAACCGACGACGCTTCGGGCGGTCGGCGTTGCGGAAGAGCAGCTTGATGTCATCGCGCGCAACGCCATGCACGACCGGTGGATCCACACCAACCCGCGCTCGATCACCACGCCGGACCAGGTCCGCGAAATTCTCGACATGGCCTGGTAGAACGAAAAAGGCCGGGCTGTCGCCAGCCCGGCCTCATCGAAGTCATTTACCGTCGTCCTATGCGGCGTTCAAGGTCGCGGGAACCTCGCGCCGGACCTCGGCATCGTAATCGTCCATCAGTGTCTTGGTGACGTCGCCCGGCGTAAAGCTGTATTCGCCGATTTCACGCACCGGTGTGACTTCCACAGCGGTGCCCGTCAGGAACACTTCGGAAGCGCCGGCCAGTTCTTCCGGCTTGATGTGCCGCTGCACGATCTCGTAGCCGCGCGCTCTGGCCAATGCCATTACGGTGCGCTTGGTGATCCCGTCGAGGAAGCAATCCGGTTCCGGGGTGTGCAGCTTGCCATCCTCGAGCAGCATGAAGATGTTCGCGCCGGTGGCTTCCGCGATATAGCCGCGATAGTCCAGCATCAGCGCGTCGGCGTAGCCTTCCCCTTCCGCATTGTGCTTCGACAGGGTGCAGATCATGTAGAGACCGGCCGCTTTGGTTTGGCATGGAATCGTCGCCGGGTCGGGACGGCGCCATTTCGCCCATTTCATGCGGATGCCGCTCATCCGGTCGGCGAAGTATGCGGGCCATTCCCAAACGGCGACGGCGGCGTTGATCCGTGTGGTCTGTGCCGACACGCCCATCATCTCCGAACCGCGCCAGATGATCGGGCGCAGATAGGCGTCACTGAAGCCTTGCGATTTCAGGACCTGCTGGCAGGCGGTGTCCATCTCCGCGACGCTATAGGGCATCTTCATGTCCATCGACGCGGCGCCGGCGGCCAGGCGCTCATTGTGCTCCGTCAGCTTGAAAATGCGGCCGTCATAGGCGCGAATACCCTCGAAGACCGCGGAGGCGTAGTGCATCGCATGCGACAGGACGTGGACCTGCGCGTTCTTCCACGGCACCATCTCGCCATTCATCCAGATATCACCGGGCCGGTCGTCGTAACTCATTTCCATCTTTCTTCTCCTGTGGCCTTCCGCCAAATACCGTCGTCATTCGAAAAATTGGACGGGTCGCTCTGGTCTTATTTCGCCTTGCGAGGATGCATAAATTTGCCGATAACCTTGGAAACCGTAACATACCGTCGCAAATTCGACGATGGATGTAACATTCTGTCCGATATATGTCAACAATGCTGACGTATATTTTTTTGAGATCCCAATACGGAGCAACCGAATCGTGACACCGCCGGCCAAAACCAGCGCCAATCCGCTGTTCCTGCGCGACGAGGAGCTCCGCCAGGGTATCGAGATGCTGTTCTACGCCTACCGCGATTTCATCGCGGAACCGGATGCCATCTTGCGGCGGTCCGGTTTCGGGCGGGCCCATCACCGCGTCATCTATTTCGTCGGCCGATATCCCGACACGACCGTGTCCGCCTTGCTCGACATTCTGCAAATCACCAAACAAAGCCTGAGCCGCGTGTTGGGCCAGCTGGTGCGGGACGGCTATATCCAGCAGGTCAAGGGACCGCAGGACCGTCGGCAACGTCTGCTTCGGCTGACCGAAAAGGGCCGCGACATGGAGCTGAAGCTGACCGAAGATCAACGGGCACGGTTTGCCCGAGCCTATCGGGACGCCGGTGTCGAGGCGGTCGACGGGTTCCGCAAGGTCATGCTGGGCTTGCTTACCCGGGATGAGGACCGCGACCGGTTCAAACGGCTCGACAACGGCAGCCGCTGACACATTCGCATGCAATCGGACCGGACCGCCGATATAATCGGCGGATGGTTGCGGATATGTCGCATATCCTGGTTGTCGACGATGATCGCCGGCTGCGGGAACTGCTCCAGAAATTTCTGATGGATAACGGGTTTCGCGTCACCGTGGCGACGGACGCGGAAGACGCGCGGCAGCGCATGCGGGCGATGGAATTCGACTTGATCGTGATGGACCGGATGATGCCGGGCGAGGACGGTCTGGCCTTTACCCGCGCGCTCCGCGAGACCAGCACGGTGCCGATCCTGATGCTGACCGCGATGGGCGAAACCGAGGCGCGCATCGATGGGCTTGAAGGGGGTGTTGACGATTACCTCTCCAAACCCTTCGAACCGCGCGAGCTGGTTTTGCGTATCGGCATGATCCTGCGCCGGGCCCGCACCGCACCGGAACGCCGTGAGATCCGGCTGGGCAGCTACGTATTCGATCCGGAGCGGGACATCCTGGAGGGCGGCAGCGGCGACCTGCGGCTGACGACGACGGAAGCGAGCCTTCTGCGCGTCCTGGCGGAGAACGCGGGCCGGGTGCTGAGCCGGGAAGCGCTCACGGAACTTTGCGCGATCGACGGCACCGATCGCATGATCGACGTTCAGGTGACGCGCCTGCGCCGCAAGATCGAACCGGACACGAAGGCCCCCCGCTATCTGCAGACCGTGCGCGGGCAAGGCTATGTGCTGCGTCCGGATTAGGAGCGTGCCCGAGTCATGAGCCCGGCGCTGTACATCAAGCGGTTTCTGCCCCGGACCTTGTTCGGCCGTTCGCTGCTGATCATCGTATCGCCGCTGATCCTGCTGCAGGTCATCTCGACCCATATTTTCTACGACCGGCACTGGGACACCATCACGCGGCGGCTGTCGAGTTCCATCGCCGGCGACATATCGATGGTCCTGGAAATGCTGCGCGAGAATCCGGCACCCGAGAACCGCACGGCAATCTTCGATCGCGCCCGCAGTACATTCGGATTCATCGTGACGCTGGAACCCGGTGTCATCCTGCCGAACAAAAAGCCGATACCGGCGAACGCGCGGATCGACCATTTTCTCTCGCACGCCTTGGAAGAACGCATCGGACCGCGTTTTCAGATCGATACGTCGTCGTTCAAGGAGCAGGTTGTCATCGATGTCCAGCTCGCCGACGCGGTGTTGCATGTGGTGGCGCCGGGCGACCGGCTGTTCAGCTCAACCACTTACATTTTTATTATGTGGATGGTGGGGTCGTCGCTGATCCTGTTCGCCGTCGCGTCGATCTTCATGCGCAACCAGATTCGTCCGATCCGGCGGCTGGCCCTTGCGGTCGACAGCTTCGGCAAGGGGCGTCCGGTCGAGGAGGATTTTCGGTCCGGCGGCGCGCTGGAGGTGCGCCAGGCCGCCTCTGCCTTCAATCTGATGCGGGAACGGATTCACAGGCAGATCCGTCAGCGGACCGACATGTTGTCCGGGGTCAGTCATGATTTGCGCACCCCTCTGACCCGCATGAAGCTGCAACTAGCCATGCTCGGCAAGTCGCCGGAGATCGACGAGTTGAAAGACGATGTTGCCGAGATGGAAAAGATGATCGAGGGCTATCTGACCTTCGCCCGCGGCGAAGGCGATGAGGAGGCCATCGAAACCGATCTCAGCGATGTCGTCGATGAGGTGGTCGCGCAGTGGAAGCGCAACGGTGCCACGATCGATGCCCATGTCGAAGGGCGGTTGGATGCCTGGTGCCGGCCCAACGCGGTCAAACGTTGTCTCGACAATCTGATCGCCAATGCCAACCGCTACGGCACCCATGTCTGGATTCGGGCGGGCAAGCGCGGTGATGTGACCGAGATCGCGATCGATGATGACGGGCCGGGAATCGAAGAAGAGGCACGCGAGGCGGTGTTTCGGCCCTTCTACCGGCTCGACCAGTCGCGCAATCCGGAGACCGGCGGTACCGGGCTCGGGCTCGCCATCGCCCGCGATATCGCGCGCGCGCATGGCGGTGACATTCTCATGGAAACCTCACCGCATGGCGGGCTGCGCGCACTGGTCCGCCTACCGCTCTAACCGCAAAAAGTCGTAACCGGGTGTGTCGCCGTCCGAGGGGTGGGGCACGCGATCCTTCTCGTGCCATATGGCGGGGTCCAGGGCTGGAAAGACGGTGTCGCCGTCGATCTCGGCTTGAACTTCAGTCAGATAGATCCGGTCTGCGTGCGGTAGCGCCTGCGCATAAATTTCGCCGCCGCCGATTACCATGATTTCGTCCACCCCATCATCGCGCGCGATCGCCTCGCCCCGCGCTTTGGCTGCTATGAAGTCACTTGCCGTCAGGGTGCCCTCAGCGACGAAATCGGCCTGGCGCGTCACGATGATATTCGTGCGACCGGGCAGTGGGCGGCCGATCGACTCGAAGGTTTTCCGGCCCATGATGATCGGTTTGCCCATGGTCACGGACTTGAAGTACTGCAGCTCGGCCGGCAAACGCCACGGCAGTTTTCCGGCTCGGCCGATAACCCGGTTTCGGGCCATCGCGGCGATGAGGCACAGATGTATCGTCAAACGGCGACCTTGCCGGCGATGTGCGGATGGGTCTGGTAATTCTCCAGCGTGAAATCTTCGTATCGGAAGGCGAAAAGGTCCGTCACCGCCGGATTGATCCGCATCGTGGGCAACGGGTAAGGCGCGCGCTGCAGCTGGATGTCGACCTGCTCCAGATGATTCGAATAGATATGCGCGTCCCCGAAACTGTGCACGAAGTCGCCCGCCTGGAGCCCCGTCGCCTGCGCCATCATCATGGTCAGTAGTGCGTAGGACGCGATGTTGAACGGAACGCCCAGGAAAATGTCGGCGCTGCGTTGGTAGAGCTGGCAGGACAGCCGGCCGTCAGCCACATAGAACTGAAACAGGCAGTGACAGGGCGGCAGGGCCATGTCATCGACTTGCGCCACGTTCCAGGCGCAGACGATATGACGGCGCGAATTCGGATTGGATTTTAAATCCTCGACCAGGCGGCCGATTTGGTCGATATGACCACCATCCGGTGTTGGCCAGGATCGCCATTGCGCGCCGTAGACCGGTCCCAGTTCGCCGTCCGGGTCGGCCCATTCATCCCAGATCCGCACCCCATGTTCGCGCAGATAGGCGACATTCGTGTCGCCGGCCAGGAACCATAGCAGTTCGTGGATGATCGATTTCAGATGCAATTTCTTGGTGGTCAGGAGGGGGAAGCCCTCGGCCAAGTCGAACCGCATCTGGTGCCCGAACACGCTGTAGGTGCCGACACCGGTCCGGTCGCCTTTGTAGACGCCGGTTTCCCGAACCCGGCGCATCAGATCGAGATATTGCTGCATGGGAACCAATTCTAGCTGATTCGCCGGTTTGCAATATCGGATTTCCACGATTGAATCGAGCCTGCAATCCCGGGGCGGCCATCGAACCTTTTTTTATCGCTTGGATGGGCTTATATTCCAGATGTCGGGAAACCGACTATGGCGTTACAGGGCTTTATGGAATAAGCGTTGCGGACCCGGGGGCGGTACCCGGCGCCTCCACCAATTACCGAAACCGTTGAGGCTAGGCATCTGGGGGCGAAATAGGATCGACGCGCGTGGTAAAGATTTGGTCTGCGCCCGGCATGGCACCACCGTTATCGGGCTAAATCGCTTAATTGCGAACGACAACTTTGCGGGCGAAGCCCGTCTCGCTGCTTAGTCTGACTAAGTAAGCGCGGCCCGGGGGGCGCCGGGCAACAGAAGCCCCCCACTTTGACGTCCGAGGGGAATAAGGCGGCAAAACAGCCGCGCTGCAGGGGGATTATGACGGACGATATGATGCGATACGACTTGATGGTCGAACAGGCGCTTCGCACGGTCGTGCGCGAGGCAATGGGGCGCGTCGCTCAAGATGGCCTCCCCGGCGAACACCACCTCTACATCACATTTCGCACCGGTGAGGAGGGCGTGTCACTACCCGATTACCTCATCGAGCGGTATCCCGACGAGATGACGATCGTTTTGCAGCATCAATTCGAAGATTTGACAGTCGATCACGGCGGATTCGCCGTATCGCTCAATTTCAACAACGTTCAGGAGCGGCTGCGCATCCCGTTTGCGTCGATCTCCGCCTTTGCCGATCCGTCCGCAAATTTCGGCCTTCAGTTCAAGTTCGAGGAGGCGGAAGAGAACATTCCCGGTCAATTCATTTCATCGGAGACCGAATTCCGGACCGACGTTGAAAATGACGGTGAAGCCGAGGAAGAATCCGCCGAAACCGCGGCGGACGGCAACGTTGTGACCCTCGATACGTTCCGCAAGAAGTAAGATTCTGCTGAAACGCCAGCCGATTTTCCTGCCAGGAAGGTAAATTCCAGGCCAGTCCCCTTTTTGGGGGACGAAACTTGGCACGTGACAGGGCCTAATCGCACCGTACCAACGGGAGCGATTGAATGCCCAGCGACCGATCACCGCAAGCCATTGCTGCCGAATTTCACAATGTGCTTGGCACGTATCAAAAGAAACGCCGTGCGGGTGCCCGCCATCATCAGGCATTTCTCGCCGCTGTTAGCGAATACAGCGCGCACCACCCTGATGCTTCGAAGGCCGCCGCCGCACACGCAGCCACCCAAATGATGCGGTACATAGACGCACAGCCCGCTGCCTGACGAATGATTTTAGGTTCCGGAGTTTGGAATCGTCACTCCCTGCGCTTGGGTGAAATTTCGGCGTTTCAGCGCGATTGGGCATGGCTGGCGTAAATTTGTCGCGGTAGACTGGCCGCACGGCCGTGAAAATGCTGCAGAGGGGAGAGCACTATGCCCGCCACCGATCATCCAACAATGTTTCCGCTTGGCGCTGACGAGACGCCCTACCGCAAAATTTCGTCCGATCACGTTAGTGCGGTCTCCCTGGACGGCGAATCCGTCCTCAAGGTGGATCCGGAGGCGCTGTCCGTTCTGGCGGCGGAGGCGTTTCGCGACATCAACCATTTCCTGCGGCCGGGACATCTGGCCCAACTGCGCAAGATTCTCGACGACCCTGAGGCGTCGGATAACGACAAGTTCGTCGCTTTCGACCTGCTGAAGAACGCGAACATCGCCGCCGGCGGAATTCTGCCGATGTGTCAGGACACCGGCACCGCCATCGTCATGGGCAAGAAAGGCGAACGTGTCTGGACCGGTGGCAACGACGAGTCGGCGCTGGCCGAGGGCGTGATGCGGACCTACACGCAGAGCAACCTGCGCTACAGCCAAGTGTCGCCCCTATCGATGTATGAGGAAACCAATACCCGCACCAACCTGCCCAGCCAGATCGATATCTACAGCGAGCCTGGTGATGCGTACAAATTCCTGTTTGTCGCCAAGGGCGGCGGTTCGGCCAACAAGAGCTACCTTTTCCAGGAAACGCCGGCGATGCTGAATCCGGAAAAGCTGCTGCCTTTCCTGGAAGAGAAGATCAAATCGCTGGGCACGGCCGCCTGCCCGCCCTATCACCTGGCGGTGGTCATTGGCGGCACGTCCGCGGAGCTGAACCTGAAGACGGTCAAGCTCGCAAGCTGCCGTTATCTCGACGCGCTGCCGACGGAAGGCGGCGACAAGGGCCAAGCGTTCCGCGACCTGGAGATGGAAGAAGCCGTTTTCAAGATGTCGCAGGGGATGGGCATCGGCGCCCAGTTCGGCGGCAAGTATTTCTGCCACGATGTGCGCGTCGTCCGGCTGCCGCGGCATGGCGCCAGCCTGCCAATCGGGATCGGCGTGTCCTGTTCGGCGGACCGCCAGGCGAAGGGCAAGATCACCGCGGACGGTATCTATCTCGAGCAGCTGGAAACCAACCCGGCGCAATACATGCCGGACACGGTGTCCGAGGAACTCGGCGGCGAGGTGGTCAAGATCGACCTTAATCAGCCGATGTCGGACATTCTCGGCACGTTGACCCAGTATCCCATCAAGACCCGCCTGTCATTGTCCGGCCCGATCATCGTCGCGCGCGATCTGGCTCATGCGCGGCTCAAGGCCTTGCTCGACTCGGGCAAGGAGCTGCCCGATTACATCAAGAACCATCCGATCTATTACGCCGGCCCGGCGAAGACGCCGGACGGATTCGCGTCGGGCTCCTTCGGTCCGACGACGGCGGGGCGCATGGATTCCTACGTCGATCAGTTCCAGGGGGCAGCTGGCAGCATGGTCATGCTGGCCAAGGGCAACCGGTCGGATATGGTCCGGCAGGCCTGCCAGCAGCATGGCGGGTTCTATCTCGGCTCGATCGGCGGTCCGGCGGCGCGCCTGGCGCTCGACTGCATCAAGAGTGTCGAGGTCGTCGAATATGAAGATCTCGGCATGGAGGCCATCTGGAAGATAGAAGTCGAAGATTTCCCGGCCTTTATCGTGATCGACGACAAGGGCAACGACTTTTTCAAGGCCCTATAACGCGTTGTGGGCGGAACCGTCGCAGGTTCCGCCCGCCAATTTACATTCGCTATAGAACGTATTAGCTGATGCTTGCGCGAGCCATGACCTCTTGAATGTCGTCCGCCGTGACGCCGAGATCTTCCAGCGTTGCCTGGAGATGGCGGGCCATCGCGGCGAACTTCGCATCGTCGAGGCCCTTTTTGTCGACGATCGGCTGGTGCGCCTCGCGCAAGGACTGGCTGCTGCTGGCTTGCGGTCCGCCGAAGAAACCGGTGAAGCAGAGCCGCGACATGAAACTTTGGCTGTCCATGTCGACGCCTTCGAAAAAGGGCTGCAAGGCCGGGTCCGACAAGACCTTGCTGTAGAAGATGTCGACAGCCGCCTCGACCGC
>CAJWOT010000057.1 GCA_913044215.1 uncultured Rhodospirillaceae bacterium | reverse complement strand
GAAGAGACTCCTGCGGAAGAACCGACCGCATAGGGCGATTCGGCAAATCAGTATTCAAAAAGGCCGCGTGCGATTTGGGCGCGCGGCCTTTTTCTATGGAATCCCCGTCGCTTCCAGCAACTTGTTCAATTTATCCACAGCCTGAACGGCTTCTTGCTAAGTTGCCCACGGCTTTACCGTCATTAAGGAAAGAATTTCCGGGAGTGGTGAAGTTACGCCTCCGCCGCTCCTGAACTTTCTGTATTCATGCTGCCCATGGAAAATGCAGATGCCACAATCACCAGTCTTCACGGCGATACGCCGGTCGGACCGGTTTACCGCACGCCGCCGCACAATACGGAAGTCGAAGCCGCCCTGCTGGGCGCCATTCTGACCAACAATCGCGCCTTCGAGCAGGTCGCCGATTTCCTGCGTCCGGATTATTTTTATGAACCTGTCCATGGCCGTATTTACGAAACGATCGCGAAGCTGATCGAACGCGGACAAGTGGCCAGCCCGCTCACTTTGAAGCATCTCTTTGAAGGAGACGAGGCGCTCGCCGAAGTGGGCGGCACGGAATATCTTTACGAAATGGCGACGTCCGTCATTTCGGTTATCAATGCGGCCGAGTACGGAAAGACTGTCCACGACCTTCATCTCAAACGCTCGCTCATCGGCTTGGGCGAAGACGTTGTCAACGAGGCCTATGAGGGTGACGTCGACGTCACCGCCAGCGACCAGATCGAACAGGCAGAACAACGGCTTTACGACCTCGCGACAACGGGCGAAACCGAGCGCGGTGCAATCTCTTTGAAAGACGCCGTTACCACGGCCGTCAATATGGCTGAAGAGGCATTCAAGCGAGAGAGCCATGTGGTCGGCATCACGACGGGGCTCGACTTGCTCGACCGGAAGCTTGGGGGCCTGCATCCATCTGACCTGATCATCCTGGCAGCCCGCCCCTCGATGGGGAAAACGGCGCTTGCAACGAATATCGCCTTCAACTCAGCGAAATCGGCGATGCAGGCCGCGCAGAACGATCCGGAATCCGGCGAAGGCGGTGTCGTCCTCTTCTTCTCGCTGGAGATGTCGGCGGAACAACTGGCGACGCGGATATTGTCGGAGCGGTCGGAAATTCCTTCCGACAAGCTGCGCCGCGGCGAAGTCGAGAACGACGAATTCACGCGCTTCGTCACTGCCAGCCAGGAAGTCCATCGCATTCCGCTGCTGATAGACGACACCCCTGCCCTGTCGATCTCCGCCGTGCGAACCCGCGCGCGGCGGGCCAAACGACAGCATGGCGGCCTCGCCCTGGTCATCGTCGACTACCTGCAGCTCCTCCAAGGCATGCCGGGTAAGCGCAACGACAACCGCGTTCAGGAAATCGGCGAAATCAGCCGTGGCCTGAAGACCCTCGCAAAGGAGCTGGAGGTGCCTGTCCTCGCCCTCTCGCAGCTCAGCCGGCAGGTCGAAAACCGCGACGATAAGCGGCCGCAACTCTCGGATCTTCGAGAGTCCGGATCGATCGAGCAGGATGCCGATGTGGTCATGTTTATCTATCGGGAAGAGTATTATCTTGAAAAAGCGGAGCCAATTATCCGTCCAGAGGAGGACCAGACGAAATTCCACGACCGGGCGGAGCGATGGCAAGAGCGCATCAATGAAGTTCGCAACACGGCCAGCATCATTATCGCCAAACAGCG
This sequence comes from uncultured Rhodospirillaceae bacterium, assembly GCA_913044215.1. Lineage (GTDB taxonomy): Bacteria > Pseudomonadota > Alphaproteobacteria > UBA8366. The sequence goes on along the minus strand of CAJWOT010000057.1, from coordinate 17,485 downwards.
CCACGGCCCGGTCGGCACGATCGATGTCTACTTCAACGGCGCGCTGACCCGGTTCGCGGATCTGGACCGCCATCACGACGATGCGGATTTCCATGGTTGATGAGACGGGACCGTCCTGCGCGTCTTCCGTGCTAACGATCGATCTCGGTGCTCTGAAGCGAAACTACCGGTTAATTTCCAGCCATGCCGGCACATCCGAATGCGCGGCTGTCGTAAAAGCTGACGGTTATGGCCTGGGCATCGGACCGATGCTCAACGCGTTAAGGGACGCCGGATGCGCGACCTTCTTCGTCGCAACGCTGGATGAAGCGATCGCCCTTCGAACATTGCAGCAAGGTCCCGTGATCTACTATCTGAACGGGCTGATGCCAGGCGAGGCGGATATCTGCCGAACGCACAGCATCCGACCGACCTTGAACGATCCGGGCCAAATCGAACGCTGGGCCGAATACTGTGCGACGGGACGGGAAGCCCTACCCGCCGCCGTGCATATCGATACGGGCATGTCCCGGCTAGGCTTGACACCCCACGAAACGGCCGCACTCGCTGCCGCCCCGGACCAGTTGCAAAAGTTCGATTTCGCACTCTTGCTCAGCCACCTCGCCTGCGGCGACACGCCGGACCACCCAATGAATGCGCAGCAACGCGACAGCTTCGCCGGCGCAGCCGAAGCGCTGCCGCCGACGACGCGATCACTCGCAGCGTCGAGCGGGGTGTTTCTCGGGCCCGCCTGGCACTTCGATATGGTCCGGGCCGGGGTCTCCCTGTACGGCGTTTCGCCGCAGCCTGGCCGACCGAATCCGATGGAGCAAGTCATTCATTTACAAGGAAAAATCGTCCAAACCCGTGACGTTGACACCCCTCAGACCGTTGGTTATGGTGCCGCGCATCGGTTCGAAGGCCCAACGAAAGTGGCAACCGTCGCAGCCGGTTACGCGGACGGTTACCCGCGCAGCCTCGGCGATCAGGGCGTCGCATATATCGGGAACAGAGCAGCGCCCGTGATTGGGCGAGTATCGATGGATCTCATCACACTCGACATCAGCAGTGCGCCGGATGCCAAGCCGGGCGAGATGGTAGACCTCATCGGGCCGCACAACGACCTGGACTCGGTTGCCGAGTCGGCCGGCACGATCGGTTACGAACTTCTGACCCGCCTCGGCCATCGTTATCGCCGGTGTTACATCGAGACCACCGCGTGAATCCGTTTCAGCCGGTCGGAAAAGCTGTCCTCGGCTTCCTCGAAGCAACCGGCAAGCTCGCCCTGTTCACCTTCATGGCGGTCTCGCACTGCGTGCGGCCCCCTTTCTACTATCGGCTGCTGCTGCGGCAGATGATCGATATCGGCTATTACTCGCTGCCGGTCGTGGGCATGACGACGTTGTTCGCGGGAATGGCGCTCGGCCTCCAGACCTATGCCGGCTTTTCGCGGTTTTCCGCCGAAGATGCGATCGCCAAGGTCGTCGCCCTGGGCATCACGCGGGAGCTGGGACCGGTTCTGGCTGGATTGATGGTCGCCGGGCGGATCGGTGCCGCGATGGCCGCCGAATTGGGGACCATGCGCGTGACCGAGCAGATCGACGCGCTCGATACCCTGTCGACGAATCCGTTCAAATACCTGATCGCGCCCCGCATCATCGCCGGCCTGACCATGCTTCCGCTGTTGGTCTTTGTCGGCGATATCATCGGTATCTTCGGTGGCTATATCGTTTCGGTCTACAAACTCGGCTTCAATCCCGGCGTTTATATCAGCCAGACCTTCAAGGTTCTGGAATTTATCGACGTTTTCTCTGGCCTGGTTAAAGCCGGGGTATTTGGATTCATCGTGACCTTGATGGGCTGCTACAACGGCTACAACAGCCAGGGTGGCGCCCAAGGTGTCGGCGCCGCGACGACGAATGCCGTGGTTTCGGCCTCGATCCTGATCCTGATTTTCAATTACGTCATCACCGAGCTTTTCCTCACCGCATGACAACGCCGAAGATCAAACTGAAAGATGTCCATAAGGGCTTTGGCGACAAAGTTGTCCTCGACGGTGTCGACCTGGAGGTCGCACCGGGCGAATCGCTGGTCATTATCGGCGGCTCCGGCAGTGGTAAATCAGTGACCCTGAAATGCATACTTGGCTTGCTCACGCCGGACAGCGGGCAGATCGAGGTCGATGGCGAACCGATAGTCGGAATCGGCCGGGCGGAGCGCGAACGGATAAACAGCAAATTCGGCATGCTATTCCAGGGTGCCGCGCTGTTCGACAGCCTGCCGGTCTGGGAGAATGTCGCCTTCGGCCTGATTCAGGGCGAGCGCATGGACCGCGCGCAAGCCAAGGAAATCGCTTTGGAAAAGCTTGCGGCCGTCGGGCTGGAGGCTGATGTCGGTGAGCTTTGGCCCGCGGAACTTTCCGGCGGCATGCAAAAGCGTGTCGGGCTTGCCCGGGCGATCGCGACGGAGCCGGAGATTATCTTTTTCGACGAACCGACCACCGGCCTCGATCCGATCATGGGCGACATTATCAACGACCTGATCGTCAAATGCGTTCGGGAACTGGGGGCGACCGCGTTGTCGATTACGCATGACATGGCCAGCGCGCGCAAAATTTCCGACCACATCGCGATGCTGTATAAAGGCAAAATCATTTGGATCGGCAAAACCGAAGAAATCGACAGCTCAGGAGAACCGCACGTGGACCAATTCATCCATGGCCGCGCGGAAGGACCCATCCAGATGGAATTGCGCCGGTTGTGACGCGACCGTGACGAAACGGGAGAGCGATTAGGTGGCGCGCAATTCGACTCAGTTTGTCTGCCAGGCCTGCGGCGCAGTGCATCCGCGTTGGGCGGGACGCTGCGACGCCTGTGGCGAATGGAATTCGATCGCGGAAGAAGCGAAACCCGATGCCGTACCCATCGGCGGCAAGGCCAAAGCATCGAAGCGAAGCGGACGCAACATCGATTTCGTTACCCTGGATGGTGAGAAGCAAACCTTACAGCGCCGAAAAACCGGTATCAGCGAGTTTGACCGGGTGGCAGGCGGCGGACTCGTCCCCGGTTCAGCGCTGTTGATCGGCGGCGACCCGGGCATCGGTAAGTCGACATTGTTGCTGCAAGCCGTTGCCGGGCTTACGGGCGCCGGCACCGGCGCCCGTTGCGTCTATATTTCTGGCGAAGAGTCGATCGACCAGGTACGTATCCGCGCCGAGCGGCTAGCTGTGACCCAATCCCCCGTCGATCTGGCGGCGGCCACCAATGTACGCGATGTAATCGCCAGCCTGGATGGCAAAGACGCGCCCGACGTGGTCGTCATCGACTCTATTCAGACCATGTATCTCGACGCATTGGAATCGGCACCCGGCACGGTAAGCCAGGTACGCGCTTCCGCGCAGGAACTGATCCGACTGGCGAAACGCCGGGGCATCACGTTGCTGCTGGTCGGCCACGTGACCAAGGAAGGGACGATTGCCGGTCCCCGCGTTCTCGAACATATGGTCGATACGGTGATGTATTTCGAAGGCGAGCGCGGCCATCAGTTCCGCATTTTGCGTGCCGTCAAGAACCGCTTCGGCCCGACGGACGAAATCGGCGTATTCGAGATGACCGAGCAGGGGCTCGAGGAAGTCGCCAACCCGTCGGCACTGTTTCTCGCCGACCGCAATGACGACATATCGGGCGCGGCGGTGTTCGCCGGTATCGAGGGCAGCCGGCCCATGTTGGTCGAAATCCAGGCCCTCGTCGCGCCTTCGCCATTGGGAACACCGCGGCGTAACGTGGTTGGCTGGGACGGCGGCAGACTGTCCATGGTCCTGGCCGTGCTGGAATCGCGGGCCGGCATGAATTTCGCCGGCAAGGACGTTTACCTGAACGTCGCCGGCGGCCTGCGCATCAGCGAGCCCGGCGCCGATCTCGCTGTTGCATCGGCCCTTACCTCGGCACTTTCGGGACTGCCGCTGCCGGGCGAGATGGTCGTCTTTGGCGAAATTGGCTTGTCAGGAGAAATCCGCCCCGTGAGTCAGATGGCTGCCCGCCTGAAAGAAGCCGGCAAGCTCGGCTTTTCCAAGGCGCTGACGCCGCGCTGGCGGGGCAAGGCGGCAAATGAAGGCGTGAACGTCACCGCCTGCGCGACTGTCGCCGATTTGTTGGGACTGTTCCCTTCGGAAGACGCCGTCAAACCCCGAGCGGTCGGCTAAAGGCGGGGACGGTAGCAATGCCATTCGAGATCGCCGACATCGTTATCGTCATCGTCCTGATCATCTCCGGCCTCCTCGCCTATTTCCGCGGCCTTGTTCGAGAGGTGCTGTCGCTTGCCACCTGGATCGGCGCTGCGCTGGCGGCCTATTACGCGTTCCCCTATGCGCAGCCCTATGTGCGCGACGTCATCAGTGTCAAAGGGATTGCGGATGCGGTTACGGGTATTGTGCTCTTCGTTGCAGCTCTTCTGGTCCTGACCTTGCTCAATCATGTTATTTCGGGCCGCGTGAAAGAAAGCGCCCTGGGCGCGGTGGACCGTGGCCTCGGATTCCTGTTCGGGGTGGCGCGCGGTGCTTTGCTGGTCTGCGTTGCCTACATCATCGCCACCTGGTTTTGGGAAAACGACGATCTGACCGCCACTATCGGCCAACCGCGGGCCATGCCCTACGTACAGGAAGGGGCGGATCTGCTTCGCCAAGTTGTTCCGAAAAACATTACGGCGGATGGCAAATCGGCCGCGGAAGACGCGAAGCGGAGTACGGGCCAGGCCCTCGAAGCCAAAAAGCTCTACGAGAGTATCAAAGGTTCGCAAGAGGGCGAGACATCGCCTGCATACGATCAAAATCAGCGCCGCGAAATGCAGCGCCTTATCGACACAACCCGTTAGAGGCAGAAGCCGCTATGGTCACCACGCACCCGTTTGACGATGACAAACTGCAAGAGGAATGCGCAATTTTCGGCATTCTCGGCAACGATGAAGCAGCCCCGCTCACCGCGCTAGGCTTGCACGCCTTGCAGCATCGTGGTCAGGAAGCGGCCGGAATTGTCAGCTTCGATGGCGAGCAGTTCCCAACCCACCGCGACATGGGTCTGGTGGGAGATATCTTCGGCCGGCATTCCGTTATCGACCGGCTGAGCGGTCACGCGGCGATCGGCCACACGCGCTACTCCACGACGGGCGATTCCGGCATGCGGAACGTGCAGCCTCTCTTCGCCGACCTGGAGTTCGGTGGCCTTGCGATCGCGCATAATGGCAACCTGACCAATGCGCTGACGAAACGACGCGAGTTGGTCCATCAGGGGTGCATTTTTCAATCCACGACGGATACAGAAATCATCATTCATTTGATGGCGACCCGTCAGGGAACCGTCGTCGAGCGTTTGATCGGGTCGTTGCGTGAGGTTGAAGGCGCCTATTCAATCATCGCGCTGGCAAAGGACACGCTGATCGGTGTCCGCGACCCGCTTGGCGTTCGTCCGCTGGTGCTGGGTAAGCTGGGCGACTCCTATATCCTCGCTTCCGAAAGCTGCGCCTTCGACATCATCGGTGCGGATTATGTCCGCGACATCGACGCAGGCGAATTGATCGTTATCGATGAGGACGGGCCACACAGCCACTTCCCGTTCCCGCCGATGCCCTCTCGTTTCTGCGTCTTCGAGTACATTTATTTCGCACGTCCGGACAGCATCGTCGAAGGCACGTCCGTATACGAGGCGCGCAAGCGTATCGGTATGGAACTGGCCAAAGAATCGCCCATGGAGGCCGACGTCATCGTCCCAATTCCGGATTCTGGCGTCCCTGCCGCCATCGGGTACTCACAGGAAGCCGGGGTCCCTTTCGAGTATGGAATTATCCGAAATCACTATGTCGGCCGCACCTTCATCGAGCCCTCAGATGAAATCCGTCACCTCGGCGTCAAGCTCAAGCACAGTGCCAATCGCGCCTATATCAGCGGTAAGAGGGTCGTGCTGGTGGACGATTCCATCGTCCGCGGCACCACATCGCGCAAGATTGTCGAAATGGTGCGGCAGGCCGGGGCGAAAGAGGTGCATATGCGCATCTCGAGTCCGCCCACGACGAACTCCTGCTTCTACGGGGTCGACACGCCGGAAAGGGCGGCGTTGCTCGCGGCCCGGAACAATGTGGAAGAGATGCGGCAATTGATCGGTGCCGACTCGCTGAGCTTTATCTCAATCGACGGGCTGTACCGCGCTATGGGGCGTCCGGAACGAGACGGCGATGCACCGCACTATTGCGACGCCTGCTTCACCGGCGAATACCCGATCCCTTTGACCGATGCGGACGGTGCAGAGGATTCCCGGCAGCTCTCCCTGTTGGCGGAAATCGGTTAGTGGCCGGTCGACTCGAAGGCCGTATCGCCCTCATCACCGGCGCTAGCCGCGGCATCGGCGCGGCCGTCGCCAGACGTTTCGCCGCAGAAGGCGCGCATCTTATCTTGACGGCACGAACCGTCGGTGGGCTCGAGGAGGTCGACGACGACATTCAAGCGATGGGCGGCATGGCGACGCTGATACCCGCGGACCTGAAGGAAATGGATCAAATTGATCAGATGGGCGGCGCGATCCATCAACGTTTCGGACGCCTCGATATCCTGGTCGGCAATGCCGCAACCCTTGGAATATTGTCGCCGGTGGCGCACGTTGCGCCTGCCGTTTGGGAAGAGGCGATGACGCTGAACGCAACGGTGAACTACCGGCTGATCCGTAGCTTCGACCCTCTGCTGAGGCAGTCCGAAGCGGGACGCGCGATTTTTGTCACATCGGGTGCCGCTCAAGGGTCCTTTCCCTACTGGGGGCCCTACGCGGTGGGGAAAGCGGCTTTGGAAGCGCTGGTGCGCACCTACGCCGGAGAAATCGCAAAGACCCAGGTCAGAGCCAATCTGATCGACCCTGGCAGCGTCCGGACGGCGCTCCGCGCCGAGGCCTTCCCGGGTGAAGACCCAATGAAACTTGCGGCACCGGAAGATGTAACCGAAACCTTCGTGACCCTCGCCGAATCCGGCTACCAGGAAAACGGCACCGTAGTCCACGCGCAGTAGTTCAACGCGCCACGCGGCGCAACGACCACACGCCTTCGCAGGAAGCCCCCTGCCAGCGGCCCGCCGCCCCGTTGTCCAAAAACGTCCCCGTCATGATGGCAGCCGCCCGTGCGTCGCGGCGAAAGACGCCATCCCGGATGGCACCGTCCGGTTCCACGACGCCGCCGACCGACATGGCAAAACTCTCCGCTTCGGCGTCACCGTCGATACGCCCCTGTGCAAAGATGACCAACATCGGGCCCCAGGTTGGACACCCTAGCAACCCCAGAGAAGACTCGAAAAAACCGACCCAGCGGCCGTTAAATGCCGCTGCGGGATGGGAGGTCGGCACATCCGCGGAGCAAGCTACGAGCAGAAAGAAACACAACGGCAAGGTAACCGCGCGCCATCGCCTTCTCATTTCCGGCCCGCATAAGGGTTTCGGCCCTTGCGCAGCAAAAAGCGCAGCGGAATGCCGTCCAGGTCGAAATCTTCCCGCAACCCGTTGGTCAGATACCGTAAATAAGATTCCGGTAGCGCGTCCGGTCGCGATGTCCAGATCGCAAACGTCGGCGGACGTGATTTCACCTGTGTCATATAGCGCAGCCGAATGCGGCGGCCCGAGGCCAGCGGCGGCGGGTGCGCTTCCAGCATATAGCGCAGCCACTCGTTCAGTTTTGAGGTTTCGATGCGACGGTTCCAAACTTCAAAGACCGAGAACGCAGCGTCGAGCATGCGGTCCAGATTGCTCCCGTTCAATGCCGAGAGCGTGATCACCGGAACCCCGCGCACTTGCGGCAGCGAGGTTTGAAGACGGTCGCGCAGCGACTGCAACGCGCCCTCGCGGTCCGTGACGGCGTCCCATTTGTTGGCTGCAACGACGAGAGCGCGTCCTTCATCGATCGTCTGACGGGCGATCGTCAGGTCCTGTTTCTCCATCATGTCGGACGCGTCCAGCAACAAGACGACCACCTGCGCGAAACGGATTGCCCGCATCGTGTCGGCGCTGGAAAGCCGTTCGACCTTCTCCGAAACCCGGGCGCGCCGGCGTAAGCCTGCCGTATCCACCAGCTTCAGCGGTTTGCCCTTGTATTCCCAATCGAGCGCAATCGAATCGCGCGTGATCCCTGCCTCGGGCCCGGTGAGCAATCGCTCTTCTCCGACCAACCGGTTGATCAGCGTCGACTTGCCGACATTCGGGCGCCCGACGATGGCGAGCTGGAGCGGCCGTTCTGCGTCGTCCTCCTCATTCTCCTCGGCGATCTGCTGGTGGGGTTCGAGCGCGGCGAACAGCTCGCTCATCCCCTCGCCATGCTCCGCCGACACGGCGAGCGGTTCGCCCAACCCCAACGCGTAGGCGTCGTACAAGCCTTGCTCGCCGGCAGCGCCTTCGCATTTGTTGGCGACCAGCACAACCGGCGTGCCCTCGCGACGAACCCAATTGGCAAAATGCTCATCAAGCGGCGTGACACCGGCACGCGCATCGATCAGCAACAGAACAACATCCGCATCCTCGATGGCCAACTCGGTCTGCTGCCGCATGCGGGCTTCCAGACTGTCGTCGAATGCTTCCTCGAGCCCCGCCGTATCGATCACGTTGAAGGAAAGATCACCGATCCGCCCGGTCCCTTCCCGCCGGTCGCGGGTGACGCCCGGCGTGTCGTCGACCAAGGCCAGCCGTTTTCCGACAAGCCGGTTGAACAGGGTCGATTTGCCGACATTCGGACGGCCGATAATGGCAACAGTGAGGGTCATGGCAACAGCCTGACAGTGTCATCGCATAGCGATGAGGTCACCGTCCTCGGTCAAAAAATAAAGTGTGCCGTCAGCGACCACGGGCGGCAGGAAGATTTCCTCCGACAGGTCGATCCGCCCGAGAACCTTACCTGTATAAGGCGACACTGACCATGCCTCCCCGTGACTTCCCGTGATAATGAGTCGGTCGCCCGCCAAAGCAGGGCCGGACCATTTAATCGGGTCGTCTCGATCATCCGGCTCCTCGAATTGCGGCAGATCGCGGACCCAGCGCACGCGTCCGCCGCGCCGCGTCAGGCAGACAAGTTGGCTTTCATTGGTCAGTAGATAGATGAATTCGCCCGCAACCCAGGGCATCTCCACGCCACCGATCGGTTTCTCCCAGGCACGCGTACCGGAGCGTAGGTCGATCGCTGCCATGCGGCCCGAATGACTGATGGCATAGACTGTCCCACGATCGATAACCGGCATGCCGCGAATGTCGGCCAGCGTCGAAAGCGCGTCGAGACGTTGCGAAGAGGACAAATTGTCCGACCAAAGGGGCCGGCCATTCTCGACCCGCAGCGAGAAAATCTCACCGGACGAATAAGGCACGACGACCGTTCCTGCCGCAATCGCAGGACTTGCACCGCCCAACAGGCCCGCGATTTCCGAAATCCCAGCATGCGACCACAACCGTTCACCGGTCTCACCGTTCAACGCAAAAAGCTGGTTGTCGATAGTCACGACGAACACGCGTCCGTCGGCAACCGCGGGTGCCGCCCGCATGGGCCCCGACATCCGCTTGCGCCAACGCTCCTTGCCTGTCTCGGCATCCAGCGAAACGACATCGGCGAATCCAGTCGAGACGTACAGCACACCATTCTCATAGGCGATTCCGCCACCGAAAGCCTCGTCATCATCATCCGGGACACGCGGATCGTATTCCCAAAGGACGTCGCCGGTTGCGGTGTTGATCGCGCTGATCTGTGATTCGACATCCATGACAAATGCCCTGCCGTCGCCGATGACAGGCGTTGCCAACAGGCGCATCGTCGATTCTGACCCTTCGCCAATATTGGTCCGCCAGGCCTCGCGCAGCGTCGCTGGCAGCGCGATGTGGTGCTGCACATGCGCGCTGCTGCCACCGGCCTGCGGCCATGAGGGTTTCGCGGTGGGGCGCGGCAACCGAACTTGCAAATCGGCAACGCGCCGGTCCGGTTCGAGGGACCGTTCCAGACGCAGTACCGCGATACGCTCGCCCGGAATGCGGGCCTCTTCCTCCGAGAAGAAGTATCCGCAGCCGCCGATAAACAGAGTCATCGCAACAATCGCGACTTTATGAATCGCGGATAAGCGCATGCGCTATTTGCCGAGCGTCTGCAACAATTCGGCGGCTCTCTGCCGTGCGCCTTGCGGCGCCTGAGCATCGTCGGCAATCGCCTCGAAGCGCTTGCGCGCCGTTGCTGTGTCTCCCTGCCGCAACGCAAAAAGACCGAGATATTCGCCGGCTGTATGCCGCCACGGCCCCTCAGCTGCAAGCGGCGCCAAACGGTCCGACAAGGCCTTTGCATCACCCGTATCCGCTTGCGCCATTACCGAAAGAAGAACGGCCAAATCCCGGTATAGCGATTCGATAGAGTCGTCGGCCGCGAGCGTTTCATAGATGTCGATAGCGGCCCCCGGATCGCCATCCTTGCGCCGCGCCGCGGCTTCCCGGAACCGCGCGAGCATCGCGTAACCGGCACTGGCATCTTCCGCAAAAACAGTGAACGCTGCGGCAGCGTCCGAATTCTTGCCTTCCTCGGCAAGGCTGATCGCGGAAATGAATGCCTCGCTGTACGCCTGCCGTTGATCCTGAGTATAGGCTTCCCAGAATTTGAATGCGGCCACACCACCGACAAGGAGAACAACCGCTGCGATGAGGAACCGGCCGTACCTGTCCCACAGCTTCTTGAGGTTTTCTTCTTTTAGTTCTTCGTCGACTTCTTCGAAGATGTCTGCCACGAACCACTCCCAGCGCCAGTGCAGAGGCCGGCGAATATAACTTCGCCAGAGGGCAGTAGCAAACATCTGCCCGCTATATCAAACACTTTTCGACGTTGGCACCGGCCGCACTGGGGTTGCGTCGCACGCAGCCATACGGCAAAATCGATAAGTGCAAGTTACGCTCGAACCGGGCGTTCGGCTGACGATGGAGTGGCGATTGGAACAAACCGGCGCCGGAGAAGCCGTCGAGTCAGAATTCCAAGGCAGGGCACGGCCCTGCCTGATTCTCGCGTCTATTCTATTTCTACTTACAGCCTGCGGCACCGAGTCCGTCTACGTGATCGGCGCGGGTCTGGCGAATTTTGTCCACACGGACAAATTGCCCACGGATTACATTGCTGAACGGGCTTCCGGGAAAGAATGTAACCTACTGGAATCTATTGAAGATGGCGGGCCAATGTGCCGCGACAGCTTCAAGCGCGAGGTCATCGAGAAGCCGATCTACTGCTACCGTACGCTGGGTCAACCCACCTGCTACGCGACGCCAGATCCCTATGGAACCGGTGCCGAGCGGATACGGTAGTGAGAACCCGGCGGTAGTCGGCGCTAAGGGTTAATGGGGACGAATAGACAATGACGACAATGATTGAATTGAAGGCGTACAAAGGAAAGAAGGGAAAAGGCCGTGTCTTCTTCAGCCGTCAAGAATTGAGGCAATTGCTTGACGTGTACAGCCGTCGTGTCGCTCGTGGAGAGTGGCGCGACTACGCCATCGATCATTACGGCAACGTGGCAGTATTCTCGGTGTTCCGGCACAGTTTTGACGCGCCTCTCTATTCCATCGCGAAATCCGGCAGCGGCAAGGATTGTGAATATGCGGTATTCGACGGACGTCATCGAATAAAGCGCGGCCGGTCGATGCCGGAAGCCCTCAAGGTCTTCGACAAACCGCTCCGTTTGGTCTCCGCACACTAAGCGAATATCAATTGACGCTGAGAGCCTCGCGCCATCTTGACCGGCCCAAAATGTTCTTGCTATGTTCTTTTCAAGAATGGAACCTGGACAATCGGAGATGCGTGACAATGGGCGGCATGAAGCGCGGGGCGCTTGCGGGAGAGGAAAGCGCTCAGCGTCCGGCGACACTTGGCGACCTCGAATCGGAAGGGGTCGACGTGTTCTGCTGGTGCAATCGCTGCGGTCATAACGCCATCGTTCCGATCGAAAGTCTCATCGGCCCGCTTGGTCCTGCGCAACCTGTACCGGAAATCGGAATCCGCATGCGATGTACGGCTTGCGGTGCGAAAGACGTTGCAGCGCGACCGTCCTGGCCCTCGCTGGGCCAAGTCTCGAATCACAATTGAAACTTATAAGCTAACTATAAGTTAACGATTCACAGACTTATCCCCGAACGGCCGGACTCCCACCGATTCGAACAAAAAAAGACCAATTATTACCTTCATCGCCTATGGCCGTCCGCAAACCCAACGCGTATAAGGAATCGCCTATTCGGCAACGCAGACCCGACCTCGGAGTCGGGGCTGGCAGCGGTTTTTAACCCGGGAAACCTGCCCGCAGCACCGGACCTGCCAGTCGAATCGGCACAAAGAATTGGCGATATCAAAAGAATCCGCCAATTCGGGTTGAGGCCACTAAACATACTGGATATAGTATGCGCATGGTCTCTGCCGTACTAAATGTGTGCCGAAACAATGGCACCCCCTGGCAGAACGAAATTGGCAACGTCATGTGGGGTCAGCATGGAATGGACTGCGGAACGTGTTGAGCTGCTTAAGGAATTATGGGGAGAAGGACTATCGGCGAGGCAAATCGCCGAGTCATTGGGGCATGTGACTCGAAACGCCGTGATCGGCAAGGCTCACCGCCTTGGATTATCAACACGGAGCGTGCCGTCAAAACCGACGATCGCGATGTTAAATCCGGTCACTGACCGGCTATGCCAGTGGCCGATCGGAAATCCGGGCGAAGCTGATTTCCATTTCTGCGGCCAGCCCGCCGAAACGGGTCGCCCGTATTGCAATCAGCATTGTGCAATGGCGTATCGGCAAACGAGCGACTCCTCAGCCGCCAAGTCTGCTTAGAATACGAAATGTTCTCAGCGCCTCCGGACACCCGTCCGGGGGCGCTGTTTTCGTCTGGCAACGATGCTCTCATGATGCAGGGCGCTGACCCTTCCGTAGACCTATACGCGTCTTTATGCTGCCGCGCATGGATGATCCCGATAAGGCAAACGGCGCCGCGCACCGTGAGTATCTAAGGAATCGCGTAGCCACCTTTGCCAGAGAACATATCGCCCCTCGGACAGACCTACGCGAACATACCGTAGTACCTAAAGACCTATGGCAGGCGGTCGGCGAAGCCGGCTTGGCTCAGATTGCGCTTCCCATCGATTTCGGCGGCGCCGGCGGTGATTTGCGTACCCTTGTCATGGCGGCGGAAGCTCTAGCCGAAACCGGCGGAAACCTTGGCATGGTGACCTCTTGGATGGGACGCCAACTGATTGCGCGCCTGCACATACTGGGACACGGCACCGAAGCGCAACGTCAATCGTATCTGCCGGATTTGGCGGCTGGCGGAACAACCCCCTGCTTGGCAATCTCCGAGCCTGGCGCAGGTGCACACCCAAAGCATCTAACCACCGAAGCCCGCCGCGACGGCAACGACTATGTCTTGAATGGCGAGAAGGCCTATCTTACGAACGGACCGATGGCGGACATTTTCCTCGTGCTGGCGATCACTGGCCACACGGGAAACCGCAAACAATTTTCGGTTTTGATCGTTCCGCGCGATGCAGCAGGGCTCGAGCTGACGGACGGGGTCAAGATCGACTATTTGCGCCCCTCCCCCCATTGCGGAATCAAGTTGCACGATGTCCGGGTTCCCGTAGCCAATCTGCTGGGGCCGGAGGGCGAAGCCTTTGACGCGATTTCGCTTCCCATGCGGCGAACCGAGGATGCCGTTTTCGCAGCGTCCAAAGCGGGTGCGATCCGCCATATCCTGAACGGCATCTGCACGGAAGCACCGTCGCTGGCACAAGACGAAGACAATGTTGCCGAATTGGGCAAACTGGCCGCGGCCAGCACGGGATTGGGCGCCCTAGCCTTTCACGGGGCCGAACTGCTAGACATAGACCCCGACGCGAACGCCGACGCGGTCGGCGCCATCGCGGCTTCCGCGCGTGAATGGGCCAGTAGCCTGCATGAAAGGATCACCGCGCTCATTGACTCGACCGGACTAGTGCCATCGCCAATGCTTGCGGCGGCCTGCCGGGACCTCGAAAAATCCTTGGGCATTGCGCGTGGCGCCTACGTTATCCAGGCACGCCGGCGCGGGTCCGCCCTCTTCCACTGAACAATGGAAACCAAGACCTCATGAACGATATCGTTTCACAGGACACGCTCGACAAGAAACTGGCCTCCGTCGAGTCCATTACGGAAGGCCTCGGCAGCATCGGCTATATTGCCTCGCGCCGGATCGCGACCGCGATCTTCGTCGCCGAGAACCTGTCTAAACCGATCCTGGTCGAAGGATCCGCTGGCGTCGGCAAAACGGAGCTCGCCTTGTCGACCGCGCAATGGCTCGGCCTGCCGCTGATCCGCATGCAGTGTTACGAGGGGCTGGACGAGTCAAAAGCCCTGTACGAATGGAAGTACGGCAAGCAGCTGCTCTATACCCAGATCCTCAAGGACAAGATGGGGGACACCCTGTCGGATACCAAAGGACTGGACGAAGCCATGCAGCGCTTGCATGGGTTCGGCGATCTGTTCTTCTCCGAACAGTTCCTTGAACCGCGGCCCTTACTGAAGGCGCTGCGCCAGAAACACGGCGCGGTCTTGCTGATCGACGAGGTCGACAAGTCGGACGAGGAATTTGAGGCTTTCCTCCTGGAAATTCTGTCTGCCTTTCAGGTCACGATCCCGGAAATCGGCACAATCGAAGCATCCGTGCCGCCGCTCGTCTTTCTTACCTCGAACAATATGCGAGAGATGGGCGACGCCCTGAAGCGCCGGTGCCTGCACCTGTTCATCCCGCTGCCAGATGCAAAGCTGGAACAGCGGATCGTCGCTTCGCGCGTGCCGGAAATCGAGGAACGGTTACGCCGACAACTCGTCGCTTTCGTGCAGATGCTGCGCGAGGAGGATTTGAAAAAACTACCGTCGATTTCCGAGACAATCGATTGGGCCCGGGTGCTGCTCTTGCTGCACGCGGACTCTTTGGACGCCGATCTGGTCCGCGACACTTTGAATGTTCTGCTGAAGTTCGAGCAGGATATCGCCGCTGTCGAGCGCAGCGTGGCCGAGCTCACCCGCAAGGCGAAACAGGCCTAATTCCGGCCAATGCAGCAGACTCTCGAAAACTTCCTTCGCGCGCTGCGGGCCATGGATGTCCGTGTTTCGCCGGCGGAGGCGATCGACGCGCATTGTACGGTCGATAGCGTCGGCTACAGCGACCGAACGCTGTTGAAGGATTCGCTGTGCATCGCGCTTGCCAAATCGGAAGAAGAGGTCGAGCGCTTCGATGAGTGCTTCGATATCTTCTTCACCCGCGACGAGTTCCGCGACCGCGAAGAGGAAGACGAAAGCGAAGGCCTGTCCGACGCCGAGAATGAGATGTTGGGCGAACAGCCCCTGGCCGAAATGCTGCTCGGCGGCAGCGAAACCGAGATGGCTCAAGCGATGGAGCAGGCCGCCAACGAGGCCGGCGTCGCCAACATCAGGTTTTCAACGCAACGCGGCCTGTTCACGCGGCGCATACTCGACCGCATGGGCCTGCGCGACCTAGAACGATTGATCGCCTCACTCAATCGGCAGGAGGGCGACGAAGCCGCCGCGGATATGGCGGGCCGGCTGGAGCAAGGCCGCGGCTATCTGTTCGAAGAGGTCCGCCAGTATATCGACCGGCAGTTCGATCTTTACGCGCGCAATGCGGGCGAGGAGCTGCGCGAGGAGTTTCTCGCCAAGACTAATCTGTCTTCCATCGAGCGGCGCGATTTCGACCGCATGCACCGGATCGTCCGCCGGATGGCGAAGAAGCTCGCAACCCGTTACGCGCGGCGGCGCAAACACACGAAACGCGGCGTCCTCGATGTCCGCCGGACCCTGCGCAAGAGCATGCCCCATGGCGGTATCCCGTTTGAGACCGTATGGAAACAGACAAAGATCGAGCGGCCGCGGATCGTCGTCATCGTCGATGTATCGCAATCGGTTGCCGCGGCAGCGCGGTTCCTGCTGCTGTTCCTATACTCGCTGCACGAGGTAATCGCGACGCTGCGCGCCTTCGCCTTTTCCAGCCATCTGATCGAGGTCAGCGACATCCTCAAAGAGAGGGACGTCGAGGAAGCGATCCCGGAAATTCTCGAAAAGATCGGCTTCCGCTCGACCGATTACGGCCGCGCGCTGGAGGATTTCGAGGACCTTCACATGGATGCGCTCGACCGGCATACGACGGTCATCATCCTGGGTGACGGCCGTTCGAACGATACGGATCCGCGCATGGATCTGATGCGCCAGATCCATGATCGGGCGAAGTCGGTCATCTGGCTCAACCCCGAACCGGAACCCTTCTGGGGCACTGGCGATTCCGAGATGCACCGCTACCGTACCTTCTGCCACGTCGCAAAGACCTGCAGCACCGTCCAGGATCTGGAGCGGGTCGTCGACGACGTGATGAAGACCTACTTCCGCGTCTGATCCGGACATCGAACAAAAAAATGGGCGGCTTACGCCGCCCATTTCATTTCAAGCCGAAGCCTGAACTTTAGTCGAGACCCACCTTCTTGCGGTGCTCGGCCCAATAACCCGGCCACGCTTCGCCGGCCTTGATCTTGTTGCCTTTTTTCTTCTCAGCAGCGCGCCACTGGTTGAAGGCGTCGGTGGCGTTATCCCACTCTTCGATCACCTTGGCATGACGCGCGAGACGTGCCTGGTTCCATGCTTCGTCGTCCGCGGTCCAGACACCCTTTTCCTTCAGATATTTGACGGAGCCGGGATGCCAGGCGACGTCGGCCGGCGTGCGGCCTGACTTGGACAGGATCCAGTTTTTGGTCGTCGCGTTGACGTCCTTGTACAGGTCGAAGGCATCATGCATGGCCTTGGTGACCGTATAGACCTCTTCCGTGCTGCGGTCGGCATAGGTCGACATCATCGGATACCGGAATTCGATGATATTGACGGGCTTGCCCTTCTCCATGCCAGCGCCGTCATCGATGCTAAGCGGCGAATACATCGGCGCGATCTTCTGAATGCGATCCCAGCCTTCCTTGTTCTTCGGATCGAACTGCACCCAGTCGATACCAGCCGGCGAGGCTTCAAGCTCACGCGTGATGCCGGAATAAGGCGACATCAGGAAGCCGTCAATCTTACCCGTGAGGCGCGCGCCCTTCATGACGCCATAACCGCCGAACCAGACCGGCGTGATGTCGTCACGGGTCAAACCGGCATAGGCCAGCAGCGCGTCTGTCTTGACGTTGACCGACGGGTTGCCCTTCACATAGCCGAGGCGAATGCCCTTGAGGTTCGCGCCATCGGCGAACTTCGAGCCCTTCGGCACCGTCAGGCCGGTGCCCGTCGGCGGAGCCAAGACGATACGCAGATCCTGCGGTCCCCAGGACTGCACTGCGAAATCGTAGGTGCCCTCTGCGGCGAAGAAAGCTTCCGTCGCCAGGAACCCGTAATGCGCCTTACGCTGCGTGACCGGCAGCATACGGCCAATGCCCGTACCCGACGGCACGATACGAATCCGCGT
>CAJWOT010000056.1 GCA_913044215.1 uncultured Rhodospirillaceae bacterium | reverse complement strand
AGCCCATGGAATAATGGATGCCGTCACG
Organism: uncultured Rhodospirillaceae bacterium; assembly: GCA_913044215.1. GTDB lineage: Bacteria > Pseudomonadota > Alphaproteobacteria > UBA8366. The sequence continues at coordinate 19,337 of CAJWOT010000056.1, read as the reverse complement.
CGCGCCCAGATGCGGCATCTCGTCGAAAGTGTAGCCGACGAAGCCCATCCAAGCGTGACTCACCTGGCTCTCCGCCAGATCGGGGAAACGGGTCACCAGCTCCGCATGCAGCGCCGGCACCGCTTCGGTGGGGTCGGTCTCGGCGATCGACACCCGGGCGCCGAACAGGATGCGCTCGCCGGCCGGGTCGGTGCGGTAATAGACCACCAGCTTGCGGGTGTCGTTGATCATCCGCCGAGTCGGGATCAGCCGCTGGATCAAGTCCGGGGCCAGCTTCTCGGTCGCGATGATGTAGCTGCCAATCGGGATGATCCGCCGCCGGTGCCAGGGCGACAGTCCGCGCGTATAGCCATTGGTGGCGACGACGATGTCGCGCGTCCGGATCGGCCCCTTCGCCGTCGCGACGGTGAAGTCGCCCGCGGTCCCGGAGATGCCCGTGGCGCCGCACTGGCCGATGACGGTGGCGCCCGCCGCTCGCGCGCGCGCCAGCAGCCCCTTGTGGTAAGCCCCCGGGTCGAGGCCGGCATGGCGCGGATAGACGACCCCGCCATGATAGTCGGGGCTGTCGATCTCCACCTGCTGCTCCGCTTTCGACACCACATAGGCGTCGGTTTCGAGCCCCTTGGGCGGGTTCTCGATGGATCTGGCGAGGATATCGAACTGGCCCGGCGCGTGCGCGGCGTAGAAGCGGCCGCAGACCTCGAAATCGCAATCGATCGCCTCGTCCTTCACGAAGTCGCCGATCCATTGGAGCGAATTGTGGCCCTCCTTGAGGATGTCGTAGGCCAGCTGACCGCCGACCTTGCGGCGCAGATTGTCGTATTGCGGCTTGAGCGCCGTGGAAATCTGCCCGCCATTGCGGCTGCTGCAGCCGCTGCCGATCTCGTTTGCCTCGATGATGACCGTGTGCCGGCCGCCGCGCACCGTCTGCAGCGCCGCACACAACCCGGTATAGCCGGAGCCGATCACGACAACGTCGGCCTGAGCCGGCAGGTCCGGGGCCGGTTCGGCGCTGAGCGGGCTGCGCTCCCACCAGAAGGGCTGCGGCTTGTAGTCCGGCGCGAACAAATGCGATGTCATGCGGGGTCCTCCAAAATGAACCGGTCTAGCCAGTGCGCGATGGCAACGATGTCGGCGTCGCTGTCGGGCACGCCCATCAACTGTACGCCCTGGGGCATGCCGTCCACCGCAAAATAGGGCAGCGCCCAGGACGGGCCGCCGATCATGGTCCAGGGGCTGATGAAGCTGCGGCTGCCGGTTTCCATATGCGCGCCCGCCCGGTCTGGCGCGTCCGTGTCGACATTGGGCCGTTCGACGAAAGGCGCGGGTCCGCTGGACGCCAAGGTGATGAACCCGTCCGCGCCGGCGCCGATCTCGGCCACCTTCTGCCGCGCCGCCGCGCGCTTCGCCAACGCCGCCCGGTAGTCGTCCCGTGTCATCTCGAGACCGCGCTGCAGGCGGGAATAGGCGGTGTCGCCGATCGCGCGCTCGCGGCCATAGGCGTCGATATAGGCGAGGAACGGCCAGCGCGCTTCATACATGACGATGTCGGTGGCGAAACCGTCGCAATAGAGCAGCATCTGTTCGAGCGCCTCGACTTCGGTCGAATCCCGCCGGTCGACGATCTCCACCCCGGCATCCATAAGGTCAGCGAGGAAGCGCTCGAACAGATCGCGCAGCGCGTCGTCGATCTGCAACCAGCCCAGCGTGTCGAGCCGCACCAGCCGCGCGGGCCTGCGCGCTTCCGGCAAATCCAGCGGCCCGTCGAGTCCCGGATGGCCGTTATGCCCACCGGCCCGCTCCGCGATGGCGCGCGCGGTCACCCAGGCGTCGGCCAGACTCGCAGCCATCGGGCCGATATGGTCCTGGCTCGGCGCGAGCGGATGCATGCCGCCGATATTGAGCGCCCCCCATGTGGGTTTGTAGCCGTAGACCGCGTTGAAGGAGGACGGCCGGATCAGCGACGCCATGGTCTGGTTGCCGATGGCGCAGGGCACCATGCGCGCGCCCACGGACGCGCCGGAGCCGCTGGACGAGCCGCCGGCGGTGCGCGCGGTGTCGAACGGGTTGCGCGTCGGCGGCGATTTGCCCATGGCGTATTCCGGCACCTGCGTCTTGCCGAGGATCACGCCGCCCGCCTGCCGCAGGGCCCAGACGCACGCCGCGTCGCGCCCGCCCGACCAGCCCTTGAACAGCGGCGCGTTCTGCTGCATCGGCATGTCCTTGGTCTCGATCGTGTCCTTGATGCCGAACGGGCAGCCATCTAGCGGCCCGATCGCCCGGCCGGCGCGATAGCGCGCGGTCGACTCGTCGGCCGCCAGCCGCGCCGCCTCCGCATCGAAATAGGCGAAGGCGCGGACCGACGGCTCCAATTCGTAGACGCTCTCCAGGCAGCGCTCCAGAAAGGCGCGCGGCGTGTTTGTCCCGTCGCGGAAGGATTCTGTCGCGCCGACGAAGGAAAGCCGTTCGTACCGTTCGGGATCGTATGACCCGCGCGAGCCCGTGCCGGTATCGAGGGTAAAGCGTCGCATCAAGGGTCCTCCGAGGGCGAAATTCCGGCGCCCTACCGTCGCCGCAGCCGCATTTGGATCGGGCCGGTGCCGCGTTGGTGGATGAACTGGTCGAAATATTCGTTGCCGGACTCGTCGACCTCGCTCACCGGGCCGCACCAGATGATCTTGCCGTCATAGATCATGGCGATGCGGTCGGCGATATTCCGCGCGCCGTCCATGTCGCTCGTCACCGAAACGGTGGTCGCGCCGATGAGTTCCGCATTGCGTTTGATGAGTTGATTGATGCTGTTCGTCATGATCGGGTCGAGCCCCGCCGTCGGCTCGTCGAGCAAGAGCAGCCGCGGCGAGTCGGCGATGGCGCGGGCCAAGCCGACCCGCTTCTTCATGCCGCCGGACAGCTCGTTCGGATAGAGGTCGGCGACGTCGGCGCCGAGCCCGACATTGCTAAGCTTCTCGACCGCGACGCCGCGCAGGTCTTTGCGGCTCATATCCTTGGTCTGGCCCAGCCGGAAGCCAATATTCTCCCAGACCGTCATGCTGTCGAACAGGGCGGATTGCTGGAACAGCATGCCCGTATCGGCCTTGATCCGCTCACGCTCCCCGCTTGAAAAATTGGCCGTGTCCTCGCCATCGATGCGCAGGGTGCCGCCATCCGGCTGGACCAGCCCGATGATGCATTTCAGCAGCACGGTCTTACCGCAGGCGGACGGACCGATGAGCACCACGGTCTCGCCCTGCTGCACGTCGAGATCGATCCCCTTCAGCACCTGCTTGTCGCCGAAGCGCTTGGTCAGGTTCGAAATCGAAATCTTCGGGTCGCCGGTCATGCGGACTGTTCCATCGTCAGGGATAGGGCCAGGATACGCCACATGGATCGGGTTCCGCGACGTTTCAAAAGGACGCGGTCATGCCGCCATCGACGGTCAGGATCTGGCCATTTATGTAGGAGGCTGCGGGTGAGGCGAGGAACACCGCAGCGCCGGCAATTTCCGGCGGCTGGCCCCAGCGGCGCAGCGGCACCCGGCTCTGCAGGAACGCGTTGACCGCCGGGCTTTCCACCATCGCCTGGTTCGTCTCGGTCGCGAAATAGCCCGGCGCGATGCCGTTGCAGCGCACCCCGTCGCGGCCGAGCTCGACCGCAAGCGCGCGGGTCAGCGCCTCGAGCCCGCCCTTCGCCGCGGTGTAGGCGATGTCGCCCGCCCGCGCGAAAGGGCCGGCGATGGAGGTGACGTTGACGATGGCCCCCGCGCCGCGCGCCGCCATGCCGGGCGCGACAGCACGCGCCACCCCGTAGGCCGCGGTCAGATTGACGTCCAACATCTCGGTGAATTTTTCGGGCGGCGTGTCCGGAATCGGTTTGCGGTGCCGCATGCCGACATTGTTGACCAGAATATCGATCGTCCCATCGCATGCGACGATCCAATCGTCGCAAACGTCGCGGTCGGCCACGTCGAATTGCGCCGCTGCCGCCGACAGGCCGGCCGAGACCAGCAAATCGACTTTCGCGCTCAAAACTCCGAGATCGCGCCCGTTCAGCAACACATGCGCGCCCGCCTGCGCCATCGCCCGGGCGATCTCCCAGCCGAGCCCGCGGCCAGCCCCGGTCACCAGCGCGGTGCGCCCCGCCAGGCTGAAGCGGGCACTGTGGTCGGTGTCGGTCATGAGTGCCGCGTCAGGACGCCTTCTTCGCCTCGGGCACGTAGGCCTGGCTGGTGAAATGCTCGTCCTCGCCGGAGGCGAATTTTAGCCCCGCTTCGAGGATCGCGCCGTCATCGACCTTGTCGAGGGGCACGAAATACCGGTCGTCCGTCTTGGTGATCGTGTCGTTGCTGACCGCGTTGTAGCAGACGATCAAGGTCCAGCGCCGGTTCGGCGAGCGGTTCTGGTCGGAGCGGTGCAAGGTGTTGCTGTGGAAGATCAGCACGTCGCCGGGATCGAGCTCGCAGGGCACCACCTCGTACTGCGCGGTGATGTGCTCCAGCCGCGCCGGGTCGGCGGAGTTCTGCTTCTCGGTCACCTGCAGATGATCGATCCTTCCGAGCTTGTGCGATCCCTTGACGACCTGCAGGCAGCCATTGTGCCGGTCCGACCGGTCGAGCGCGATCATCATGCTGAGCATGTCCGGCCGTAGGCAGCCATTGTAGTACCAATAACCGTAATCCTGATGCCATTCCCAAGCGCCGCCGCCATAGGGATCCTTGGCGGTCAGCTTGGACTGGAAGTGATAGACCGGTTCGCTGATAAGCGTTTCGGCCGTGTCGACGATGCGTGCGCTGCGCGCCGCCAGCCCGTAGACGCTGTCACCGGCCCGGTTCCACAGCGATATCCGCGTGCCGCCGCCCTCGGTATCCGGGCGGATCAGCGAATGCGCCGCGACCTTGGGGTCCTCCTCCATCGCCCGGCACAGCAAGTCGGTCTCCGCGGGCTTGAACACCCCCCGTGCGATGACGAACCCGTCCTCGTGATAGGCCTGGACCTGTTCCGGCGTGAGGATGCACGGCATGGCGCGCTCCTTTCTTCTCGATTCTGAACGGTTTGGTTGTATTAGAGTACCGGCCGCGTTGTTGGGCGTCTAGCACGGAGGTTTCACGGGCGTTTGGCTGGTGCGGCGGTTAAACTCACGGAAAACCGTTGCACGCCACACCTGAATTCCCCGACACAAAATCAACTATATAATGCGTAATCTGTCACTGTCGTTCCGAGGCCCGATCGGCGCGGCGGTGCGTTTGGGCCTGCTACTTATGAAGGATCAATTCTGATGACAATCGGCGTAGGCGGTTCCGACAGTTCCACCGAACTGCAGACGATGCGCTCGATGCGCGGCGACATGCAACCGATCGGAAATGCGGAGCGCGAGGCGCGTATCGCGAAAGCGCAGGAGATGATGCGGCAGCAGGGCATCGCCGCCTTGTATCTGGATGCGTCGACCAGCCTGTACTACTTCACCGGCCTGCGCGCCGGCGGCCGGGAGCGGCTGCATGGCGCGGTGATCCCGGCGGAGGGGGCGCTCAGCTATATCTGTCCCGCCTTCGAGGTCGAAAAGACCGCGGCGTCGATCGTGATGCCGGGGGACATTCGCGGCTGGGAGGAACATGAAGACCCGACGGCGCTGGTCATCGACACGGTCGACGCGCGCGCCTCCAGCGGCACCTTGGCCGTCGACGAGACGACGCCGTTCTTCACCTTCGACGGGCTGCGCAAGGCCGGCAACCGCTACGATTTCGTCAATGGCAGCGACATCACCGGCGCCTGCCGCATGATCAAGTCCAAGACGGAGATCGCGCTGATGACGCGCGCCAAACAGATCACGCTGGAAGTGCAGAAAGCCGCGGCCCGCATCCTGACCCCGGGGATTACGACGGCGGAGGTTAAAGCCTTTATCGCGCAAGCTCACCAGGCACTCGGCGCCGACGGGCCGACGGCGTTCTGCACCGTGCTGTTCGGCGAGGCGACAGCCTATCCGCATGGCGTGCCGCACGAGCAGACGCTCGAAGAGGGCGACATGGTGCTGATCGATACCGGCGCAACGGTCGAAGGCTATCACTCCGACATCACCCGCAGTTACGTGTTCGGCGACCCGACACCGCGGCAACGCCAGATCTGGGACCTGGAGGTGGCCGCCCAGGCTGCGGCGTTCAACGCGGCGCAACCGGGTGTTCCCTGCGAGGATGTCGACACGGCCGCGCGCGCCATCATCGAGGCCGCCGGCTTCGGCCCCGGCTACGCGGTCCCCGGCCTGCCTCACCGCACAGGCCACGGCATCGGGCTGGACGTGCACGAATGGACCTATCTCGTGAAAGGCAACCAGACGCCGCTGGCGCCAGGCATGTGCTTTTCGAACGAACCAATGATCTGCATCTATGGCGAGTTCGGCGTGCGCCTGGAGGATCATTTCTACATGACCGAAGATGGGCCCGAATGGTTCACGCAGCCTTGTCCCTCCGCAGACGATCCCTTCGGGTACGAGACGGCGGCGTGAAGCTGCGGAGAAATGGTGGTATCCTGTGGCATCCTGGGGACACCGTGTACCTTTAATATCGTGTCGCCTTCATTTCCGCGACCGAGGAGGAACGTGTCATGCCGACACAAACACTGACGGCAAAACCGAAAGCGCTTGATGCCGCATTTGGGGCCGAATTCATCGATTGCGACCTTAACGCGCAAACGGATTGTGGCTGGATTGGCGACGCCCTCGCCGAACATGCGGTGCTGGTCTTTCGCAACCAAAGCCTCGATGCCGGCCAGTTGGCCGCACTCGGGCGAAAGCTGGGCGAACCCCGCCCGCACGTCCTGGTCAATTACCGGACGGCCGACCATCCCGAAGTCTCGATGCTGACGAATGTCGATGCGGACGGCAAGGTTGACCAATTCGGTGTCTCACGGGCATCGGCGTGGCATTCCGATATGACCTATGATTCGGATCTTCCAAAGCTCGCCATCCTCCATTCTCTGGAAGTGCCGTCGAAGAAAGGCGGCACGATGTTCGCCGATATGCGCGCGGCCTACGATGCGTTGCCCGAGGCGACAAAGGAAAAAATGGAAGGCCTGATTGCAGTGCATGGCGGCGCTGCCGGGCCGGCAGGATATCGCAGGAACGCGCCCGAAGAGGGACCGGCGCGCGCAGACGGCGGACATGAGGCGCGCCACCCGGCCGTACGCCGGCATTCGGTCACTGGGCGCAAAATTCTTTTCGTAAACCCCATGCACACGATGCGGTTCGAAGGAATGCCGGTACAAGAGAGCGAAGACCTGATTATGGAGCTGTCCGGCAACGCTACCCGGGATCAGAACACCTATTACCATGATTGGGCGGTCGGAGACGTGGTGATCTGGGATGAAGCCTCTGTCGTTCACCGGAATGCCGGTGACTACGATCCCGCGGAACGCCGGATCTTCTTTCGCACGATCGTCTTCTGACGCGCGGTTCGCGAAACGGACCGCGCCCTCCCCTTTGTGCGGCATGGACCCTCAGGGGTCTGCGCGGTGTGGCGCGCCAGGAATTGCAGTCGAGCGGTCGAAAAAGTCTAATTGGCTGACTGTCACCGTAATTGAAGAAGAACTGCGATGGCCCAGAAATCACAAATCCACGTCCCGGACCAACCGGCCGTGTTCGAAAACTTTCCCCACGCGGTGAAAGCCGAGGGCCTCCTATTCTTGTCGGGCGTCCGGCCCGGAAGCGGTTCTAATGCGCCTCGGCAGTTCTCCGGTCTCCCGGAAACGGGACGGGAAAAACAACAAGGCTTCGATTTGGTCGATCGTTACGAAGGTCATGTTGCCCACGATTCCTGGCATACGCACCAAAATATGGACGCCGTTCTCGAGGCGGGCGGGAGCGCCGGCGATCAGGTTCTGCGCCAGCATATTTGGCAAAGCGACAAACGGTTCTTTCCCGTCTATCAAAACATTCGCAAGGTCTTGCAAAAGATACCCTCGCCGAGTTCCGGTCTTGGCGTCACCGGAATTTTCGGCGACCCGGCCGGCACGATCGGCATCGATGCCATCGCCGTTTGTCCCGGCGAGAATCCGGACTTCCCGGCCAGAAAAGTCGTTGCGACCTATGACGATGAAGAGTTGCCGGCGGCCTCCTTTTATTCCCAAGCTGTGCGCTGCGGCCCGCTCGTCTTTACGGCAGGGCATATCCCGATCGACACGACCCAAAAGGGCAACCCGCTCGTAAACTCATTCGACGACATCCCCGAGGATGGCCGGTTCCTGCAGACGGGACAGAGTCATCCGGACAGCCGGGATGGGCCGATCGCCGCGCAAAGCTGGTATGTCTACAACGAACTAAAGCGCACCCTCGAAAACGAAGGGCTGTCCCTTGCCGACACGATCAATTCGACGGTCTACCTGGCGGATATACGGGACTTCCCGACATTTCATCGCATCCACCGGCATTTTTTCCCGGATGCAAGCCCGGCCCTGACCGTAACCGGGTTTGACGAGGTCGGGCACCGCGGCTGTCTTATCGAAATCGAACTCACGGCATCCGCAAACGACGCAAAATTCGAAAAGTCCTATACGGCGTGGCCCGGCGATAAGCCATTCTACGCGCCGGCATCCGCAAGGTCGGGGAACCTGATTTATTACTCCGGAATCCAGGGAATCGACGATCGATGCAATATCGTCACCGATTCCAAAGACCTGAAGGCACAATCGAATGACCGGAAATATTACCGCGACAGGCCGGAAGAGGATCACCCCGTTATCCATCAATCCCTGGCGGCAATTGAGTTACTAAGTGATATCGCGGATCGGTCGAATTCCCATATCGAGGAACTGGTCAAACTGACGGTCTATGTCGGCGATGCCGCGCACTTCAGCATCTTCGAAAACATCTTCTTGGATGTGGTGCCGAGCGAAAAACTTCCCGCCATCGAATGTGTCGTTATTCCCGCTCCTGGTCCGGTGCCGGAATCGCGCATTCAACTCGAAGCGATTGGAATCTGTACGACGTAGTCGCGTATTTTCCACCAACCGACTGTGACGACGGGTTCGAACGCCGTGAACCGGCGGAACCGTCGCCAAGACGTATGACGGCGCGCCGTGGGTTCGTCGCGAAAGGGGGCATTTTGGTGAGCGATATCGATGCCGATCTCGTGGTCGTGGGGGGCGGCGGCGCCGGTTTGATGGCCGCTGGGACCGCGGCCCTGGAGAACGACAGCCTGAACATCGTCCTGCTCGAACAGGATCCGGACGAGCCCTGCAACACCGAGATCGCCAGCAACTTTATCCCCGCAGCGGGCACACGCTTTCAACGGGCGGCCGGTGTCGACGATTCCCTTGATGTTTTCGTTGCCGACGTCATGGCCAAGAACGGCGGCAAGGGGGACCCGGAGGTTACGCACGCGCTCTGCCGCGAGGTCGCAGCGGCGGTGCACCAGATGGCGGACGCGTTCGGCGTCGACATGGAATTCGCGCCGGAGCTGACCTGGGTCGGCCATACCAACCGGCGCCTTCACGCGCATCCCTCACGAGGCGGCCCGCCCATCGTCGCCCAGCTCAGGAAACATATCGGCGCACAGCCGAACGTCACGATGCTCAACCACACGCGGGCGATCGGACTAGTTCTCGAGGGCGACAAGGTCGTTGGGGTGACGGCAGAGCAGGATGGCCAGCCATTCCACGTGGCGGGGACATGCGTCGCGCTCACCACCGGCGGATTCAGCGCGAACCGGGAGATGCTGGCCGAATACATTCCGGAGATGGCCGAGGCGCCGAACATCGGGTCCAATTGCGACAACGGCGACGGGATCCGGTGGGGACAGGCCGCCGGTGCGGCCCTGTCACTCATGAGCGGCTACCAGGGCCGCGACTGCATCTTTGAAGACGGCACACGGGTCACGCCGCCGGTGCTGAATGAAGGCGGCATCGCGGTGAACAACACGGGCCGCCGTTTCGTGAACGAGCGGGAAGACTATTCAGCCTTGGCCCGGGTCTACCGCGCCCAGCCCGGCGGCGTCGCCTATTTCATCTGGGATGTCCGCATCCAGCGCATGGTCGAGAACGTGCTGGTGATGCAGCAGGCCATGGAACGCGGCGGCATCGTGACGGGGGCGTCCCTCGATGCGATCGCCGACGCCTACGATCTGCCGGCAGCGGCGCTCGAAGAGGCGATGGCGCGATACAACGAAGGCGTTCGCCAAAACCGCGACGACTTCGGCCGCCAGGAACTGACCGTCCCCTTGGAGGCCCCCTGGTACGCGGCTCGGATCACCGGCGCCATCGCGCACACGCAAGGCGGCCTCGCCGTCGACACCAGCTGCCGCGTCCTGCGCGACGACAAAACGCCCATTCCCGGGCTATATGCGGGCGGCAACACGATCGCCGGCCTCTCCGGCGACGACCCCGCCGGGTACCTCAGCGGGAACGGTCTTTTGGTGGCGTATGCCAGCGGGATGGTCATCGGCCGGCACGCTGCGGAAGCGATAACCACGTGAACTGGTTACGCCGATCGGCCGGTCTAATTAGTGTGTTTGGTAAACTGTCACCGTAATTCGAAAGCCAAAAATGGATTTGAAATGAACTGGCCAAGCCCGGCACGTTCGAACGTCAAGGAGTAACGCGATGGAAATGGTCCGTCTCGACCCGCCCGCCGAATTGACCATGTCGATCGGCGAAGTCATGTTCAGCCAACGCGCCACGCGCCGCTTGGATTCCGATCGTTCGGTCACAGACGCGCAGTTGCAGATCATTCTGGATGCCGCCTCCAAAGCACCGCACGGCGGCGACAGTCTATCCGCGCGCTATCTGGTTATTCGCGATCGTGGCGCCATCGACGCGTTCGGCAAACTGTATTTCGAAGCGTGGTGGGCCAAACGCCGCGATGCTTACGGCTGGACGTCCAAGGCCGATATTCCAGAGGGCTCGCATTACCGCTTAGCGGCGCTTCTGGCAGACGAAATGGTCAATGCACCCGTGGTCATCCTCGTCTACTCAAAACCGTCCCGTGTCGCAGCGTCCTCGGCGTTCCCTGGCATTCAGAACCTGCTGTTGGCGGCCCGCGCATTGGGCTTGGGCAGCGTCCTGACCACCCTGCACCCGGACGTTATGGAACGGGTCGACGCAATGTTCGGCGTGCCTGAGGGTATGGAATTTCACTGTTGTATCCCGATTGGTTATCCGCGCGGAAAATTTGGGCCAACGAGCCGGCTGCCCACCAGCGCGACGACCTCATGGGATCGCTGGGGCCAGCCGCCGCCTTGGAAGTAATTCGAATTCCGGCAGGATTATGGCCGCTCCTGAATGGGGGTTAGGGCTGGATCCCGGCGCGGGGACCCGGTCGACACGGCGCGGCTTCGATCAAGCCACAGCACCACAGTCATCTTCTTGCGGCGTCGCGTGGTGAGGCGCCCAATCGCCCGTGACCGCCCCCTACTCCACATCCACCCCATACGTCTCCGCCGCGGCCTTGGCGCTGACATAACCATCGGCGACGTCGTCGCGCACCGCTTGCGGGTCGCGGTCTTTCGGGTCGCCGTAGCCGCCGGCGCCGGCGAGGCGGTAGCTCACCACGTCGCCCTGTTTGAGCTCGCGCATCTCCTTGGAGCCAAGCGGTTCGGCGTTGCCGTCCGGATTGAGGATGGTTTCGGCCAGTTGACCCGGCTCGCCGCCAAAGACGCCGTAGGGCTGGTATTTGTGTCGGTCGCTGAGGAGCGACAAGGTCGTGCTGCTGTTCAGCATCTCCACATCCTTGCGCACGCCGCAGCCGCCGCGGTACTGGCCGGCACCGGCGGAATCCTCGATCATTTCAAAGCGGTGGATACGGATCGGATTCTGCGTCTCCTGCACCTCGACCGGGATGTTGGCGCAGTTCATCACCGGGCTTAGCGCTTCCACCCCGTCGCAATGCGCGCGGCCGCCATAGCCGGCGAAGATCAGATCGTAGACGACGAAGGGCTGGCCGGTTGCGTCGTCGAGCCCGCCGAGATTGGGGTTGCACCAGTGCGAGAAGGCGCCCATCGCCTTCTCCGGCAAGACCTTGGCGAAGGCGCCGTTGATCGCGTCGAACATGCGGATCTGCAGCGCCGCGCGCCCGCCGCTGGGCGCCGGGAAGGCCGGGTTGAAGAAGCTGCCTTCCTTCGCGCTCGTGATGATCGGGCGGATGCCGCCGGCATTTTGCGGCAGCATCGGGTCGAGGAAGACCTTCACCGCGAACAGCGTGTAGGCGCGGGTGTAGTTGATGTAGGAATTGATCGCCGCCGGCACCTGTTCGCTGCTGCGCGAATAGTCGACGGTGATCTGGTCTTCTTCGACGATGACGTCGACCGCAATCTTGATCGGCGGCGTGTCGGCGCCGAAATCGTCCATATGGTCTTCGAAGCTGTAGGTGCCGTTCGGCACGCCGCGCAGCACCTCGCGGATGCGGTCTTCCGAACGGTCGAGGATGGCGTCGAAGGCGCGCTCAAGCTGCGCCGCCCCATAGGTCTTGAAGAATTCGGCATAGCGCTCCGCGCCCGTCGTGTTGGCGCTGAGCTGGGCGCGAAAGTCGCCGCGCACCTTGTCCGGCACGCGGATGTTGCCGAGGATGAGGCGCAGCATGTCGGGATCGAAATCGCCGTCGCGGACGATCTTGACCGGCAGGATGCGCAAGCCCTCCTGGAAGGATTCGGTGACGCCCAGCACCTTCTGCGAGCCGGGCGCGGCGCCGCCGACATCGACCTGGTGGGCGATGTTGACGATGTAGCCGATGATCTCGCCGTCGAGGAAGGCGGGGGTGATCAGGAAGCAGTCGGGGAAGTGGCCGGAACCGAGCAGCGAGTCGTTGACCAGGATGCCGTCGCCGGGCTTGAGGCTCTCCGGCGGGTGATAGTCGAGCGCGCTTTGCACCACATAGGGCATGGAGCCGAGATGGCCGGGCGAGAAATTGCCCTGCGCGATGAGCCGCGCCTGGCGGTCGAAGATGCCGGTGGAGAAGTCCTGCGCCTCGCGCACGGCTTCGGAATAGGCGGTGCAGCGGAGCGTGCTGCCGACCTCCTCCGCGATCGACAGCAAGCCGTTCCAGATTACAGAAAGTGCAATGGGATCAAAAGGTTCTCTGTTGTTCATTACTGTATCGGGCATGCTTAATTCCCTCCGATCTCGATCACCAGATGGCCGCGCGGGCTGATCGCCGCCCGGTCGCCCGGCAGCACCACCGTGGTGGAATCCGTCTCCTCGATCAGCGCCGGCCCGTCGATGGCCTCGCCGGCCGCCAGTCCGGCACGGTCGAGCACCTGGGTCTCGGTATAGCCGCCGCTCTCCGGGAAATAGGCCCGCCGCCGCGCCGCCGGCCGCGCCGACCCGCCCGCAACGGAAATTCCATTTACCCCGACAAAACCCCTCCTTGGCAGGCTGGCGACGAGGTACCAGTCGACCGCCTCGATCGCTGCCTCGGCGTCGCGGTAGCGGTACAGCCGCTCATAGCCGGCATGGAACATCTCTTCCGCCGCGGCGACGAAGGCGGCGTCCACCGGACCATCCGGCAGGTCGGTCCGCACTTCGTAGCCTTGGCCCGCGTAGCGCATATAGGCGAAGCGTGACCAGGCCGGCTCGCCCGCCATGCCGAGCCGTTCCAGGTCGCCGCGCGCCTGCGTCTCCAGCTCCGCATAGATGGTCGAGATCTCGGATGCGGCATCACCCGACAGTGTCATCACCTTGGTCTGAGAGACATCGATACGCGGCTCGGCCTGCAACAGCCCGAAGGCGGAGCCGACACCGGCGCCGTGCGGCACGATCACCTGAGGTACACCGAGCGCGCGAGCCAGCCGTGCCGCGTGCAGCGGACCGGCGCCGCCGAAGGCCACCATCGCGTAGCGCCGCGGGTCCCGACCGCGCTCCAGCGACACGATGCGCATGGCGCGCTCCATATTGCTGTTGGCGACCGTGTGGATACCCCAGGCCGCCTCGCCCAGCGGCAGACCCAGCGGGTCGCCCACATCGCGCATGATGCCCGCTTCCGCCCCGGCCCGGTCGAGCCCCATCGCGCCGCCGTTGAAATAGTCCGGGTTGAGATAGCCCAGCACCAGATTGGCGTCGGTCACGGTGGGCGCCGTCCCGCCATTGCCGTAACAAATCGGCCCCGGGTCGGCGCCGGCGCTTTCCGGCCCGACCTGGACGATTCCCATCTCGGTGCGCGCGATACTGCCGCCGCCGGCTCCGATCTCCAGCAGCTCCACCGCAGGCAGGCTGATCGGCAGGCCGCTGCCCGCCTTGTAGTGGATCGGATCGACCTCGAAGCTCGGCATGATCGCGGGCACGCCATCGTCGATCGCCCCCAGCTTGGCCGTGGTGCCGCCCATGTCGAAGGTCAGCACTTGATCGGCCCCCTCCTCCGCCGCCACGTCGCCGCACATCAGCACACCGGCGGCCGGCCCGGACTCGACGATGCGGATCGGATATTCGCGCGCGAAGTCCGGCGAGACGAGACCGCCATTCGACTGCATGATGAAGAGGTCGTTGCGGAAGCCCTGCGCCCCGAGCGCGCCCTGCAGGTGGCCGAGATAACGGGTCACCGCTGGCTTGATGTAGCTGTTGGCGACCGTCGTGCTGGTCCGCTCATATTCGCGGAACTTCGGCGACACGTCGGAGGACAGCGAGACCAGCATGTCCGGCGCGCGTGCCGCGATACCGTCGCGCACCGCCCGCTCATGCGCCGGGTTGGCGTAGGCATGCAGCAGCGCTACGGCGACCGCCTCGTAGCCGCCTTCGACGATTCCATCGACGATGGCGGCCAGAGAGGCATCGTCCAACGCCGCCAACACCGCACCATCGAAGGCCATCCGCTCATCGAGCTCGAAAATGTCGCGCCGGCGGACCAAAGGCGCGGGCTTGTTCATGTAGAGATCGTAGGTCTCGTAGCGCTTTTGACGGCCGATCAGTACGATGTCGCGGAAGCCGCGCGTGGTGATCAGTGCCGTCTTCGCGCCTTTGCGCTCGATGATCGCGTTGGTCGCAACGGTCGTCCCGTGCAGCACGCCTTCGATCGCATCCGCGGAGAGGCCCGACTCTTCCAGGAGCCGCTGGAACCCGGCCAGAACCGCTTCGGCGGGATCCGGCTGCGAGGTCGGAATCTTCAACGTGCGCGTTCCGTCCGGTCCCTGCAGGACGAAATCGGTAAAGGTTCCCCCAATGTCAAATGCCGCGCGCACCTTCGGTCTCCCACTCAGTGAAGCGGGTATGATAGGGATTTGCGACCCTGAAGCCAAAACCGGTGTTAGCGGTACTCAGAACCGTTTCTGTTCGGTTCCCTCAGCTGGCAGGGCGGTATCTCACCACTGTCCAGATCGCGGATGAAGCGTTCGAACTCCACATGATCCCGCGGTTCCCGGGGCGGCGGTTCGGCATAGCGTTTGATCGGCTTCGCCATGAGACAATCCTCTCGCATTGCGGCGAATACCGTCCCATTGCGCCAGAGTCACGGCCGACCAACGCCCCCCATTCGGGTGATACTTCGCATTTTAGACAAATTTTTGGCTACATCCCGCAGCCGACGCCCTACAGCGCAATCCGTCCCAACACCCCCTCCGCCTCGGCGACGATGTCGCGCACCACATCGCCGGCCGGCTTGACCGAATGGATCAGGCCGGAACTCTGCCCTGCCGGCAGGACGCCGTTCTCCACATCGCCCTTGTGCCGGCCCAGTTCGGAGGCCGGGTGCCCGAACTTCCGGCCTTGCAGTGGAAACGGCAGAATCTCATCCTCGCGGCCTTCCCAGGACGCGGTGTAGCCGTTGCGGATCAGTCGGCAGGGCTTGCCACTATGCGCCGTCGTTATCACCGTGCCGGCGGTGTCGGTATCGACGATCTTGTCCTTGTAGTTGCGATGGGCGAATGATTCCTCGGTGGCGATGAACCGGGTGCCCATCCACAGCCCCTGGGCGCCAAACGCCATCGCAGCGGCAAGCCCGCGCCCGTCGGTCAACCCGCCGCCGGCCAGCACCGGCACATCCACAGCATCGACAACCGCCGGGATCAGCGCCGCCGTGCCGATACGGCCGACATGGCCGCCGCCGTCGCAGCCGGTCGCGATCACCGCATCGACCCCATCGGCGACCGCCTTCTGCGCGTGACGTACAGCGCCGACCACGGACATGACATAGATGCCCTGCGCGTGCGCCTCCGGCACCACCGCTTTGGGGCTGCCAAGGCCTGAGATCAGTACCGGTACCTTCTCTTCCAGCACCACTTCGATCATGCCCTGCACGGCGTCGGTGTATTGCGCCACCTCGGCGCCCTCCGCACGGATGGTCGCGAACAGGATATCGACGCCGAAGGGTTTGTCGGTGCGCTCGCGCACGCCGTTTATTTCCGCCAGCAGCCCTTCCTTGTTCAAAGTCGAGCCAGCCCCGATGACACCGAGACCGCCGGCTTCCGATACAGCCGCCGCCAGCTCCGCCCGCGCGACCCAGCCCATGCCGGCTTGGAACACCGGATACTCGATGCCGAGCCGTTCGCAGATCGGCGTGTGCAGTTTTCCCATTGTCATCGCTGATACATCCTTCCCGTCGCCTAATTCGTTCAGGCTATCTTGCCGCACCGTATCGGCGCCGTCGAATGACCGGATGGCTTTGTCTATAGTGTGACGGCAGAGAGCAGGGAGCCAGAAATGTCCGATGTGCCGCCGCCCCCGTTTGAGGGCTATACGATCTATGATCCCATCGATCCGTATGAAAATCTGGCCGGACCGTTCTATTGGAAACAGCGGGAAGACGGCACGCACCATTTCGCCCTGAAGGCGGAAGCGCGGCACTGCAACCGGCATGGCATCGTGCATGGCGGCTTGATGATGACGATGATCGATCTCACCATGGTCGTCAGCGCGAAGCAGAAATGGGACGAACAGCTGGTAACGGTCTCACTCAATTCCGAATTCGTCGCCGCCGGGCAGGATAGCGACATCATCGAGGCGGAAGGCGAGCTGGTACGCCGCACACGCAGCCTCGCCTTCACGCGCGGGCGCGTTTTCGTCGGCGATCGGACGTTGCTGGCAGCCAGCGCGGTGCTGAAACCGTTGAAGCCACGCTAAAGACAGGGAGAAGATCATGACCTTGAAAGGAAGCAACGTTCTGGTGACCGGTGCGGGAACGGGAATCGGCGAGGCAATTGCCCTGGCGATGGCGGATGCAGGTGCAGACGTGATCGCCGCCGATATCGACGAAGCCGCCGCGAAAAGCGTCGCCGATGCGGTCGCCGCGAAAGGCGTTCGCGGGCTCGCCGTGCCGGCCGATTGCGGCGACGTTGCCAGCATCAACGCGATGGTCGACACGGCGGTGGCCAAGTTCGGCAAACTGGACGTCATCGTGAACAATGCCGGCGTGACCCGCTCCGCCTTTATAATGGATTTGACGGAGGAAGATTGGGACCGCATACATCGGGTCAACGCCAAGGGCGTGTTCTTCTGCCTGCAGCGCGCGGCGCGACAGATGATCGACCAGGGGGGCGGCCGAATCATCAATATGGCTTCGATCGCCGGGCGCGGATTCAAGGACACCTCGAACGCCGTTTACGCTGCCAGTAAGGGGGCCGTGATCTCCATGACCCGGACGGCGGCCCAACAGCTCGGCCAACACAACATCAACGTCAACGCGATCTGCCCCGGCGTGACCCTGACGCCGCTGGTCGAAACGATGCTGGTCGACCTCGCCAAACAGAAGAACAAGTCGGAGGAAGAAGCGCTGGCCGACATCTCCCGCCCGATCCCGATCGGACGCGCCAACACCCCGGAGGATATCGCGGCACTGGCCGTCTTCCTCGCAAGCCCTGGGGCCCGCAACATCACCGGCCAAGCCTACAATGTGGATGGCGGGCTGATCACGAGCTGACCGGCCGGGCGACGAACACCAGGACCGAAATTAACGGCATCGACAACCAACGACACCGCACCAGGACCAGCGCGATGTTGCGAAACACCGAATGTCGCAACCGTTCCTCGAGAACCACATAGAGGATGTCTCCCGTGACTTCCGTTCCTTCAAATCCAGTTTCTGCAAACATTCGCCGCATGCTTCTGCGCGAAAGCGGGCAGCAATCATAGGCGGGAGCCTGACGCGTCATTCGCAGATAGACCGATGCGATCTCTGTCGGGTGCCAGCTTAAGAAGGGCAAATTGTAGTGCGGATCGAAAACGCTCCACCGGTTCGGCATCGCCAGGTAAAGCACACCGTCCCTATGCAGCACCCGTCGGATCTCCGACAGATGATGCCGCTGATCATCGCGCGACCCGACATGTTCGATGACATGGCTGTAGAGAACGGCATCGAACGCATTGTCGTCAAAGGGCAAATCCGTCCCGTCGACTAAATGAAAATCCAACCCCGCCGCCGTTAAGTTTGCGTCCTGGCGATCAATCGCCGTCACAGTGGCGCCCAAAGCCTGCAAGCCCGCGGCCGCCCCGCCCGATCCAGTCCCGATATCCAACAGGGCACAGCCATCGAGGACCACATAGCGCTGCAGGATCTGCGCGATGCGGCGAGCCTTCTTAGAGATAGTCGTTTCAAAATTGGACATTGCGATGTCGGCTGCATTTCGAATGATGGGAACCTTGACGCCGAACAGTCCGCACGTGTTCCCTTATCAGTGATTGTAACCCGCAGTCAGAACGAGAGGCGACGACGATGAATGACGCTGGAGGTACGCGGCACATCAACGGCAGCTGCCATTGCGGCAATATCACATTCTCATTGGTGTGGCCCGACGCGCCGGAGACGATTCCCATCCGAGCCTGCGGCTGCGCGTTGTGCCGCAAGCACAACGCGGCCTGGACCTCGAGCCCTCAGGGCCATTTCACGATGCATATAAAGGACGACGATAAGGTCTACCGTTACCGGTTCGGTACAAAAACGGCGGACTTCAACACCTGCACGAAGTGCGGCGTGATCCCGATCGTGACGAGCGAGATCGAGGGCACACGTTACGCCGTCGTCAACGCCTATACGTTCGACGATGTCGACCCTGCCGAAATGACCGTCGCGGCGACCGACTTCGAGGGCGAGGACACGGACACGCGGCTCGCACGGCGGCAAAGAAACTGGACCCCCAAGGGTTAACGCGGCACGGCGATCGTGCAGCCCTTAGACAGTAAAATTAATCAGTTGGTAGGAATTTCTTAGGAAAATCGCTCGCGATGGATGCTGGGGCGTGCCCGAAAATTCAGGACCTTACAGTGCTGGAATCGGTTCTCGAGCAGGATGGATTTGATGGCAGGCGCACCCGGTATCGACGCAAAGCAAGAATTGTAGAAGTACCTGGCGGATACCGATGGACCGCGCGCAAATCCGCAACATGATCGCTTCCGGCCGCGCCGTCGCGCTGGATTACTATGAAATCGGCAACGAGATTCCGCCCG
>CAJWOT010000055.1 GCA_913044215.1 uncultured Rhodospirillaceae bacterium | reverse complement strand
GGGACCACGATGGTGGATGTGGTGGGGTTCTAGAACCTTTCACGGTCCTGCGGTTACCGGGGGCCGTTCAACCACCCACCGACTGCGCGACAATTCGTTCCTGTAACGCGATGTAGGCTTGTCGCGTCTGCTCGCCAAACAGCGGGTCGGCTTCCTCCCGGTATGAGGCTTCGATCGCCTGCCAGTCCGCTTCGGTCAGTACATTGCGGGCGCGAGGAAAGATGTCGGTTTCCTCGATACCGATATGATAGCGG
Organism: uncultured Rhodospirillaceae bacterium; assembly: GCA_913044215.1. GTDB lineage: Bacteria > Pseudomonadota > Alphaproteobacteria > UBA8366. The sequence continues at coordinate 19,400 of CAJWOT010000055.1, read as the reverse complement.
TAGTGGCGCGCGAACTGCGTCGCGGTCTCGAACAGGCCTGTGCTGTCACCGGACGCGATCGCCTGGGCAACGGCGTTTGCGAATTCTCGGGTTAGCCGCTCCAGCGTCTTATGGTCTTGGACCAAATCGTCAATGCGATCGCCGATTGCCGGGTCGCGCGCGACCAATCTTTCGTAGATTCGATCTTCCTTGGGGTGATGATACCGGTTTGGAAAATCGCTGCAGTATTCCAGCGCCAGGGATAGGAGCTCGAAGTCAGCGGGGTCGCTGACGTCATCCAGTTTGCCGATTTCGGTTTCCACCAAGCTGAGAAGCTGCAGTTGATTTGCGTGATCTTGATGCAATGTCTGCAGGATTGTCGACGTCACGGTCATCCTCCGTGCCATACCGTGCGCAAGAACCCGCCTGAGAGAAAAAAATGGGGGCGGCGTAACGCCGACCCCCAAGGTCACAGGGAGCTCTGAATTCCTTCTTTCATCGCATCACGAGCAGCCGCTCGTCGCGCCGCAAGTGACGCACTTCATGCAAGTTCCGTTTCGCACCAAGGTGAAGTTTCCGCATTCACCGCAGGCATCACCTTCATATCCCTTCGCTCTGGCTTCGCGCACGCGGTCCAGCGCTTCGTCGACTTCCGATACGACGGCTTCGCTGACGGTGACCGCGGCGGCTGCGCTCTCGCCGACGGCGGTCTGCAGGCCGCTCGCGGTCTCCGCCGGCGCGGCCCCATTCCCTTTCGCGCCGCCGGTGATCACCATCAGGTTGGAGGAACGTACGAAACCGCTGCTGGCGACTTTCTGGATCGCTGCGATGGTCCGAGCCGAATCGTCTGGCAGTTCGCCTTCCTTTTCGCCGTCGCCCAAGCTGTCCGGCAGGATGTCGTCCGGCTGGGCGTGCGACAGGTCGTTGCGGCCGAGATAGCTGACCGCGACCTCGCGGAAGATGTAGTCCAGGACGGATGTCGCCATCTTGATCGCATCGTTGCCTTCGACCATGCCCGAGGGCTCGAAGCGAGTGAAGGTGAAGGCCTCGACATATTCCTCCAGCGGCACGCCATATTGCAGGCCGATGGAAATGGCGATGGCGAAATTGTTCATCAGAGAGCGGAAGGCCGCGCCTTCCTTGTGCATGTCGATGAAGATTTCGCCGAGCTTGCCGTCTTCATATTCGCCGGTGCGCAGATAGACCTTGTGCCCGCCGACGATCGCCTTCTGAGTGTAGCCTTTGCGGCGGCTCGGCAAGCGGCGGCGTTCGCTTATCGCACGCTCGACGATCCGCTCGACGATGCGTTCGGCTGCGACGGGCGCGGCCGCGGCGCGCGGGGCATCCGCGATTTCTTCCGCCAGAGCTTCTTCGTCATCCAAAAGGGCGGCTTGCAACGGCTGGCTCAGCTTGGAGCCGTCGCGGTACAGCGCGTTTGCCTTCAGACACAAGCGCCAGGACAGCTCGTAGGCTTCTTTGCAATCCTCGACCGTCGCGTCGTTCGGCATGTTGATGGTTTTCGAGATCGCACCCGTGATAAACGGCTGTGCGGCAGCCAGCATCCGGATATGGCTTTCCGCCGACAGGTAGCGTTTGCCGATCCGGCCGCAGGGGTTTGCGCAATCGAACACCGGAAGATGCTCTTCCTTCAGATGCGGGGCGCCTTCCAGGGTCATCGCGCCGCAGCAATAGGTGTTCGCCGCATCGATCTCCGCGGCGCTGAATCCGAGCTCACTCAGCATGTCGAAGCTAAGATCGTCGAGCTGCTCCACATCGAAGCCCAACGTCTCGGTGCAGAACTTTTCGCCGAGAGTCCATTTGTTGAAGGCGAATTTGATGTCGAAAGCGCCGGCCAGGGCGGCTTCCACGGCCTCGATGGTTTCGGTCGTGAAGCCTTTTCCGGCCAAGCTCTTGTGGTTGATCACCGGAGCGTCGGTCAAGCTGCCGAAACCAACCGCGTAGGAGACGATGGCTTCGATTTCCTGCTCGTCATAGCCCAGGGTGCGCAGTGCGTCGGGGACGGTCCGGTTGATGATCTTGAAATAACCGCCACCGGCGAGCTTCTTGAATTTGACCAGAGCGAAGTCCGGCTCGATTCCGGTCGTATCGCAGTCCATGACCAACCCGATGGTGCCCGTCGGGGCGATGACCGTGGTCTGCGCGTTGCGGAAGCCGTGTTTTTCGCCGAGCTCCAGTGCGCGGTCCCAGGATTTGGCGGCTGCGGCGGCGAGCGCCGGTTCCGGACAGGTGCCGTGGTCGAGAGGCGTCGGCGTAACGCTCAACCCCTCGTAACCGTCATCGTGTCCGTGCGCGGCCCGGCGATGGTTGCGAATGACGCGCAGCATCGGTTCGGCATTCTGGTCGTATTCCGGGAAGGCGCCGAGCTCTTCGGCCATTTCCGCCGACGTGGCGTAGGCGACGCCTGTCATCAACGCGGTGATCGCGCCGCACAGGGCGCGGCCCTGATCGCTGTCATAGGGCAGGCCGGACCCCATCAGCAAACCGCCGATATTGGCGTAACCGAGACCCAGGGTACGGTAGTCGTAGGACCGTTGCGCGATCTCCTTGGAGGGGAACTGTGCCATCAGCACGGCGATTTCCAGGGTGATCGTCCACAGCCGCACCGCGTGCTCGAACATCGGGATATCGATGCCGCCTTGCTCACCCTGGAGCGCCATCAGATTCAGCGAGGCCAGGTTGCATGCCGTGTCGTCGAGGAACATGTACTCCGAGCACGGGTTGGAGGCGTTGATGCGGCCGGAATTCGGGCAGGTGTGCCATTCGTTGATCGTGGTGTCGAATTGCAGACCCGGGTCGGCGGAAGACCAGGCGGCGTAGGAAATCTGGTCCCACAAATCCTTGGCGCGGACGGTCTTCGCCACTTGGCCGTTCTTGCGGTTGACCAGGTCCCAGTCCTTGTCGTCACGGACAGCAGCCAAAAAGTCGTTTGTGACGCGGACCGAATTGTTGGAGTTCTGTCCGGATACCGTCAGATAGGCGTCGGAATCCCAATCCGTGTCGTAGGTCTCGAACTCGACGGTGGTGTAACCTTGACGCGCGAACTGGATGATCCGCTGGATGTAGTTCTCCGACACATCGTGCTTGCGCGCCGCCAGGATTGCCTTTTTCAGCGTCTTGTTCTTTTTCGGATCGAAGCGGGTGTCGTCTTCGCCCTCCTGGCAGGCGTCCATAACCGCGCCCAAGCAGCGATTGTTGATGCGCGAGCCGGTCACCAGGGCTGCGACCTTGTGCTCTTCGATCATCTTCCAGTTGATGTAATCCTCGATATCCGGATGGTCGATATCGACGATGACCATCTTGGCGGCGCGCCGCGTGGTGCCGCCGGATTTGATCGCGCCGGCCGCCCGGTCGCCGATCTTGAGGAAGCTCATCAAGCCGGAGGATTTGCCGCCGCCGGACAGCGGTTCGCCCTCGGCGCGGATGCTGGAGAAGTTGCTGCCGGTGCCGGAGCCGTATTTGAACAGGCGGGCTTCGCGGACCCACAGATCCATGATGCCGCCTTCGTTGACCAGATCATCGTCGACGGATTGGATGAAGCAAGCGTGCGGCTGCGGATGCTCATAGGCCGATTTGGCCCGGGTCAGCTCACCGGTCTCGAAATCGACGAAATGATGGCCTTGCGCCGGGCCGTCGATGCCATAGGCCCAATGCAGGCCCGTGTTGAACCATTGCGGTGAATTCGGTGCCGACACCTGGCGGGCCAGCATGTGCCGCATCTCGTCGAAATAGGCCTGGGCATCGGCTTCGCCGTCGAAATAGCCGCCCTTCCAGCCCCAATAGGCCCACGTGCCGGCGATCCGGTCGAAGACCTGCGTACCGCTCATCTCGCCGCCGTAGCGCTCTTCTTCCGGCAGTTCGGCCAGCGCGTCCTCGTCGGGGACACTGCGCCACAGCCAGGACGGGACGCTGTTCTCTTCGACCTTCTTTAGCCGCGCCGGAACACCGGCCTTGCGGAAGTATTTTTGCGCCAGCACGTCGCAGGCGACCTGGCTCCAACTCGCGGGGACGTCGATATCTTCGAGACGGAACACGATGGAGCCGTCAGGATTGCGAATTTCACTGGTCGTCTTCCGGAATTCGATTCCGGTGTAAGCGGATTGTCCTTCGACAGTGAATCGACGTTCGATGCGCATTTATGCTCTTCCCCGGCCTTGAAATTAATTGTTGCCTTCTTTTGGGCCGGTCGTCGCAAATCGGTCTGCTTGCCGTCGACCTCCCCCACCTTGTCCCGATGCCCAGTACCGCAGCATTTGCGGGGTTTTCCCCGATTCGCGACACCACATATATGGGACAGTCTCTATTTCGCCACAATCTGTTGAGTATTGCAATAGATTTTGTGGTTATTTAGAGAATAATGGATAAATATTGTAATTTTCTGTCGTGGGAAATGTTCGCTGAGTAAACCGAATCGGGCGGAATTTACCGAAAATTCGCGAATTCCGGGGAAATTGGCCCGGCTCGATGCGAGGGCGTGGACAGGCTGGACGCTGTAAGCGGCAGGTGTCATATTCGCGCTGCTCCGGGCGGCGCAGGAGGAGAGCGTACGATCATGACGACCGCGATTACCCGTTTGATCACCAAACTGAGGGGTGAATCCGTCGGCACCGACGAATTCGGCAATCAGTACTACCAGGATCGTAAGGCGGCGCCGAACGGCCGGCGCAAGCGCTGGGTCGTCTATGACGGTGATGACGAGGCAAGCAAGGTGCCGCCGGAATGGAATGCCTGGCTGCACTACACGATCGACGATATTCCGGATGGCAGCCGCCGCCGGGACTGGCAGAAGCCGCATTCCCCCAATCTGACCGGCACGCCGGAAGCCTACCGTCCGGCCGGGCACACGTTGCGCGGCGGCAAGCGCGCCAGCGCCACGGGAGACTACGAAGCGTGGACGCCGGAATAGGCGCCGCCCGCTCATGAACCGCGAAACGGTTCACATTCTCGTCGGTGCGGCGGTCCTGCTGTTCGCGCCGCTGTTTTTTTTCATCTTCCTGACCGACGATGCCCGCACCGGTTCGGCCAACGGCTATGAGCTGGAGGCGCGGTACAACCGCGTCGATGGGGTCACGATCGGGACCGACGTGCTGTTGGCCGGGGCGCCGGTCGGCAAGGTCACGCAGCTCGATTTCGATCCGGAGCTGCTGCAGGCCGTTCTGACCTTCACCTTGCGCGACGACATCAAAGTGCCCACGGATACGGCGGCGATTATCGTCAGCAATGGGCTGCTTGGCGGAAAGTTCATCAAACTCGACCCCGGTGGCGCCGAGGAGATGCTGCAGCCTGGCGACAGCTTCGAATATGTGCAGGACGCCATCATCGTCGAGGCGTTGCTGGAGAAAGTCGTGTTGCGGGCCGAAGCGCAGCGCTTGGAAGCCAAGCGGAAGGCGAAAGAAGCAAAAGAGGCGGAAAACCGGAAGAAGCCATGAAACGCAGTGCTATCGAAACCGTTCTCGGTGCGGTTGTCCTTCTGGTCGCCGGCATCTTCTTCTTCGTTGCCTATACGGGTAGCGATATCAAACCGACCGTCGGGTACCAGGTCCAGGCGCGGTTCAATGCGATCGACGGCTTAACGGTCGGCAGCGACGCACGGGTCGGTGGGGTGAAGGTCGGCACGGTCACCGACCTGACCATCGACCAGGTCACCTATCAGGCGGTCACCACGCTCACCATCGAATCCCGCATCAAATTGCCGGACGATACGCAAGCGGTTATTTCCAGTGATGGGCTGCTGGGCGGCAAGTATGTCCGGCTCGAACCTGGCAAGAGCGAGCAGAAGCTGGCGGATGGCGGCGAACTGACCAACACGAAGGATGTCGTCTCGCTCGAGGAACTGCTCGGCAAGGTCATTTTTCTCGTAACCGATACCGGCAGCTAGCGCGCCACAATTCGGACTTATCTGCCGCGATGTTGCCATCTGGCGGCGCTATACTATGACGTGATGAAAAAGCTTTTTGGCGCCATCCTCTGTCTGTTGCTATTCGCTGGTAATCGCGTCGATGCGTTTCCGGGCGACATGGTGATTATGCAGGGGCTGGACAAGGTGACCGCCCGCGTGTCGACCTTTCAGGCACCGCTCGGCGCGACGGTACGGTTCGGCACGCTGGAAATTACGGTCAAAAGCTGCGACCGGACCCCGCCCGAGGAGCCGCCGGAATCCGCCGTCTTTCTGGAGGTCATGGAGAAGCGGCCGGACGAGCCGGTGACCGAGCTCTTCAGGGGGTGGATGTTCTCCTCCAGCCCGGCGCTCTCCGCGTTGGAGCATCCCGTCTACGATGTCTGGGTGCTCGAATGCCAGCGGACCGCGGCGGCCGAACCGGAAAAGAGCGGTTAGCGGGCGCTATCCCGCCTGCGGCACATAGGTGCCGCGGCCGACCGCCAGCAGCTTGCCGCTTTCGTCACAGACGTCGATATCGACGACCGCGATCGAGCGGCCCGCGCGGCGAACGGTTGCCGTGGCGATCAAATCGGTGTTGATCCCCGGCCGCAGATAGTCGGTGCGGAAATTGACCGTCGGCACGCCCGCACCGACCTTCATGACGACGGCGTAGTCGCCGACCGTGTCGATCAGCGAGGCGATCGGGCCGCCATGCCACTGCCCGGTGCCGGCGCGGCGCTCGAACTCCGGCCGCATCGGCATGCGCATGACGATGGTGTCCGTGTCCGGATCCAGGGACTCGACCTTCAGGTTCATGAAGGAGATGAAGGGGGAGTTATCCAGAAGCGTCTGGATTTCCTCTTTGCTCAGCGGGTCGCTCATAGGGACAATTTCTCCGGAGTCAGGGGCAGACGACGACCTTGCCGAAGACCTCCCGGTCTTCCAGCAAGCGCAACGCCTCGCGCGATTCGGTTAGCGGGAAGCTGCGGTCGATCACCGGATGCATCCGGTCGTTCTGGATGTAGTCCATGAGCTGCTCCAGGTCTTCGCGCTCCCAGCTATTGGAGCCGAGGACCTGCAGTTCGAAAGTCCAGATATAGCGGATGTCGGTCTTCGGATCGAAACCGGCGGTCGCGCCGCAGGTCATCATCCGACCGCCCTTGCGCAGGCATTTCAGCGACGGCACCCAGGTGTCGCCGCCGGTGAAGTTGACCACCATGTCGACGCCGCCGTCATAGCTGTAGCGGGTCGGTTTGGTGAATCGCTTCCAGACTTCTTTCTCGAACGCGTCCTCGACATAGTTGATGCCGTCATCGGCGCCGAATTCCTTGAGCCGGTCGATCTTGTCCTGCGTACTGGCGCAAACGATAACCTGCGCGCCGAACATCTTGGCCAGCAGGACGCAACCGGTGCCGACGCCGCCACTGGCGCCCAGCACCAGGCAGCGCTCGCCGTCGCTGATCTTGCCTTGCGTCACCATCATGCGGTGCGCCGTACCGTAGGCGACCGGCAGGCTGGCGGCTTCCTCGAAGGTCACGCCGTCCGGCATGCGGACCATCTGATGCGCCCGGGCGCGGCAATATTCGGCCAGACCGCCATGCGTCGTCTCGCCCATCAGGCCGCCTTCGACCCGGTTGCGCGGATCGATCAGGACCCGGTCGCCGACCGACCAGCCGGACACGTCGGAACCGACTTCGGCGATTTCGCCCGCGACGTCCAGGCCGGGGATGACCGGCATGTTGAGCTTGATGCCCGGCATGCCGCGGCGGGTGAAAATGTCGTGATAGTTCAGCGACGAGGCCTTGACGCGAACCACAACGTCCTCGGGACCGCATTCCGGGTCGGGAAAGTTCTCCTCATAGACCAGGTTTTCCGGGCCGCCATGTTCGTGAATTACCGCTGCGCGCATCTTTTCTCTCTTTCGTGTTCTTCTGTATCAGGCTTGGCTGAAGGTGAGGACCGGACCGCACGTGTGCTCCGGCGCGACCCACAAGGCCGGGTAGGGGTGATCTTTCGTCGGGATATCGCGCGCGGCGAGGAAATCCCGCGTCGCATCGAGATCCTTCACCGCGACGCCGAATCCGGCGACATAAGGCATGGCGGGCGGCGTGACGCCGACCCAATCTTTCAACCGCGCCTCGGTGATGACATAGACATTGCCGCGCGACAGGTTGAATACCTTGCCGCCGGGCATGACTTCCTTGGGCTGCTGGTCGAACAGCCGGGACAGGCGGCCGCAGGTCTCGTCCAAATCCTCGACGCACAGCGCCACTTCCGCCAGGGCGACGGCGCCGTTCGGGTGGCTCAGCAGGTGCGGCTGCCACAAGACTTCCGGGGTCAGGTGGTCGATGAAGATCAGCTTGGCTTCGGGAAAATTAGCCCGATCGACATGGATATTGCGAAAGGCCGCCTGACGGGTTTCCTCGTTATTGGGCCCGAAAGGCGCGTCGCGCTGCAGTTTGTTCGCCGGGGTCACGCCTTCGAAACGGCCGCTCAGCACCGGATAGGATTTATCGGCGTCGCCGCTGCCGATGGCGACGATATGCTGGCCTTCGTACCGGGTCAGATAGTCCTGTGTCGAGCTGTAGAGGTTCGGATCGGTGATGCCGATGATCTCCAGATACCCGTTCTCGAACATCGCACAATGGTTGCCCGACCCCCATTTCTCGACCGGGCCGCCCGGCGTGCGCGAGCCGGAGTGGAAACTGCGTTCGGTCAAGGTGAAGCCAAGCCGGTCGTATTTCTGCTGCCCGACATCGAGGTCGCGGACGGCGACGCCGGTATGGTCGAGGACGAGGTCGAGTGCGCTCATCAGACGGTCTCCTTGGCCGCTTCGGCGGCCCGCTCGGTGAGAGCCTTGCGGTCGATCTTGTTCGTGCCGGTCAAGGGCAGGCTCGGCAGAAACGCAACCTGCCGCGGATGCTGATAGGCCGGCCCATTGGCCAAGGCGAATTCCTTGACCGTCTGTTCCTGCAGTTCCTTGCCGTCCACCGGTACCACGAACGCCGAGGGTTTGTAGCCTTTGATCTCATCCGGGACCGGGACGACGCAAGCCTGTTCGATGTCAGGATGCTTTTCGAGCATCTTTTCGACCTCGGCCGGGTAGATGTTCTCGCCGCCGCAATTGAACATGTCGTCCGCGCGGCCGACGAAATAGTGAAAGCCGTTCTCGTCGCGGCGCATGATGTCGCCGGTGTCGTACCAGCCGTCCGCGCTCAGCACTTCGGCGGTTTTCTCCGGCAAATTGTGATAGCCCGGCGTGACCGAAGGGTTGCGGCATTGCAGGACGCCCTGGTCGGCATCCAGATTGTCGCCATCGACGAGCCGCGCGTCGCAGTCCGGCCGCGGGTAACCGATCGACATGCCCGGCTGCGGAATGCCGTCCGGATGCGCGCCATAGCAGGCGGGGCCGCCTTCCGTCGTGCCGTAGCCATTCGTGATCAACGCGTTCGGGAAGATCTCGCGCAGATCGTCGTAGAGCTTTTGGCTGACCGGGGCGGAGCCCATCCGCGCAATGCGGACAGAGGACAGGTCGGTGCGCGCCAGCGCCTCGCGCTCGCGCGAGACCATGGCGAGCATGGTTGGCACCGAGGTGAGCCAGGTCACGCCATAGCGGCCGATTGCCTCGATATAGCCGGTGGCGGTGAATTGCGGCATCAGCACGATGGTCAGATGCGCGCCCACGGCCAGCTTGCACATCGCCAGGCCGTTCATGTGGTAGAGCGGGGCGGCGACCAGGACACGGTGATCCGCATCCGGCGGCGGGTCGATGCGCACCTCGACGACCCAGAGATGACCGGCATGGGTCAATGGCACGCCCTTCGGCCGCCCTGTCGAGCCGGAGGTATAAAGGAACATGGCGATCTCATCTTTGGCGGGACGGATCGACTCGAAGGTCCCGGGATCGCATAGCGCGTCGAAACCATCCGCGCGACTATCCCCAAAGGTGACGACCGGAATGTCGGCAGGGACGCTGGCCGCCCGTTCGGCATCGGCGAAGACCAGCTTGATGTCCGCGTCGCGCAGGATGTATTCGACCGTTTCGTCCGGGAATTTGTAATTGATCGGCACGGACACCAGGCCGGCCCGCATGGTGCCGAAATAAGCCGTCAGGAATTCCACCCGGTTGGCCGACAGGATCGCGACCCGCTCGCCGCGTTGCAACCCGCGCGCGACCAAACCGCGCGCGACGGAACGCGAGGCGTCATCGATCTCGGCGTGGCTGAACTCCCGCGCGCCTTCTGGACGGCTCAAATCGATCAAGGCGATCTTCTCCGGATCCCGCGATCGGTTCAGCAGATCGCCCAAATTAAATAGCGCGCTCATTTACCCTTGGCCCTCGTCCAACAGATGCGTCTTGAAATCGGTATCGGCTAGTCGTCGGCCATGGCCGCCAGCTCGCCCATCGTCACCGGCTTGATCGGCGGACGGATGCGATAATAGCCGACATCCTCGACGGATTCGCCTTTCGCCTGCGCGACAAGTTCCGCGACCGTCAAACCGCACATGCGTCCCTGGCAAGGACCCATGCCGCAGCGTGTGAAGGCTTTCAACTGGTTTGGCCCCATGGCACCGAGCGCCACTGCCTCCCTGATGTCACCCGCGCTGATCTCCTCGCAGCGACAGACCAAGGTTGCGTCGTCCGGCGGCGCGCAGAGATCCTGCGGCGGCGGGAACAGCGTGTCGAGCAACGGGCGAATGGCCTGGTGCCCCGCCAGCTCGTAGCGGATCGGATCGGCGCGGCGGTTGCGTTCGGCCAACTCGATTTTGCCCTGGCGGCAGGCCGCGTCGAGCGCCGCCAACCTTCCGTGCAGTGCTGCGGCTGCGGCACCATCGATCCCGCCGCCATCACCGGCGACGGCGATTTGCGCCTGGCTCGTCGCCCCCCAGTCGTCGCGCACCGGGCGCCAGTAACGCTGCGGCGCGTACCATTCATGCTCGCAAAAGACCTGACGGGTAATCTGGGTGTTGGGCACGACACCGATATGCAGCAGCAGCGTATCGACGGCGAGTTCCGTTCTGGCGCCGTCACGGGAAAAGGCGACGGCGCTGAGCGTGCCTTCACCGATTGCCGCGAGGTCGCTGACACCGGAATGAATGGGCACATCAGCCCGCTTGATATCGCGCCGCATTCTGCGCCCCTTGCGCAGATAGCTGCCGGCGCTTAGCGCGCCGAACAGATGGGGTGTCGCGGACAGATAGTCCCCGGCCCGGGTCGTTTCCAGCAAGGCGACCACGTTCGCACCCGCGCTGATCAATTGCTGTGTGATCAGGAGGGCCAGCGGGCCGCAGCCGGCAACGGCGACGCGGCCGGACGGTACCATGCCGGCGGACTTCAACAGAACCTGGGCGCCACCGGCGGACATCACGCCGGGCAAGGTCCAGCCGGGGATCGGCATCGGGCGCTCCAGCGCGCCCGTGGCCACCAGCACCCGCTTACCGGTCGCGGTCGCGCCTTTGCCATCCTGCGAATAGGCGACGGAGCCGTCCTCGTCGACGCGCCAAACCGTGGCGCCCGGTCGGTATGTGCTGCCTGATCGCCGAAACGCTTCCGCAAGGGACGCGCCTTGGGCGTAGTCGTCGCGCAGCACAGTCAGGGTGTCGGGATGCACGGATTCGATGCCGCGGTAGATCTGTCCACCGGGCTCGGTTTGTTCGTCCAGCAGCAGAACGGACAGCCCGAGGCCATCGGCTTCGACGGCGGCGGCGAGACCAGCGGGGCCGCCCCCGATGATCAGGAGATCGACGGTTTCGCTCATGGGTCGAGCCGCCGCTTGCCGTCTTGCCGGCGGATTTTCATGCCCTCTCGGACGGTTTCCATGCAGGCCTGCTTGTTCGGAACGCCGTCGATTTCCACCAGACAGTCGAAGCAGACCCCCATCATGCAAAAGGGCAGACGCGGCGCCCCACTAACGGGGGTCGTCCGGCTGTGGCCGGCGCCGGCGGCCATCAGTGCCGCGGCAACCGTTTCCTGCGCCCCCACTTGAAGGGCATCACCTTCGAAGTCGATCGTGACGGATTGTCCGCCCGCGTCATGCAGCCGCCGGAACATCGAACCTCCGGGCACTGAAATGATCGAAGTCGGGCGGCGTATCGCCAGTTGCCACCCAATTCGCGACATGGTGGGCGTTTACGGCGGCAAGGGTCACGCCGCTATGCGATGTCGCCACATAAGCGCCCGGCATCGTTTCCGATTCATCATAGATGGCGCATTTGTCCGGCGTCAGAACGCGAATGCAGCCCCAGTTGCGTACCAGACGGACCCCGGAAAGCTGCGGAAAGGCCTTTACGGCGCGGGCGGCGATATTGCCGGCGATCGGCAGCGTGGTGCCGTCGTTGAAGCCGACCTCTTCCTCCGAGTTGCCGAACATAAAGCCGCCCTCGTCGGTCTGACGGATCGAACCGAGTGCCATCTCGACGGTGGTTTCGATCCGTTCGGTGACCAGCACCTGCCCACGTTGCGGCCGTATCGGTGCATTCAGGCCAACCATCGGGGCCAGCTTTGTGATCCCGTGGCCGCAGGCGATGACGATTTTTGGCGCGACGAACCGATCGTTCGCTGTCTGTGCGACAAAGGCGCTGCCATCATGGGTGATGCTCACCACTTCGTTTTGCGCGAAATAGCGGCCGCCACGATGCTCGAACCCGCAGTGCAGCGCGCGCAACAGCCGAAGCGGATTGGCATGACCGTCATGCGGTCCGAAGGAAGCTCCGGCGACCTCGTCGCCGACACGTAGTCCGGGCACCATCTTCTGAACCTCGTCGCGCTCGATGATCTCCGCGTCGTAGCCGTCGGGGCCCGCCTGTTGGCGCATAATGTCGATACTGCGGCGGCAGTTTTCGCGTTCTTCCTCGCTCAGCAGGAGGTTAAGCCCGCCGCCATTCTGATAATTCACGTGGATTCCGGCGCTGTCCTGCAAATCGTCGGCGAAATCGGTCCAGAGATGCGACGATTCGCGGCTCCAATCCGCGTAACGCTGCAACCCCATCCCTTTCGATTGCACCCAGACGAGCCCGAAATTGCCGCGCGCCGCGCGAAGGGAGTCGTCCGACCCGTCGAGGATGACGGTATCCACACCTTGCCGCACCAAACCGTAGGCCACGGCAGCCCCAAAACTGCCACCGCCGACAACAATGACATCCGCGCTATGCATCGGTTCTTTCCATTGATAGCCGCATTCGTATCTCGGGGCCGATCATGCGTGGAATCAGGGGGTGGCGCAACCGGTCGGTGCGGGGAAACGGCAAGTATGTGCTTGGATTGAGCTGTGGCGGCATTTGCGATCGGGGTTGGTCACAAGCCCGTGATGCGGCATTGGCTAGAATGGGCGCGATCGGGCATTCTGAAGTCTGGAAACGAGGAACATGCGAGACTGATGAAACCCTTCTCCAGATTTTTTGTCGTGGCGATCGGCCTTTTCCTGGCACTTTCGCCCCAGGCCCATGCAGGTCAGGGACTGGATCTCACGAAGCGGGTCCAGGACGGTCTAATCGCCGCGGAACCCGTCCGCGGACCAGGTGTCGACCGCGAGCTGTTTAACGGTAAACCGGTTCTTGTTGTCTTTTTCGCCAGTTGGTGAGGCACCTGCAGGCGGGAGTTCGTGCAACTCCGGGAACTGTTGGAAGATGGCTGGAAAGACAAGGTCGGTATCGTCGCTATCAGCTGGACCGAAGGCCGTTACGGCCATGCGTCGGAAGGGCGGCTGCAGCGGATGGTGAGCGAGTTTCATCCCGATATCCGGGTGATCCGCGAAACCGAGCAGATCAACGAAGATTTCGCGCCGCTCGTCTACGTGCCGGCAAATTTCGTCTTCGACAAAAACGGCAAGCTGGTATTTGGTGATGGCAGCCGGGAATATCTCGACAAGGAAAGACTGGCGGTTCTGTTGAACCAGGCGAATTGACCGCTGCCGTTTAACAGCCGGGATCGCGCAGCCGCTGCAACAAGGCGGTTGTGTCCTCCGTCGTCGCGTCCGGGTCGAAATGGGCGTCGATATTGAGGGCTTCCGCCAGCTTGATGCGATATTCCTTGCGCGGGATTTCGCAGGCACCGAACTGGCTCAGATGATCGGTCGTGAACTGCGCATCGAGCAGCCGGAACCCGCCGCTGCGTAATCGTGCCACAAGATGCACCAGCGCAACCTTGCTGGCGTCACGTTCGCGGCTGAACATGCTTTCGCCGAAGAACGCTCCCCCAAGCGACACGCCATAGAGACCGCCGACCAGTTCGCCGTCGCGCCAGCATTCGACGGAGTGCGCGTTGCGCATGTGGAACAGCGAGGTATAGAGGGTCACGATCCGGTCGTTGATCCAGGTGCGTGGACGGATTTCCGTTGATTCCGCACAGCCTTCAATGACCTCTTCGAAGGCATGATCGAAGGTCACGTGGAAACGGCCGCTGCGAACCGTGCGTTTTAGCCGGCGCGGGACGTGAAAATCGTCCAGCGGGATGATGCCGCGCATCCGCGGGTCGACCCAGAACAATTCCGGGTCGTCACGGTCTTCTGCCATCGGAAACACGCCGATCGCATAGGCGCGGAGCAGCATGTCCGGCGTCAGTTCGAGCATTTCCATAACGGTCGTGCCCCCGCAGGTTCGGACCTATAACCCTAAATAGGTCTCCAGCCAGTGGATATCATAATCGCCGTTAAGAAAATCCTGCTCCAATATCAGCCGTTGATGCAAGGGGATCGTGGTCTCGATCCCGCCGATAACGTACTCATCGAGCGCCCGGTTCAAGCGCATGATGCATTCCGCGCGGCTGTCGGCATGCACCACCAGCTTCGAGACCAGGCTGTCATAGTGCGGCGGGACCGCGTAGCCGGAATAGAGTTGTGAATCGACCCGGACGCCCAGCCCGCCAGGAGCGTGATACTCGGTCACCTTACCGGGTGAGGGCGCGAACGTGTCGGGATGCTCGGCAACCACGCGGCATTCGATGGCGTGTCCGCTCAAGACGATGTCGGACTGCGACAGGGTCATCGGCTCGCCGGCGGCGATCTTGATCTGTTCGCGGACCAGGTCGATGCCGCTGATCATCTCGCTGATCGGATGCTCGACCTGCAGCCGCGTGTTCATCTCGATGAAATGGAAATCGCCATCCTCGTAAAGGAACTCGATTGTACCGGCGCCGCGATAGCTGATCTTGCCCACCGCTTCCGCGGCGCGGGCACCGATTTCGGCACGGGTCGCCACATCCAGCGCCGGCGACGGCGCTTCCTCGATGACCTTCTGGTGGCGGCGCTGGATCGAGCAGTCGCGTTCGCCGAAATGCAGCACCTTTCCGGCCCCGTCACCGAGAAGCTGAATCTCGATATGGCGCGGGTGGCCGAGATATTTTTCGATATAGACGGCATCGTCGCCGAAACTCGCCGCAGCCTCGTTGCGGCAATGCGCCAGCACGTCCGGCAATTCGTCCGGCGCTTCGGCGACCTTCATGCCGCGGCCGCCACCGCCCGCCGCCGCCTTGACCAGGACGGGGTAACCGATGTCCTGCGCGATGCGGGCGGCTTCGGCGTCGTCGGTCACCGGGCCGTCGGATCCGGGGACGACGGACAGGCCCAGCTCCTGAATCGCCTCCTTGGCCGCGATCTTGTCGCCCATGAGGCGGATATGTTCCGGCGTCGGGCCGATGAAGACATAGCCATGTTCCTCGACCATCTCCGCGAAGGCTGCGTTCTCCGACAGGAACCCGACACCGGGATGGATGGCGTCCGCGCCGGAGATCCGGGCGGCGGACAGGATGGCCTGCATATTCAGATAGCTGTCGCGCGACGCCGGCGGGCCGATACAGACGCTTTCATCCGCGAGCCGCACATGCATGGCGTCGGAGTCGGCGGTGGAATGCACCGCGACCGTCTCGATTCCCATCTCGCGGCAGGCGCGATGCACGCGCAGCGCGATCTCGCCCCGGTTCGCGATGAGGACTTTCTCGAACAATGTCCGCTACTCGAGGATCAGCAGCGGTTCGCCGAACTCGACCGGCTGACCGTCATCGACGAGAACGCTCTTGACGGTACCGGCGCGCGGCGCGGGGATCGGGTTCATCACCTTCATCGCCTCGACGATGAACAGCGTGTCGCCTTCCGCGACCTGGCTGCCCGCTTTGACGAAGGGCGCCGCGTCGGGACTGGGGGCGAGATAGATCGTGCCGACCATCGGCGATGTCACCGCACCCGGATGGGACTCTTCGTTGGCGGCGGGTGCCGGAGCCGCCGCTGCGGGGGCGGGAGCAGGTGCCATGGGCACCGCTGTCGCCGCGACGCCGTTGCGGACGACGCGGATACTGCGGTCGCCCTCGGTCACTTCGACTTCGGCCAGGCCGGTCTCTTCCAGCAGCTTTGCGAGCTCACGGATCTGGTCGCTGTCGACGGTCGGTTTTGCCATGTCAGCCCTTAAGTCAGCCTTTGTCCAAAATGTCTTTGATCGCCTCCAGCGCGAGCGTGTAGCCGCGCCAGCCGAAGCCGCAGATGACGCCCGCGGCTACCGGCGAAACGTAGGAATGGTGGCGGAAGGATTCGCGCGCGAAGATGTTCGAGAGATGCACCTCGATGATTGGCGTGTCGAGCAGCGACAGCGCATCGAGGAGCGCAACCGACGTGTGCGTAAAGGCGGCGGCGTTGATGATGACGCCCTGATGCGTGGTCCGGCATTCCTGAATCCAGGTGACCAACTCGCCCTCGATATTGGTTTGCCGGAAATCGATTTCGAGGCTCAGGCCCTTGGCGTGCGCGTGGCAGCGTTCCTCGATGTCGCCCAGCGTGTCGGACCCATAGATCGCCGGCTCGCGGACGCCGAGCATGTTCAGGTTCGGTCCGTTGAGGATCAGGATTTTGGCGTCGTCCGCCACCGATAATCTCCTTACCGCGCCGCCGCCCGAGGGGCCGGAACATTGGAATCGGTTATATCACCTCGCAGGGGTCACGCAAGGATGCCAGCGCGGCCATTCCCTGGGTAGAATTTCGCAGGTAGTTGCGGTATGCGACTCTCTGTGGTGATTGCATGGCCCCGCAACACGGAATCGGACGACCGGTCAATGAGCGATGATTGACGCATTCCGGCTGATCGTTGGCGAACATCTTGCCAGAAGCTTGCGCGGCAGGCCGCGCGGCTCCCCCGTAACCCTTCTGTTCCAGACTGCGGAAATCCGCGGATTTCCAGGCAACAGGAGTGAAACTAGTGATGGAAAAACAGATATAAAGAGTGCCAGGGGCCCGGGTGATCTTTGGGATAATCCGCTTGGTACCGATGGGTTCGAGTTCGTCGAATACAGCACGCCCGACCCGGCTGCGATGGCGGCCCTGTTCGAGCGGTTGGGCTTCAGGGCGGTGGCGAAGCACCGTTCCAAGGCCGTAACCCTGTTCCGGCAGGGCGATATCAACTTCATTCTCAATGACGAACCGGACAGTCATGCGGCGCGATTCGCCGATGTGCACGGTCCCTGCGCCTGCGCCATGGCGCTGCGGGTTAAGGATGCCGGCGCGGCCTATGAGCACGCGCTGGCGCAAGGCGTTCGGGGCGTGCCGTCGCAGACGGGCCCCATGGAGCTCAACATTCCGGCGATCGAAGGGATCGGCGGGGCGCTGGTCTATCTCGTCGACCGTTATGGCGATGGCGACATTTACGAGATCGATTTCCGCTCGATCAAAGGCGCCGATCAGCATCAGATGGGATACGGGCTGTCTTATATCGACCACCTGACGCACAACGTCTATCAGGGCAACATGGAAGAATGGGCCGGTTATTACGAGCGGCTGTTCAACTTCAAGGAGGTCCGGTTCTTCGACATCGAGGGCAAGCTGACGGGCCTTAAGAGCAAGGCGATGACCAGCCCGTGCGGCAAGATCCGCATTCCGATCAACGAGTCGACGGACAATAAGAGCCAGATCGTGGAGTTTCTCGAACAGTATAACGGTGAAGGGATCCAGCATGTGGCGCTGGGCACCGGCGATATCTTCGCGACGGTCGAGGCGATGCGCGCCGGCGGCGTCGCCTTCATGGACACGCCGGACACCTATTTCGAGGGGATCGACGCCCGCCTGCCGGGCCATGGCGAAGATGTCGATCGGCTGTACCGCAACAAGATCCTGATCGATGGCGCCCCGGCCGACGATCAGGGACTGTTACTGCAGATCTTCACCGATACGGTGATCGGGCCGATCTTTTTCGAGATCATCCAACGCAAGGGCAATGAGGGGTTCGGCGAGGGCAATTTCCAGGCCCTGTTCGACTCGATTGAAGCCGACCAGGTGCGCCGCGGCGTCTTGGAAGACAAGGCGTAACCGCTGCCAGAAAGGAAGATGACATGAGCAAGAAATGGATTTCGTTTCCCAAGGTCGAGGGCACGGCCTCGCGGCAGGCGCACGCCGCCCTGCCGGAAGGGACCTATGAACGTGAGATGGGCCGGGAGGGGTTCTTCGGTCCGGCCACGCAGATGCACCACAAGCACCCGCCGACCGGCTGGACCGATTTCGAGGGTCCGCTCAGGCCGCGCATGTACGATCTAACGCGGCTCAACGCCGTGCAGGAGTCGCCCTGGGACGCGCCGGTGGTGTTGTCGAACGCGCACACGAAAATCTTCTACTGGCGCACGGCGGGCGCGATGGACCATCTGGTGCGCAGCGCCGACGGCGACGAGTTGCTATTCGTGCATGCGGGATCGGGCGAGCTGTTCTGCGATTATGGCCGGCTGACCTTCCGCGACGGCGACTATATCGTGCTGCCGCGCGGGACCATGTGGCGGGTGGCCTGCGACGGGGATGCCGAGTTCCTGATGATCGAGGCGGTCAACGACGCTTTCCAACTGCCGGAGAAGGGGCTGGTCGGCCCGCACGCGATCTTTGATCCCGCCATGCTGCGCACGCCGGAAATCGACGACGCTTTCCTGGCGCAGCAGGATGAAAGCGAGTGGCAGGTGAAGATCAAGCGGCAGGATTCGGTCTCGACCGCGACCTACCCCTACAACCCGCTCGACGCGGTCGGCTGGCACGGCGATCTGGCGCCGGTCAGCGTCAACTGGCGTGACATCCGGCCGCTGATGAGCCACCGGTACCACGTGCCGCCCTCGGCGCATTCGACCTTTGTCGCCAAACGCTTCGTTGTCTGCACCTTTGTGCCGCGGCCGTTCGAGAGCGACCCGGACGCGCTCAAGGTGCCGTTCTTCCACAACAATGACGACTATGACGAGGTGATCTTTTTCCACAAGGGCAAGTTCTTCAGCCGCGACAATACCCATCCCGGCATGATGTCCTTCCACCCCTGCGGCTTCACCCATGGGCCGCACCCGAAGGCGCTGCAGGGCGCGTTCAAGCCGAAGGTGGAGGCCACGGACGAGGTCGCGGTGATGCTCGATGCGCGCGACCCGCTGACCCCCGCGGACCTGCCGGACGGGGTCGAGTTCACCGCCTATGTCGAGAGCTGGAAGGGCGGGGCATGAAGCTGGGGTAGTTCAGAGACGGAACCCGCGACGGCGCCTTCGTCATCGTGGCGGACGATTTGAAGACGGCAATTGCCGCCGATGGCGTGG
>CAJWOT010000054.1 GCA_913044215.1 uncultured Rhodospirillaceae bacterium | reverse complement strand
CGCGACGGACCCGCCGGAGAAACTCGCGGCGACGGACCAGGATACCGACCTGTCGGCGGCGGAGAGCCGTTGCATGCGCGGAATGCGGTGCGCTGAGCCCGCATCATCCTAACGGTGCATCGCCTGAGCTTCGGACGGCGGCACAAAGCGGTTTTGCGGAATTTTCGCCACGGCAGTGATTTCGATCAACAGATCCGGACGGTATAGCGCCGACACCTCGACCGTCGTCGTGACCGGATAAGGTGGCGCGAAAACCCGGCCGCGGATTTCGCCGCAAGCCATGAAAGCGGCAATATCGGTCGTATAGTGCGTCAGACTCACGATATCGCCCATCCGCCCCCCGATTAAACCCAACGCGGTTCGATATTGGACAGCACCTGAAGCACCTGTTCGGGCATGTCGTCGGCACCTACCACGGCACCGTCCGGGTCCAGCGACACCTGTCCCTTGAGATGGACGGTCTGTCCTTCGCCCACCAAAACCATCTGCGAGAACGCACCGAAGGGCGCCCAAAGCTGTGCCGGGTTATGGGCTTGCGCCATGCCTAGCCATCCATGATCGCGTCATACCGGTCGGCCGCCAATGACGCGCACAGCGCCACGTCTTCCGCCAGTAACAGGCGCGTCTCGACGAGCGCCTGGGCCGCAGCCTCGATCCGTTGCAAATAATCTTCGCGGTTCGGATAGCGTTCAGCAATCGACGGCCGCGGATCGCCGCTCGCTTGCCGGGCATCGGCATCTGTCGCGAACGGCACGGTCAGCCCGACATATTCCAGGATTTGTCCGGCCCCACCGGAATTCGGATGGCGCACATTGAAACCCGTATGCGTGGCGACGGGCACCGAGACATCGGGCATACGCACGCCACCGGTTTCATTGCCGTCCGCATCGACGGCGGAGACGACGCAGGGATAGGCCCTCCCGGTGCGGGTCGCGGGCAGACAGACGGTTCCCTGGTCCGCGTCCGGCCCGAGATCGAGCGGATAAAGCGATGGCAGCACCGCCGGATCGGGTGTCACGAGAGTTGGAATCGCATCCAGTTCAGAGGCGACCGTCTCGCGAGCCGTGGCGGTGCAGTCGGCCTTGCGCGGGAACACGCTGGCCGGCGGCTCGGCATCCTCCGCGATCCAGGCCAGCAGATTGGTAATCGCGGCGCGGTAGAGCGGCCGGTAATCGACCAGGTTGAAATAGTTGCTGCCATGGCTGTCGAATGGGCTGATATCGGCGAGCGGCAGCACCCCGGCCCCGTGCTGCGTGCCGGCGAAGAGGTAGCGCCGCGCATTGTCCGGCGGCTCCACATCCGAACCGTCCACGACGGAAAGATGGGACAGCGAGGCATCGCCGCGCCAATATTCCGCCGCCGTGTCAGTGTAGAAGATCTTCGGCAGATTCCCCGCCGCCTTCTGCCGGTCTAATAAGCCCGCAGTTTGTCCGGTGCGCGGATCGGTTTGCGGTTCGTCGGCGAAGGGAAACCGGTGCCCGGCACTCGGTGTCGGCTGCACCGAAGGCTGGCCGTACCGCAGATTGAACTCGCCACGCCGACCGCCGGCGATATGCACCAGCATGCCATCGAACACAGCGGCGCCATATTCGTCCGTGTTCAAGGCAAGATTCAGGAAGGTCCGCAGGAAGCGGCCGCATTGTGAGATACCCTCCGCGACCGCATGGTCGATCGTCTGGCCCAACGGCGAGTCGCCGCCGCGGCGCAGGAAGGATGCCAGGTCGCGCGCCGCGATCAGCCCGGCCCCGGTCACCGGACAATCGCGCGGCGTGTACAGCACGTCATAGACCTGTCCCGCCTTGAATCCGCCATCGAGCCAAATATGTTCCGCATCGGTTACTGGCGCGCCGTTCTCGTCACGCGCGAAACGCCATTGCTGGCGAGGAAATTCCCGCGCATCGCCATAGATATGGTCGCGCACCAGCAACCGCGCCGCCGGATCGTCGACATCGCTGGTCGGGATCAGCCGGTGGTTGCCGATCGAGCCTACATGATGGTCGGTGAGCGAAATGTCCGCTTGATCGTTGTCCGGCTGGACGCGCAACTGCATTTGCCCACCCGCCGCGCCGACGGGCAGAAACGGGGCAGACAATCCCATACGCGGGCCCGGTTTCGGCACGTCCCATTGCCAGCCAACCCAGGCCAGCGTCCAGCCCCGATCCATTAGAAAGCCGTCACCCGGACTAATTTCATCGGTCGGCATCAGGTCGAACAGGGCCTGATTGAACATGCGGGTCATCACCCGGTTGCCCCGGTTCGGGATCTCGAACAGCATAGCCCGGTTGCCCCCGTCGGATGGCACCAGGACGGTCACGTCGCCTGAAAACCGCACCAGCCCGTCCGATCTTTCCGCCAGAGCCAAATCAGTTATCGCCCGGTTCGCCGCATGATCTGGGTCGACGGCATAGTGCGCGATCCCCTCGATCCGCTCATAGGTGCGGCCGTCGGCAAAAGCCTTGCCGTTTTGGTAAGACTCGCGCCGCGTGATCTCCAACCGTTCAACCGCCATGATTTCGTCCTTGCGAAGTTTCGAACGCACGGTAACGGTCCGGACCGAAGCGTTGAAGCGGGAAATGGAGGCGGTTAGAAGAATGCTCGCCAGTCGGGAGACGGCGCTTTACCTTCTGCCGTTATTCAACCCCTCCGGAGTGCGGCACGATGCGAATCTTTCTGGTACGGCACGGCGAATCCATTTCCAACGTGGATGCGCGGATATATGCGGAAATGTCGGATCACGTGATCCCGCTGTCTGACCGGGGCCAGCAACAGGCGTTGCGCGCCGGCGAATTTCTGCGCGATCATTTTAAGACCTTGCCACGCGACGATGACTTTTCGGCCGTACGGCTCTGGACCAGCCCCTACCGGCGGACCCGAGAGACGGCAGACGGGGTCGAAGCGGGCATCGGCGCGGCCATCGACCTCGACCGCCGCGAGCATATCAATCTATGCGAACAGCAATTCGGACTGTTCGACGGCGTACCGGACGAGGAACTGCCGGTACGCTTTCCAAATGAATACGCCCATTACAAGAAATGCGTCGATCACGAAGGGAAGTTTTGGGCCCGCGTCCCGCTCGGCGAGAGCCGCTTCGACGTCGCGGTGCGCGTCCGTGAGACATTCGGCACGTTTCTGCGCGACGCGGAGCGCTATCAGTACAGGAACATCATCGTGATTTGCCATGGCGTCACCCTGCGCGCCTTCGTCATGCAGTGGCTGCATTTGACGCCGGAGTGGTTCGAGGAAGAACCGACTCCGCGCAACTGTTCCATCAGGCTGATCGATGATGGCGGCGACAAAGGGTACATTTACGCGGGCGAGTAGGCGCCGTCAGCTAACCTCGTTCTCATCATCCTCTGCCTCAGCGCGCCGCTCCTCACCGCGAAAAAACCCTTTATGGTGCAGCGGCGATCCGGACCGAAATATTCCGGCGCCCGCACGAATTGGCGCGGTTTCTGGATCACATTGGCAATCCGCGTATACAGGGCCTGTGCCGTAAGAGGCTTGACCAGAAATTCCGTAACGCCGTTGTCGCGCGCTTCCTGCACCCTATCGAAGGCGCCTTGACTGGTCAGCATGATGATCGGCACGAAGGGGTTCGGGCTGTCCGGCTGATTGCGGACTATGCGGGTGAACTCCAGCCCATCGAGCGGCTCCATGACCCAATCGGTGATCACGATATCGGCCGGAAACTAGCGCAGCTCCGAAAATGCCTTCGTGCCATCGCGGACCGCGACGAGCTTTTCGACACAGAACGCGCTCAGCATGTCGCGCAGCAAAAGCCGCATCGACGGGTCGTCTTCGACGAGCAAGATGTTCAGGTTTTTCAGATCATAGGCCACATCAGACCCCTTCCCGGCGACCGGTATCTTCGCACTTAATAGCCATTCCATCCGCACCTTGCCAGACTTCGTGCCCATCCCGCAATTGCCGCGCCAATGGCCTGTGTCGTACGCTTTATGCCTACCACGACAGAGATACTGAGATGATAGACATCACACCGCTGGACGAGCCTCTTGGCGCTGAAATCACCGGTCTGGATCTTAGTCGACCGCTAAGCGATGAAGAATTTGTAAATCTGGAGTCGGCGTTGCACGATCGGGCCCTATTGATCGTGCGCGACCAGCAGCAGACGGCGCCGGAACAGCACATCGCGTTCAGCCGCCGTTTCGGTGATCTGGAAGTACATGTGCAGGGGAGTTTCCTCTTGCCGGGCTTTCCGGAAATCTATCGCATTTCCAACTGCATCGACGAAGACGGCAAGCCACTCGGCCTGGCGGAGGCGGGCCGGGTCTGGCACACCGACCTCTCCTATATGGCGGAACCGAGCCGCTGTTCGCTGCTGCACGCGCTGGAAGTGCCGCAAGACGATACCGGCAACCCGCTGGGAGACACGGTCTTCGCCAACACACGCATCGCTTATGCCGCGCTCCCGGACAGCACGAAGCAACAAATCGCGGATCTGCGGGCGTTGCACCGCTACGGTTACATCTACGACCGCATCAACGCGGTCAGCAAGCCGGGCCGACAAGGGCTAAAGCCCCTCTCCGAGGCGCAAAAGAACCGGGTACCGCCCTGTATCCACCCGATCGTGATCGCTCACCCCTTCACCGACGCGCCGATCCTTTTCGTGAATGACGGCACGACGGAAAAGATCGTGGATATCCCCGAAGCCGAAGGCGGCCCGTTGCTTGAGCAGCTTTGCCAACACGCGATCAAGCCGGACTTCACATACCGCCACCGTTGGCGGGTTGGCGATCTGCTGATCTGGGACAACATCCAGACCCAACATCTCGCCATAGACGATTACTGGCTGCCGCAACGTCGCTACATGCAACGCACGACCGTCAAGGGCGGCAAAGTACGCGCTGCGGCGTAAATCTTCGAAACCAAGCGCGACGGTTTGTGCGTTCTCACCGGCCGAACGGTTCGGAATTCTGCTAGCGTGATAGCGGCGCTTCCAATTCCAGGTCGTCGCCCCAACCGGTATCCGCCAACACCACCATCATAACGTAAGCATTCATCGCCCTTACTCCGCCGCACTGCGGCCGGCGGCCCCGGCAAGCTGGTGCGCCACCAGCTGCGCATAAAGGCCGCCCTTGGCCAGCAGCTCGTTGTGCGTGCCGGTCTCGATCACCTGACCTTCGTTCAGCGCAACGATCAAATCGGCGCTGCGCACCGTCGACAGCCGGTGGGCAATGACGATGGTCGTGCGGTCGGCCATCAGTTCTTCCAACGCCTCGCGCACGGCCTTCTCGTTGACCGCATCGAGATGCGACGTCGCCTCGTCGAGGATCAATACCGGCGCATCCTTTAGGAACGCGCGGGCGATGGCGACCCGCTGCCGCTGCCCGCCGGACAGCCGCATGCCGCGTTCGCCGACCTTGGTGTCGAGTCCATCCGGCAATCCGTCGATAAAGTCGCCGAGCGACGCGCGCCGCAGCGCGTCCATCAATTTCGCCTCATCCGCAGACGGATCGGCGATCAGGATGTTGGCGCGGAGCGTATCGTTGAAGAGATAGGTGTCTTGGGCGACCAGCGCGATACGCTGCCGCAGATCGTCGAGCGCGTAGTCCTTGAGATCGTGTCCGCCCAGCTTGATGACGCCGTGCTCCGGATCCCAAAACCGCATCAGCATATGCGCGATGGTGGTCTTGCCTGCGCCCGACGGGCCGACAAGGGCGACCGTCTTTCCGGCCGGCGCTTCAAACCGGGCCGTTTGCAGGGCGCGGCGGTTGCCCGCTTCGTACTGGAAGTCGACATCGTCCAGCTCGATCGTCAGTCCGCCAGTATCGTCAACCGTGCCGACACCGGGACCGTCGGTCACCGGAACGGGCTCGTTATCGACCGCGTAGAGCCGGCGCGTCGATCCCAGCGTATCGGCAAGCTGCCGCCCGACATTGGCGATTTCCGAGATCGGCAGAAAGGCCGACATCGCCAGAAGGGTCAGCAGGGGCAGGACGCCGCTCTCCAACGTCCCGGCGGCGACCAAACTCGCGCCGGCGACGATAACCGCCAGACCGCCCAGGCCGGTCGCCACTTCCAGCAGCGCAGTTTGGAGGGTGAGGTCGCGGAAGAACGGCAGCCGGATCTTGTGGTGGGTCTCAGTCCGCTCGATCAATTCCTGACGGCGTTCGCCGATCCGTTGAAAGGCAATGATTTCGCCGAGCCCCTGGATCGTATCCACCGCATGGGCGTTCAGTTCGCCCAGCGCCTCGCGCGCCTTCGAGCCCAGCGTATCCACGCGCTTGCGCATGTAGAACGGGCTGAGCGCAACGATCAACAGGAACGGCGCCAGCGCGGCGGCGATCTGCCACCCGAAGGCAAGCAGCACCGCAATGACCAGGCCGGGCACGAGCACCGCCACGAAGGCCGGTGCGATGGTATGGGCAAAGAAATACTCCACCAGCTCCACATCGTGCGTCGCCATCGCCACCATGTCGCCGGTCCGCCGCCGGACCATATAGGCGGGGGCCAGCCGGTCGAGCTTGTTGAACAGCGCAATCCGCATCTCGGCCAAAAGACGAAACGCCATGTCGTGCGCAAGCCAGGATTCGAACCAGTGGAAAATACCCGCCACCGGTGCCATGACCGCCAGGACGATCAGCCAGGTCTCGAAGGGTTCGCCGCCCTTCACCGCCCTGACCGCAAGCGCGCCGATAGCGCCAACGCCGATGAACGCCAGCACCCGGGTCACACCGAAGAAGAACGTCATCATCAGCTTCCCGCGGTACGGGCCGATATGCTTCATCAGCTCGCGCGCCGCCGCGAACCAGCCGAGACCTTCCGCCTTAACGATGGCGTCAGTCGGCGCGAACTGCGCCTCCTCGCTGTAGGTCGGCTGTACGCTTTCGCCGGTCGCGAGCGCGCCGCCGCCGCCGACCGGTGCATCGACCCGGGTGGTCTCCGCCGCCTGTTCGGCCATCAGCCGATGGTAGACGCCACCCCGGGCCATCAGTTCGCCGTGCCGGCCGGTTTCCGCGACGCACCCACCGTCGAGCACGAGGATGCGGTCGGCGTCGATGACGCTGGACAGCCGGTGGGCGAAGATTAGGGTCGTGCGGCCTTCCATCAGACGGTCAAGCGCGTCCTGGATGATCGCCTCGTTTTCCGCATCGACCGCGGACAGTGCCTCGTCAAGCACGAGGATCGGGGCGTCCCGCAAGATGGCCCGGGCGATAGCGATACGCTGGCGTTGTCCCCCTGAAAGGCGAATACCCCGTTCGCCGATCACCGTTTCATAGCCTTGCGGAAGCTTTGCGATGAATTCATGCGCATTGGCGGCGCGGCAGGCCTCTTCCAGCGCCTGCACCGATGCGCCCGGCTTGCCCACGCGCAAATTGTCCGCGACCGTGCCATGGAAAAGATAGGTATCCTGGTTGACCACCGCGATCTGGCTGCGCAGTTCGGCGAAGCTGAGGTCGCGCAAATCGCGGCCGCCAATTTTCACGGCGCCTTTGGTCGGGTCATAGAAGCGCAGCAACAGGCGAACGATCGACGACTTGCCAACGCCGCTGGGGCCGACAAAGCCGACCCGCTCCCCGGCCACGACCTCGAAATCGAGTCCTTCATGCGCGGTGCGCCGGCTGCTCGGATAGGCGAAGGTGACATTTTCGAAAGTCACGGTTGGCGATAACGGTTCGGCGTTGGCGCCCTGCGGCCGCTCTGTGACGATGGGCTTGGAGTCCAGCAGATGAAAAATCGTTTGGGCCGAGGCTTGCGCCACCATGCCGTTATGCATCAGCGAACGCATATCGCGCAGCGGCCGGAACACTTCGACACCCATCATCAGGATCATGATCAGCGCGGCCAGGCTCATGTCCCCGTCGACGACTCGGAAGGCACCGAGCGCCAGGGTCGCCGCGGCGCCGACCGCAATGCCCGTATCGGTGATGCCGCGGGCGAGTGAGTTGGTGGCCAGCACCCACATGGTCGAGCGGAAGACATCGTCCGCTTTCTGCTTCAGCGTGAGGGCCCGCGCGCCGCTTTGGCCGAAGGATTTCAGGGTCGCCAGCCCCTGCACGGAGTCGAGAAACTCCGCCGCGAACGCCTTGTAGGTCCGCGACCGGTCGAGACTGTTCTTCTGATCCCAACTGTGGAAGGCCTGCGGTGCGATCAATGTGATCAACGCGGCAGCAAGCATGACCAGCGCGACCGGCCAGTCGAGGAACATCACAAACCCGAAAATCATGAAGGGCGTCAGCGCCGAAATGATCAGCTGCGGCAGATACTGGCCGAAATAGATCTCCAGCTGTTCGACTCCGTCGATCATCGCCATGATCGCGTCGCCGGTCCGCTCCAGTCCGAAATGCGCCGGGCCCAGCTCGGTCACCTTGTCGAAGATGACGGTGCGCAGATGCACCTGGACCTTGGCCGCCGTGTCGTGCGCGACCATGGTGCGTAGATATTCCAGCCAGCCGCGAACGATCATGACCGCGGCGACAGCGGCGAAAGGTAGCACGAGTTCGTCCAAAGGCACGCCCTGGAACACCTTGGCGATCAGCCAGCCGAGCAGTGCCAAGCGCGCAATACCGAATAAAGTGGCCAGAATGCCGATCGCCACAGCACCGTAAATCCGGCCCCGGACCCCTTTCGTGAACCCCCATAACCGACGATCGAAATACATGCCTGCCACTCCACACTACGCGTCTTTTTCTAATGCGAATAATTCGCAAATAGAGATTTATGCCAAAAATTTCTGTTGCACAGTACAGAAATTCGCATAGCTTCTATAAATAATTTTATAGGCCGATTCGAACGGAATTATCGGATTCTCCGGCCGAGAAAGAGGAGTGGTCATGGCGCTGAACTGGGACGATATGCGGGTGTTTCTGGCGGTTGCGCGGCATCGCAGTCTCTCCGCGGCCGCACGGCATCTGAAGGTCACGCAGCCGACGGTGGGCCGCCGCCTGTCGCAGCTGGAGGAAAACCTGTCGGCCCGGCTGTTCGACCGGCTGCCGGACGGTTTCGTGCAAACCGCGGCCGGTGCGGAATTGTTGCCGATCGCCGAGGAGATGGAGCGCGCGGCCGAAACGCTGGAGCGGCGCCAGGCGTCGCTGGCGGATCAGGTGAGCGGCACGGTGCGCCTTTCCGTCTTCGAAACGCCGGCACAGTTTTTGACCAACCATCTGCCGGAAGTGCGCGAACGACTGCCCGAGATCGAGATCGAAATCTCCATGGCGCATGTGAACGCCAACCTGTCGAAGCGCGAGGCCGACCTCGTCGTCCGCGCCTGCCTGCCGGAATCGCCGGAGCTCGTGGCCCGGAAACTCGGTGTGCTGTCTTACGCCGTCTATGGCTCGAAAGCCTATGTGGAGGCGAATCCGCAGGCGCAAGGTCCGGAACGGTATTCGCGTTGCAACTGGGTCTCCTTCGACGACGATCACACATATTTTGCCGGCCAGGCCTGGATGCGCGACCATCTCGAAGGACAGAAGGCAGCGGTCCGCGTCAATAACGGGCTGGTCCTGCACGAAGCGGTGCGCAAGGGTGCGGGGCTGGGCGTGCTGCCCTGCTTCGCCGGAGACGCGGACCCTAGCCTGGTGCGTCTGACGCCGCCGCTGCGGGGTGTCGAAAGCGACATGCACATCATCGTGCATCCCGACCTGCGCCAACTGCCGAATGTCCGCGCCGTCATGGACGAGGTCATCCGCCTCTTCAAGCAGGAGGCCCCACGCCTCGCCGGCGTATCGACCCTCGCAGCCTAGATACTGTCGCCGGTTGTCCCCAAGGGGCTGGATGTGCGAAGGATAGGCGCAACGAATTCCGCTACAGGAGAAATGCGCCATGCCGGACACAGGGGCCCCCGCGAGCACGAGTAAATCAGAACTGAAGGGCGGCGAGTCGATCGTCGATTCGCATCTCGTCGGCGAAGGTTGGTCGAACGTCCAGCCCGGCGAAGATCCCGTTCTCTACGGGCATGTGGAGATCACGCCGAAAGGCGCGTTCGAGGTGCGCAGCCTGCAGACATTTTCCCTGACCTATACGGTCGGGCGCTTCGGGCTGGACGATAGCGGCGCGATCCGCGTTGTCTTCCGCGCCATGGGCGATGCCGGAAGGCTCCAGACCAACGATCCGACCGCGCCGAACTACGTCACAGCGGAGGCCAGCAACGGCGCCACCCTGTCGGTCGAATACAGCCGCCGCGGGGCCAGCGCCCGGCCGCGCTGGAAAGCGCTGACCATCGGCGTCTCCGGCGGCTATTTGAGCGAAGGCGACACGATCACCATCACCTTCGGCGACACGCGGTTCGGCTCGCCCGGCATGCAGATGCAGACCTTCGTCGAGAAGGGCTTCGAGTTCAAAGTGCTGGCCGATGTCTGCGCCGTCGGCCATTTCACGCCAATCCCCAATACGCCCAGCATCTCCATCGTACCCGGCCAGCCGGCCACGTGGCGCGCGGTGCTATCGAGCCTGCGCCGGCCGGGCGAGAGCTTCATCTTCGGCCTCAAGGCGGAAGACAAATGGGGCAACCCGACCGAACATGCCGAAGGCAGCTTCGTCTTCGATACGACCGTGCCGGTCAACAACCTTCCGGAGCGGTTCGACTATCCGCTCGGCGAGCGGTCGGTGACTTTCGAAGGTTTGAGCGTCGACCAGCCGGGCGAGCTGCGCATCACGGTGCGAGACGCGGACAGCGGTGACGTCGTCTGCGAGTCGCATCCGATGATGATCCGCGAGGGCCAGTACAGCGGCTATTGGGGCGACCTGCACGGGCAGAGCGGCGAGTCGATCGGTATCGGCACCTCGCGCTCCTATTTCGACTTCGCCCGCAACAAGGCCTTCCTGGACGTCACCAGCCATCAGGCGAACGATTTCCAGGTCAACAACGCCTTCTGGGCCTTCCTCAATGAACTGACGGCCTATCACCATGAACCAGGCCGCTTCGTCACCTTCCCCGGCTATGAGTGGTCCGGCAACACCGCCGTCGGCGGCGACCGCAACGTGTTCTTCCGCGAGGAAGGCCGGCAGATTCACCGGTCCAGCCATGCGCTGCTGCCGGAACGCGAGGATCTCGACACCGATGCGCCGAACGCCAACCTGCTGTTCGAGTCGCTTAAGGACGAGGACTGCCTGATCTACGCCCATGTCGGCGGCCGTTACGCGGACATCAAATACGCGCATGACCCCAAGCTGGAAACCGCGATGGAAATCCATTCCGCTTGGGGCACGTTCGAGTGGCTGCTGACGGACGGCTTCCCCCTCGGCCATCGCAGCGGCGTGGTCTGCAACAGCGACGGCCATAAGGGCCGGCCGGGCGCGAGCTATCCCGGCGTCTCGATGTTCGGCGCCTATGGCGGTCTGACATGCTTCTACGCCGAGGAACTGACCCGCGACGGTATCTTCGACTGCCTACGCAAACGGCATCATTACGGGACGACGGGGACGCGCTTGCATCTCGACGTACGCGCAACCTTGCCCTCCGGCGGACAGCTTTACGATCTGGACCCCAAGGCCTTCGACACGGCCACGTCGCAGACCGTGCAAGAGGTCATGATGGGCGACATCGTCCAGACCGACGATGGCAGCGTAACGCTCTCCGTGGACGTCGCGGCGCAGGCGCCGATCGAGCGGATCGAAATCCGCAACGGCATGGATGTCCTAAAGACCGTCCGCCCCTACGCCGAATCCGATCTCGGCGAACGCATCCGGGTGATCTGGAGCGGCGCGGAATATCGCGGCCGCGGCCGTGAATCGAGCTGGAAGGGACGCGCCCGCTTCAACGGCGCCGTCGTGAAGCGCATGGCGAAGATCAATGCCTGGAACCACGAGCGGCTGCTTGAGGTCTCCGGCTCGGACATGATCGTGTTCGACGCGATCACCACCGGCAATTTCGGCGGTTTCGATGCCTGGATCGATCCACAGCAATCGGGTGACCTCGAGGTGACGACCAACCACGGCACCTTGCGCGTTGCGCTGTCGGATATCGGCATCGAGGATGTCGTCATGGAGGCCGGTGGGCTGGAGCGCAAGCTGCGCGCCTTCCGTCTGCCGGAGATGAACCCGCACCGGGCGCTGTCGACCGAGTTGGAAATCACGCTGAAACCGGAAGGCGACAATCCGCTCTGGGTCTGTGTGACGACGGAAGACGGTTTCCAGGCCTGGAGCAGCCCGATCTACGCCTTCAACAAGGCGTAGAGCGGATCGTATTTTGTTGGAATCGCTTACGCGATCCAACGAAATGCGTGAATCCGCTCGATCTGTTTGAAAATAGATCAGATTCACAAGTTCAGATGAAACCGGGAACGGTTCCATCTGAACTTGATCTGATCTAGGCCGGCGCGCGCCGCAACAATCGCGGCGCCGGGTTCTTTCGGGAGATCAGTGCAGCTGCGGGGATTTCAGCAGGTCCGCGCGGTTGACCGACTGGACGGTCAGGTCGAGCATCTCGCCGTCGCGCGACAAGGTCAGCGGAATGCCGACGCCCGCTTCCCCGGTCGCCCAGACACGGCGGAACATTTGCGCCAATTCCTTCACCGGCTGCCCTGCAACGCCGAGGACGAAGTCACCGACCCGCACGTCGGCCCGCTCTGCCGGACCGCCTTTGGTGACGCCGGCAACGACCAGTGAATCATCCATCTCTGTCGTCATCATGCCGAGCCATGGGCGTGCCGGTTTCTGCGTCTTCCCGTAGGTCAGCAGTTCGTCCATGATCGGCTTCAGGATATCGATCGGTACGATCATGTTGCCGTCGACCGGATCGCCGCCGGAGATCACCTGCTGCACGAATAGCGAGCCTATACCGCGCAGGGTACCGTCATGACCGATCAGGCCGGCCCCGCCCCAGGTGGGATGCGGCGGCGCGGTGAAGATCGCCTCATCGAGCAGATACTCCCAATACCCGGCGAATTCACGTTTGGCCTGAACCCGTGCCGAGATGGCGTTCTCGCGGCCCCCATGGCCGGCCAGCACTACCGATTCGCCCTCATTGACATCGGCCGAACTGCCCATTTCGAGGGCGGGCAAATCGAGGCGTCCGAGTGCCTGGATCAGGCCAAAGCCGGTTTCCTGGTCGTAGGCAACCGTGTGTCCCGCCGTCGCGCCGCCCTTATTGTCGACGATCCAGATCGTTTCCGCTTCGGTCACCAGATACCCGATCGTCACGATCAGACCGTTTTCCCGGATCAACACCCCGTGGCCGGCCCGCTCCGTGCCAAGCATTTTCGCGGTCATCGCGTCTTCGGGAATCTGCGTACGGACGGACACGACGCCCGAAAGCGCCCGTTCCAAATCGTAGGCCAGCTCTTCCTGTCGCGGTTGCGCGCTTTGCGGTATTTCAGACATAGATTCCGTATTTCCGTCTTTTCAGTATATCCCAATATGGGCACCGGCCCCAAAGAGTCCAGACCGGGGGAATACCACCCGAAAAGCCTAGGACGTGAAGCTGTAGCCTTCGTTAACGGTCAACGGCACCTTATTCCGCAGCCGTCACTGCCGGAGGCGGGCCGGTGACGCTCAGACCGGCGCGCAGCGTCTCGGTCTCCCACACCTGATCGGGCATCACATTGGCGATATTCACATCGGGGCCGAACTCGTCGATGTAGAACTTCTTCAGCGCATAGACGTCGCAGTGATGCGTCCCCGGAATCCAGGGTCCGATCAGTTCGAAGATGACCTTGTCCACATCCAGCCCCTCGTGCAGCGCCGCGATCACAGGCCGGTTCGGCGCCCCATCGGTCAGCAGTTCCGCCCCTTCGACGAGCACCACATCGGCGCCTGCTTCGAAACATTCGTTGGCCTGTGCGATCAGGGTATCCGCCCCGGTGTCCTCGCTCTTCGAGCCCACTTCGCCATGCACTTCGAGACCGCAATCGACCGCCGTGCGGATCAAGGTCTGGCGCGTATGGCTGTCGAGCGGCACGACATTGTCGGAAACCTCGATGGCATCGAAGCCCAACCGCTTGGCCTCTTGGAAATATGGCCGCGCGCCCTGCAGCCCCTGGGTCGCGTAGACATATTCCAGGAACTGGCCGCCGATGAACGGGTGGACGTCATGCTTTTTGTAGAGCGCGATCTTCTCCAGCAAATAATCCTCGTCATACATGCGCGCCGTGCCGACGACGAACTTTGCCAAATCGACATAGGGCGCAACAAGGTCGAGCCAATCCGCCTGCTGTTTCACCGGCAGGCCCCAGTCCATCATCATGGTCAGGCCCTTGCGACGCGGTTTCTCGGTACTGCGCGCCGCCGGTAGCGGTACCATCGCAAACGGCGTTCCACCCATCACGCTTCTCCCCACTTCGCTACGCGATCCTTGTTGGAAAGCCTATACCACAGCGCGCGTGATGACAGTACCCGGCAAGGCCGTTACCCTTGCGGCGCATTGAAATGAATACGGGAGGCGGCGCAATGCCCCTGCAACCGACAATCCACGGCACGCGGTACATGGTCTCCGCGGGGCATTTTCTCGCGACCCAGGCCGGCTTCGACATCCTGGAAGCGGGCGGGAACGCCGTCGATGCCGGCGTCGCCGCGGGCATGGCGCTCGGCATCGTGCACAGCGATATGGTGCAATTCGCCGGCGTCGCCCCGATCATGATTTATTTGAAAGAGCGTAACGAAGTGCTAACGATCAGCGGCCTCGGCTGGTGGCCGAAGGCGGCATCCATCGACCGCTTCGTTCAGGATTTCGGCGGATCCGTTCCGCTAGGTCTGCTGCGCACCGTGCTGCCGGCCGCCCCCGACGCCTGGATCACCGCATTGCAACGGTACGGCACCATGAGCTTCGGCGATGTCGCCGCCGCCTCGATCCGCTACGCCCGCGGCGGATTCTCCATGCACTACGTGATGCGCGACTACATCATCGCGCACGAAGACACCTATTCCCAATGGCCATCGAATTCCGAAATCTATCTGCCCGGCGGCAAGATCCCGGATGTCGGGGAGAATTTCGTGCAGACCGATTTGGCGCGGTCCATTCAGTACATGGTCGATGAAGAAAAGGCCGCTGCGGGCCAGGGCCGTGACACCGGCCTCAAGGCCGCGCGCGACGCGTTCTACAAAGGTGACCTCGCCCAGGCGATCGTGAAGTTCCACCGCGAAAACGAAGGTTGGGTCACCGAAGAAGACCTAGCCAGCTACGCCTCCGCCATCGAAGCGCCGGTGCGCATGCAGTTCCGCGGCATGGACGTCTATACCTGCGATGCCTGGTGTCAGGGCCCGGTGATGCAGCAGATGATCTCGCTGCTCAAGGGTTACGATCTCGACGCCTACGACCACAACAGCGTCGAATACATCCATCTGGTTTCCGAGGCGATGAAACTGTCGATGGCCGACCGCGAACGCTATTACGGCGACCCGCGCTTCATCGACGTGCCGCTCGACACCTTGCTGTCGGAGACCTACGCCGAGGAACGCCGCCTGCAAATCCGCGAAGACGAAGCCTGGCCGGACATGCCGCCGCCGGGCGCACTCGGATCGCAATATGGCCGTGCCGCCGCGGCTGCCCCCATCTCCGCGGGCAGCCCACCGCCTTCCGGCGACACCTCCTACTGCTGCGTCGTCGACAGCGACGGCAACATCTTCTCCGCCACGCCCAGCGACGTGTCCTGGGAATCGCCGATCATCCCGGGCACGGGCTTCTGTCCGTCGTCGCGCGGGTCGCAAAGCTGGGCCGTGCCTGGTCATGCCTCGGCCGTCGCGCCCGGCAAGCGGCCGCGCCTAACCCCCAACCCGGCCATCGCGATCGAGCCCGGCAAATGGGCGATGCCCTTCGGCACGCCGGGCGGCGACACCCAGACCCAGGGCATGCTGCAGGTGCTGCTCAATGTGAAGGTCTTCGGCATGGATCTGCAGGACGCAATCGAAGCACCCCGCTTCATGACCCACAGCCAGCCGGACAGTTTCGAGCCGCACACTGCCTTCCCCGGCAAACTGACGGTCGAAGGCCGCATCGACGAGAAGACCAGCGACGCGCTCGCCGCCAAGGGTCACGACGTCGAACGGCTGCCGGATATGACCTACAAAACGTCCGGCGTCTGCGCGATCACGCAGGACATGGAAACCGGCATCCTGGAAGGCGGCGCCGACCCGCGCCGCATGAGCCGCGCGATGGGGTATTAACGAGGCGGCCTACTCGAACAGCCAGTCCGCCTCGTCGCGCCGTTTCGCTTCATAGGCCGCGATGTCGGACTCTTGCTCCAGCGTAAAGGATACGTCGTCCAGCCCCTTGAGCAGCCGCTCGCGGTTGAAGGCGGGGATCGTGAACGCGTGCTCCTTGCCGTCCGGCGCGACCACGACGTTGCGCTCCAGATCGACCGTGATCTCCGCACCCGGGTTGGCGTGCAATTGGCGGCGCAGATCGGCGCAGATTCCGGCGTCGAGCATCACCGGCACCATGCCGTTGTTCATTTCATTGTTGTAGTGGATGTCGCCGAAGCTGGGCGCGATGACCGAGCGGATGCCGTTATCGACCAGGGTCCAGGCGGCGTTCTCGCGCGACGAACCGCACCCGAAATTGCGGTCGGCGACCAGGATCCCCGCATCCTTGAAATCATCACGGTTGAGGATGAAGTCCGGGTCCATCTCGCCGTCTGCCTTGCGGCGCACGCGGTAGAACAGCAGGCCTTCATAGCCTTCCGTACGGATGCGGCTGAGGAACGGCGCCGGAATGATTTGATCGGTGTCCACATTGGCAGCGTCGATCGGGGCGGCCTTGGCGGTCCATTTCGTGAAGGCGTCCATATCAGTTGCTCCCTTCCATCAGCTGGCGGACATCGGCGAAATGGCCGGATACCGAGGCCGCCGCGGCCATCGCCGGGCCGACCAAATGGGTGCGGCCGCCCTCCCCCTGCCGGCCCATAAAGTTGCGGTTCGACGTCGAGGCGCTGCGTTCACCCGGTTCCAACAGGTCGCCATTCATGCCGACGCACATGGAACAGCCCGGTTCGCGCCATTCCATTCCGGCGTCGGTAAAGACCTTGTCGAGCCCCTCCGCTTCCGCCTCGCGCTTGACCTGCTGCGAGCCCGGCACGACCAGGGTGCGGACCTGTGCCCGGCGACCCTTGGCAACCTTGGCGGCGATCCTCAAATCCTCAATTCTCGCGTTGGTGCAGGAGCCGATGAAGACCTTGTCGACTGCGATATCGGTCATCGGCGTACCCGGTTTGAGCCCCATATAGTCGAGCGAGCCTTCCTGTGTCTTGCGGCGCACCGGGTCGGGCTCGTTGGCCGGGTCCGGCACCGCTTCCGTCACCGGCACGACATTTTCCGGGCTGGTACCCCAGGTGACCATCGGCGCGATGGCGTTGCCGTCGACCGTGGCTTCGGTATCGAATTCGGCCCCGTCATCGCTGGGCAGGGTCTGCCAGTAGGCCAGCGCCTTGTCCCACTTCTCGCCCTTGGGCGCGAACATGCGGCCGTTGCAATAGTCGAATGTGGTCTCGTCCGGGGCGATCATCCCGGCGCGGCCGCCAGCCTCGATCGTCATGTTGCAGACGGTCATGCGGCCTTCCATGTCGAGACCGCGGATCGCCGAGCCGGCATACTCGACCGCGTGGCCCGTCGCGCCAGCGGCACTGATCTGCCCGATGATGGCAAGGATCACATCCTTGCCGGACACACCGAAGCCGAGCTTGCCGTCGACGGTCACCCGCATCGCCTTCGGCTTCTTTTGCCAAAGGGTCTGGGTCGCAAAGACGTGTGCAACCTCCGACGCCCCGATCCCGAACGCGAAAGCCCCGAGCGCCCCGTGGGTCGCGGTATGGCTGTCGCCGCAGACCAGCGAGATGCCCGGCAAGGTAATGCCGAGCTCGGGCCCGACCACATGCGCGATCCCATCCATGCCGCTGTCGAGGCCGAAATGATGGATACCAAAGCGCTCCGCATTCGCCGAAAGCTCTTCCAGGATCGCGCGCATCTTGTCGTCCTGGATTTCCGCCACGGATT
The DNA here is from genome assembly GCA_913044215.1 of uncultured Rhodospirillaceae bacterium. Classification (GTDB taxonomy): domain Bacteria; phylum Pseudomonadota; class Alphaproteobacteria; order UBA8366. The sequence goes on along the minus strand of CAJWOT010000054.1, from coordinate 1,922 downwards.
TCACATCGGTTGGGCGGTAATGATCCGGCGAGGCAAAGGTCAGGTCCGGCCGCCGGACCTTGCGGCCCTGGTCCTTCAATTTGCTAAAGCCTTGGCGCGACCCGTCATGACACAGATGGCGGTCGATATAGAGCAAGGTCTGACCATCGTCGCGCTCCAGCACGACGTGAGCATCCCATAATTTTGCGAACATTGTCTTGGCCGGCGCCATCCCCGTCTCCCTAACGCGTTTTCGAAACACATCCAGCATAAAGCGGCGGCCCGGCCACGACAATTTGGCATGCCGCTACCGATCTCGGCGTCCGGCGGGCAATCGCCCATGAATTGCATTTCGCGCCAAAATGGACCTATTCTTTCAATCTAGCCGCGCGGTGGGGGAACGCGCCGCGCCAAATAAAAATGATTGGAGAACCAGAACGAGGACAGGGCGATGTTTCCATTGTCGAGTTTGTTCAAGGCTTTCGTGCGCGTCGGCGCGTTGAAAGTAATTGACGCTGACGGCAAAACCTACAGGTTCGAGGGAGAGCCGGGACCCAGCGTCACGCTTCGTTTTCATGACCCTTCGCTGAAATACAGCCTTTTTTTCAAACCGGAGCTGACCGCGGGTGAGGCGTATATGGACGCGCGCCTGACCATCGAAGATGGCGGCCTCTACGACCTGCTCCACCTCTATTCCGTAAACTGCGATTATCTGGAGGCCTACCCGGTTCAACGCCTCATCCGGGCAGTATCGCATAGGTTGCGGCGCTTCCAGCAGAACAACAAGATCGGCCGGGCGCAGAAGAATGTCGCGCATCATTACGATCTGGGAAACGAGTTCTACAAACTCTTCCTCGACCGGGACATGCAGTATTCCTGCGCTTTTTTCGAAAGCCCGGACGACACGCTCGAGGCGGCGCAGCGCAACAAGCAGCGGCTGATCGCCTCCAAGATGAACCTGAAAGCCGGCGACAAGGTCCTCGATATCGGCTGCGGCTGGGGCGGTATGGCGCTGTATCTCGCCACGCTCGAGGATATCGAGGTACGGGGCGTCACCTTGTCGACAGAACAGTGGGAACTGGCGAACCAACGGGCCCTCGAAATGGGCCTGTCCGACCGGGTCCGGTTCGAACTGCGCGACTATCGCGACGTGGACGAGAAGTTCGACAGTATCGTCTCCGTCGGCATGTTCGAGCATGTCGGCGTGCGCCACTATGCGGAGTTCTTCGATCAGGTGAAGAGCCTGCTGCACGAGGACGGTGTCGCCCTTCTGCACTCGATCGGCCATATCGGCCCGCCGAGCTTCGCCAACGCCTGGCTGCGCAAATACATCTTCCCCGGCGGCTATTCACCCGCGCTGTCGGAAGTATTCGAGGTCGTCGAGCGCTCCGGCCTCTGGGTCAACGATGTGGAGATCCTGCGCCTGCACTACGCGGAAACGCTGCGCGAATGGAACAAGCGGTTCCAGGCGAACCGGGAGGCCATCGAAGCCATGTACGACGCGAAGTTCTGCCGCATGTGGGAGTTCTATCTCTATGGTACGGAGATGATGTTCCGCAGCGGCGAGCAGATGGTGTTTCACATGCAGTTAGCGCACAAACGAGATGCCGTGCCGATTACGCGCGACTATATGGGCGATGCACAGGATCGTTTCCGGGCCTGGGAAGAAGAAAGCGGCCAGCCGGTTCGCGATATCGCCGCGTCCGGCGACTAAGTCGCGGGAGAGTTTCGTTTCGCTAAAACTCGATTTGCGCATTGGCCTCATTCATTCCCATTAATGACTAGTTATATGACTAGTCATTAATGGGAATCACAGTAAGGGTGCCAGATGCCAAAAACATGGCAAGTGCAAGACGCGAAAGCACGTTTCAGCGCGCTTTTAGACGCCGCAGTAAAAGACGGTCCGCAGATTGTAACCCGCCGGGGAATTGAGGCGGCAGTCT